>NZ_CALFCW010000056.1:0-14803 GCF_937950555.1 uncultured Pigmentiphaga sp. | reverse complement strand
CGGGCAGGTGACCGGGCAGAGCTACACCCCCGGCAATATCGCCCAGCATGCCTTCCTGTGGGATGGCAGCAGCATGCTGGACCTGAACGACCTGATCCCCTCGGGATCGGGCTGGATCCTGATCTCGGCTCAAGGCATCAACGATGCAGGCCAGATTACCGGCTACGGCATCCTCAATGGTCAGAGCCATGCTTTCCTCCTAACGCCAGCGGTCCCGGTGCCGGAGCCTGGAACGCTGGCGCTGTTTGGCGTCGGCCTTGCAGCTCTTGGGCTGGTTCGTCGCAAGTGCGTCTGAGTAAAGACGCGCGCTGCGTCGAGGCGGCGAGCATGGCAACCACACTCCGCCGATGCTCCGCCTCGGCCGCCTGCGCGGCGGCCACCTCAGCCCGCTCATGGTCCAGGTCAGGATCGGGGGCCGCCAGGGCTTCGGCGGCATCCTCGGCGGCGCGGGCCAGGAAGGCGGCGCGATCAGGCGCCTCGGTCGAAAATGCATTTTTCGGCGGCGTATGGTCCCGAATATCCCGAAAACCCCGAAAACCTTCCGTGTCCTTGGCAGGCTGCCCCCGGCGGGGGGGTTTTGGGGTTTTCGTGGTTGTCGGGACCATAGGGGGACAAAAATCGCTTTTTTGCCCCCACCCCTGCGCCGGCCCGGAACGCGGCCAGGAACCGGCTCATGGCGCCGTCCCGAACAGGCGGGGGTTCACCCGGAAGTCGCCACGCGGCCGGCCGCCCTGCCCGGTGCGCGGCGCCTTGGCCAGCCAACGCGCCTCCATGAAAAACCGGCACGCGGCTTTCACCGCATCGCTGTCCCGAAGCCCTGGCAACCTGGCGCCGTCGCGGATGGCCGAGACGTTCACTACCTCCGGCTTCGTCTCCATGATCCAGGCGGCCAGGGTCCGGGCGTTGCGCTCGTCCTCGGGGATGGCAGCATCGCCCAGCACCCGCAGCGCCATGGGCAGGAAGTAGGCGTCCATCAGCCCGGCGGCGGCCTCCATCGCCCGCCGCGTTATGCACTCCGGCTCCGCCCCGTCGCCCTCGGACCACCACAAGTATTCCAGCACCAGCGCGAGCCGGAGGGCTTGGCCGCGTGCCTTGCCGATGGAGGATTTCAGCAGCCCGTGCGCCGCCGCCTCGCGGTCCTGCATCTCGCGCGCGAATTCCACCAGCACCGGCTGGGCGTCATCCGCGAGGCGGACATAGGAGGGCACCGGGTCGCCCGCGTCGTTCTTCGCCATCGTCAGGTCCGCCAGCCGTTGCAGAGCGGTGGCCGCCTGATAGGGGTCGCCGGCATCGCGTGGCCGGTCGAAACGGCGCGTCGCCTCCGGCCAGGCCCAGAGGAACCGCGAGGCCAGCCCATCATCGGCGCCGTCGAGAATATCCGCCAGCCGCTCCGGCTGGATCGTGCCGAAGGCCGGCAAGGTCAGGTGCGGGATGAAGATCGGCACCGGGTATTTCTGCCGGTCAATCTGGTAGGGGCCGCCGTTGTAGGCTTCCAGCCAGAAGGGCCGATCCGTCCCGCCATTGGAGTAGCGCGACAGATTCAGCAGCCAGCCGGCCATCTCGTCGCGCAGGTTCAGCACGCCTTTCGGCAGCCCGGCCAGCAATGGCCCGATGGACACCACTGTTGCGTCGATCACGCTGGCGCGCGGCCGGACCGGCTTCGGCGGGATCGTCGCCGCCTCCGGCTTCGCCGGCACCGGATCGCCGGCCTTGATCGCGCGCGCCACGTCCTTTTCCCATTGCTTCAGCGCGGCGCGCGCCACTGCCTCCACCTCCTGCCAGCGTTGCACCTCGGCCGGATAGTCTCGGCCCATGTGCGCCTCCACCAGCCGCAGCACGTCGCGCGTGACGGTGGAGGCGCCGGAGGACTTGCCGGAGGATGGATTGCCAACGCTGCCGCACCACAGGGCCGGCGGCTCGGCCCAGCCGCGCCAGGCGCTCGCCCACCGGGCGTTGCCCAACAGCGCCGAGGCCACGGCCAGGAGCGGCATGGCGACGTAATCCGGTGGCGCATTGGCGCCCTCGGCGGCGCGGCCGATCCGGCCGGCCCAGAAGTCTCCGAACACGTCCAGCGGCAGGTCGGGCGCCCTGGCCGCAGAGCGGTGCGGCACCTCCATGGCAGGTGCCGGCCACGGCGCGGCCTCGGCCGCGATGGCACGCAGCGTATGCAGGCCAACGAGAGCCGGCGGGCTGCGGTGATAGTTGGCCCACCGGCCTTCCACCTCGGCGGCGTCATAGGATGGGTTTTGCTTGGCCCAGTCGCGGAACAGCGCCAGCCCTTCATCGGCGCCGCCCAATGCGGCGAAGATCGCCATGCCGATGCGGTTGAACCGCTCCCAGTCGGCCAGCCCGGTGTTCGGGATGCGGGCCAGCACCTCGGCCACCTCGGCCGGAGCGGCATGGGCTCCGGGGCGAGGCTGGCCCTGCCGCTGGCCCGCCCGTTGGACCTTCGGCGCCTCTGCCCCGATCCAGGGCGCCACCGTGGCGAAGAAGGTGGTGATCTGGTCCTCCGTCACCGCCGGCAGCGCGCGCAGCGGCGTCGCTTCCAGCGGCACCGGGCGCCAGCGCAGCAGGGCGCCGGAGGGGTGTCGGCCGCTGGCGTGGAATTGCTGGCCTCGGCCCAACACTTCCAGCTTCCCCGCCGTGCCGGTCAGCACGCGCTTGGGCGGCTCGCCCTCGGCCGCACGATAGACCAGCAGGCGCCGGCCGCTGTTCTCGCGCCAGCGCACCGGAGCCGGGCCGAAGCGGGCTGTGGCCTCGGCCTCGATGCGCGCGGCCAACTCAGCATCATCAAGATCAATGTCCAGCGCGCGCAGCCCGTCGCAGAGGATTCCGGTATTCAGCGCCTCGGGACGCGGCGGCGCCTCGGCCGCCTCGGGCGGATCGCGCCGTGCCCGGTTCGGCCAGGAGCCGCCCCAGGGGTGTTTGTCGCCGCTGTACAGCGCCACCGGGCGATAGCCGGCCTTCCACAGCCGAGCGCGCAGAGCGGCGACGGTGCCGAGATCGTGAGGGATGTGGAACTTGGACTTGACTTGGTTTCGTGGAGCCCCCGCGGCTTTCGTCGGAGGTGTCCACGATGGGCGGAACACAGCCCGCCTACCCGCTGGAGTTCCGGCGGCAGATGGTCGAGCTGGTCCGGGCCGGGCGGGACCCGGAGGACCTCGCCCGCGAGTTCGAGCCTTCCGCGCAGGCGATCCGCAACTGGGTCCGTCAGGCGGAGCGTGACGGGGGTCAGCGCACGGACGGGCTGACCACGGGCGAGCGGGAGGAGCTGGCGCGGCTGCGCCGCGAGAACCGCCAGCTGCGCCAGGAGCGCGCCATCCTGGCAAAGGCGGCAGCCTGGTTCGCCAGGGAGACCGGCGCGATCCCGCCCGGATCTTCGAGTTCATGGGCGCGAACCAGGCCGAATTCCCCATCGCCACCATGGCGCGCGTGCTCGGTGTTTCCGGGGCGGGCTACCACGCCTGGCGCCGCCGCCCTGCCTCGGCCCGGGCCATGTCGGACGCCGCGCTGTTGAAGCGCGTCCGGACCATCCACGCCATCTCGCGCGGCACCTACGGGGCGCCGCGCGTCCATGCCGAGCTACGGGCAGGAGGAGAAAGGCACGGGCGCAAGCGGATCGCACGCCTAATGCGTGAGACCGGCATCGCCGGCGTCAGTCGGCGCAAGGGGACATGCACCACCACGCGGCGCGAACCGGAGGCCCGGCCGGCGCCGGATCTGGTGAAGCGCGACTTCACCGCCACCGCGCCCGACCAGCTCTGGGTCGCCGACATCACCCACATCCCGACCTGGACAGGGTTCCTCGACCTCGCCGTGGTGCTGGACGCGTTCAGCCGCCGCGTCGTCGGCTGGGCGATGGCCAACCATCTCAGGGCTGAACTCGTGCTCGCCGCCCTCGACATGGCCATCGGCCGGCGCAGGCCGGACGACGTCATCCACCACTCCGACCAGGGCAGCCAGTACGCCTCGGTGGCGTTCGGCAAGCGCTGCGAGGAGGCCGGTGTGTGGCCGTCGATGGGCTCGGTCGGAGACGCCTACGGCAACGCCATGGCGGAGAGCTTCTTCGCCACCCTGGAATGCGAGCTGCTGGATCGCCACAGCTTCCGCTCCCAGGCCGAGGCGCGCATGGCGGTCTTCAGCTACATCGAGGGCTGGTACAACCCGAGCCGCCGGCACTCCGCGCTCGGCTACCTGTCGCCCATCAGCTATGAGGAGGAGACGAGGACAGAACCGTAATCACCCAGGCATCCATAGCTCCACAGAAGCGGGGCAAGTCCAATGAACCGCCCCAGCTTCGGAGGCTGGTTGGCTTGGGTTACGCCGCCATAGCGGGTTGGGCTTCACCCCCTTTCGGGCTCTTCCGCAGGAAGCGTGGATCATGCGGCGAGGAGCACACGGCGTCGAAGGAGGTTGAAACTGCTGCGCCCGAAAGCCTGGCGCTTCAGCAGTTTGAGCTTCCCGACCTGGCCCTCCGTTTGAGCGTCGCCCGTCTGCAGTGCCGCAACCAGGGTGTTCACGAACCTGGCGAACCCGGAGGCTGATAGCTCTAACTAGCTCGCTAGGCAGCGGGGCACGGAATCTCGCGGAAATGGCAGCTTTCCCATGCCTGCCATATTCCAAGTTCAAGCTGGCGCCCTTTCCCTTTTCCGCCCCATTCACCGCCCGCGGCAGCTCCCGGGCCGGATTTCATGACGATTGCAAGACATTTCCAGTTGTGCCAAATGGCAGCGCTAAGTGATTGAGAGCATGCGACAAGGCCGATGCTCGCGGCGCATACCACGGCAAGCTCCAGCCTCAACCTCGCAGGCCTGCGGTCTCGAGGCATGCCGAACCCCTGGCTGCTGCCCTGGCTCGCCTCGGGCAGCCGGGCGCGCTGGGTTGTCGCCAACCTTGTCGTAGCAACACTTTATGCGGGGCTTGGCGCCATAGTTGGGCGCTTTTTCGGCGCCTATGGCCTGTTCCCGGCGCCGATCTGGCTGCCCGCCGGCATCGCCTGCGTCGTCTGCATGGTCGGCGGCGCCGGGCTGCTGCCCGGCGTGTTCGTCGGCTCCTGCATCGTTAACTGGCTGGTCTTTGGTTCGCCGCTGCATGTGGCGGCGGCGATGTCCGTCAGCAATGCCGCCGGCCCCTGGATCGGCGCTGTGGCCACACGCTTCCTGCGACCGCCGAGTGGTCTGTTCACCCGCTTCATCGGCGTGGTTGGCTTCATCCTCGGCAGCGTGGTACTGCATGCGACGGTCACTGCCGCCGGCGGCACGTTCGCCCTTGCGCTCGGCCAACCCCTTTCGACGGAAGAGGTTTACCGGACTTTCTGGAGCTGGTGGCTCTGTGACAGTGGCGGGACCTTCTTCTTCGCACCTGCCCTGCTGCTCTGGCTGGGTGCGGAGCGCACGCCGCACGCGGTCGATCGAGCACCTTCTCCGCTCGATACCCTCGTTCTGCTCAGCACCATCGCCGCGGCCGCCTTGCTTTTCGCCGTACCCGGCCTGGGCCGCCTGGTGCGACCGGATGCCGTCTTCCTCCTGACCGTTCCACTGTCCTGGATCACGCTCCGCATTTCGCTCCGCGCCGCCTACACGCTGCTGACGCTGATCTGCATCACGGCAACGGTCGGGACCGTGATCGGCGAAGGCCCCTTTCATGCACCGAGCGTCGTGAACCCCTTGCAATCGGTCAGCCTTATGACCGTGCTCTTCGCCATGGACGCGCTGACCCTGATCGCGCTGACCAGCGAACGACGTGAGGCCGAGTTCCGCTTGGCCAGGACCCAGGGCACGCTGAAGCGGGCAGTGGCCCGCACCGAAATGCTCCGGCGCGAAGCCTTGACCGATCCTTTGACCGGCATCGGCAACCGGCGCTTCTTCATGGCCAATGCCGGCATGGCGCTGGAGCGCGCTAGACAGGCGAACCAGCGCCTCTCGCTGATCTTGCTCGATCTCGATCACTTCAAGCAGCTCAATGACACCGGTGGCCATGCGACGGGCGATGCGGCGCTGCAGGCCATCGCGCAGACCCTGACCGGCTTGGTCCGCAGCGAGGACATCCTGGCCCGCATTGGCGGCGAGGAATTCGCTGTCGTCCTGCCACAGATCGGCTTGGCTGGCGCAGCCGAGATCGCCGAGCGGCTGCGGCGGGCGGTGGCGTCTCTGGCGCCCCAATCTCGTGGGACTGCTAATCTCCCACCACTCACCGCCAGCTTCGGCGTGACCGAACGCTGGCCGGCGGACTGCACGATCGAGGATCTGCTGCGGCGCGCCGATTCGGCAGTCTACGCTGCCAAAGCGAAGGGCCGCAATCGAGTGGAACTGGCTGCCGTACTGTAGCCGCTGGTCTTCCGGACCTCGGGGGAGGAGAACGGGCCGATGTCACCGATCGCTGCAAAATGCTGGCCGCCACCACGGCGTTGACGCCACCAATGGTCATCAGCCGCTCCGCCCGCGGGTCCGTCAGGGTGCGGCGGGCCAGTGTGGCGTCGAAGGTGGCCAGGTCGGCCGCAGGCCGGTCCAGCTCGCTCAGGTGGCGCGTCACCGTCCGCCGCTGATCCTCCGGGCGCGGCTGGCCGCCAGCCAAGTCCGGCCATCCTTGCTAAACAGCTTACTGCTGTAGGGCGGGATGAGATTTGCGTGCAGCACCGAATGGATTCGGTTCCTGACCCAGGTCATGTGCGAGGCGACCTGCACGCGCTTTGCGACGAGACGCCGAAGCGCCTGGGTGTCGTCGTCTGGCGACCAGACTTCTGGCAGGAACCCACTGGCATGCAGTTTGGCGAGTACGCCAGCATCGATCTTGTTGGTCTTGACTCCGCCCAGGCGATTGCCCGTACCTGGATCGGGTTGGCGATCGCCACCTTGCGTACATGCGGCGCGATCAGCCCCACCACTGTGGCCGTGTTTCCTGTTGCCTCGAATACCAGCTTGTCATCGGGCGGCGGCGCGCTGGCGAACGCCACGACGGCGTCGTGCTCGAGCACGACGTGCTCGCCTGCGCGCTGCTTCACTTCATACAGGTCCACCCCTGGTCCGCTCGGCGGCGATGCCACCAAGTTATGGCGCCGCCGGCTCACCTCAAAAATAGTATGCAACTGTAAGGACAGCGAGCGCGAACGCGACCTGCCGGTGCCGGTGATGGCCTACTACACCGTTGCGCTGGTGCTCTACCTGGGCTACGGATTGAGGAGTTTGTGACCAACTGGTAAATAAGTCGGGCAGGCAAGGACGCCGGACCGTGGCGGCGGCGTACGGGAACCAAGGGGGAGCCAAAATGCAACGACGTGACCTGCTGGCAACGATGGCAGCCATCGGACTCGGGGCCACCTCCGGCGCCCGCGCTCAGCAGCCGGCAGCTGACGCCCGCGGCAATACGCTTGTCGTTGTCACCACGCCCGAGCCCACTGTGCTGACGAACGCGATCAATTCCGCGCCCTCGGTCGCGGAACTCGGTACGAAGATCTACGACGGCCTGCTCGAATACGACATGGGCATGCAGCCGCAGCCGTCCCTGGCCGAATCCTGGGAGATGTCCGACGGCGGCAAGTCCATTGCCTTCCGCTTGCGCCGTGGTGTCACTTGGCACGACGGCCGGCCCTTCACCAGCGCTGACGTCGCCTTCTCGCTGCTCGAGGTCGTCAAGAAGTTCCACCCCCGCGGCCCCGGCAACCTTGGCCCCCTGCGGGCGGTGGACACGCCAGACGAGCACACGGCAGTGCTTCGGCTCGAGCATCCCTATCCGCCCATGATGAAGGGGCTGTCGAGCCTCGAGGCGCCGATCGTCGCGAAGCACCTCTACGAGGGCACCGACATCCGGAACAACCCGCACAACAATCGGCCGATCGGCACTGGACCCTTCCGCTTCGCCTCCTGGGAGCGTGGTGCCTCTATCACCTTGGAGAAGAATCCGAACTACTGGCGCCCCGGCCGGCCCTACCTCGACCGCATTATCTTCCGCTTCATCAACGACCCGGCCACGCGCGCCGCTGCGCTGGAGAGCGGCGAGGTGGACGTCGCCTTCTTCGGGACCATTACCCCAGCGGAAATGCGCCGCCTCGGAGCCCTGCCGCACCTTGAGATCGCGCGTGGCGGCTACGAGGCGCTGGCGCCTGTCATGCTGATGGAGTTGAACACCCGAAAGCCGCCGCTCGACGATCGGCGTGTGCGCCAGGCACTGGCCTACGCCATCGACCGCAAGTTCATCGTGGACAATATCTGGTACGGCTTTGGCAAGCCTGCGGTTGGCCCGATCTCCTCGGTCTACGCCCCCTCCGGCCTGTTCACTGACGACGTGCTGCGCTTCGACGTCCCCGATCGGATCGAACGCGCCAACGCCCTCCTCGATGCTGCAGGATATCGGCGCGGGCGCGGCGGCATTCGCTTCGAGCTGACCCAGGACGTCGGTCCTTATGGCGAGGACTACCGCCGCATGGGCGAGTACATGCGCCAGGCTTATGCGCGGATTGGCGTGCGCCTCAACTTGCGCAGCACTGACCAGGCGAGCTACGTCCGCCGCGTGTACATGGAATACGACTTCGACATGACCTCCGGCTGGTATGTCGGGATGGGCGACCCGACCCTCGGCGTGCAGCGCCAGTTCGTCACCAGCAACATCCGTCAGGGCATCCCCTTCAACAACGTTGCCCGGTACAGCGACCCAGAGAATGACCAGCTTTGGGCCCAGGCCGCGGTGGAGATGGACCCGGCGGCGCGCGCGCGGATCTTCCACGCGATCCAGCGTAAGCTGGTGGAAGACAGCCCGCTCATCTGGATCATGGAGATGGAGCTCGTCGCACTGCAGAATCGCCGCGTGAAAAATCTGATCACCAGCGCGCTCGGTGTCCGCGGCGGTCTCTACGAGACGCGGCTGGAGGGCTGAGCGGCATGACGGAGGTGCCCCCGGCAGTGACGCAGCAGGCGCCGGCTGCACGCGGCGGGGGGCGGTGGCGTTTCCTCCGCCGCCGGCTGCTCCAGGCGGTACCGGTCGTGTTGCTGATCGTCACCTGCAATTTCTTCCTGCTGCGCCTGGCGCCCGGCGACCCCGCGAGCGTCCTGGCCGGGGAAGCGGGCGCCGCGAGCCCGGAATACATGGCGCAGCTTCGTGAGCAGTTCGGCCTCGACCAGCCGCTCCTCATCCAGTACCTTGCTTACCTCTGGAACGTCGTCACGCTCGACCTCGGCTACTCATTCCGGTACCAGGAATCAAATCTCTCCCTGATCGCCGGGCGGATGTCCGCCACCCTACTGCTGATGGCGAGTTCGGTCCTGTTGTCGGTCGGGTTTGGCATGCTGCTTGGCCTTGTCGCTGCGCTGCGCCGTGACCGGGTCGAGGCCGCGCTCATCCTCCTCGCCGCAGTCCTTGCCTATGCTGCGCCGATCTTCTGGCTCGGGCTGATGTTCATCGTGCTCTTTGCGATCAAGCTTGGCTGGGTCCCGACCAGCGGGATGGTGACGGTCGGCGCGGCACATCAGGGCCTTGCCCATGTGCTCGACGTGGCCCGGCACCTGATCCTGCCCGCCGTTACCCTCTCGCTCTTCTACATGGCGCTCTACACCCGGCTGATGCGGGCCGCGGTGCTGGAGAACTTGCGGATGAATTACGTGGTGACCGCGCAGGCGAAGGGCGTGCCGCCGCGGCGCATCGTCCTGCGCCACGTGCTCCGCAACGCGGTGCTGCCGCTGATCACCATGGCGGGGGTGCAGATCGGGGGCGCGCTTGGCGGGTCCGTCGTGGTGGAGTCTGTTTTTGGCTGGCCGGGGCTCGGGCTGCTGGCTTTCGATGCGTTGCACGCGCGCGACCTTAACCTCCTGCTTGGTATCCTGAGCCTCAGCTCGGTCGTCGTGGTGCTGGCCAACCTGGTGGTCGACCTCATGTATTCCGTCATAGACCCGCGGGTGGCGCTGAGCTGATGGCCACTCTGCACCTCCCTCCAGCCTTGCGGCGCTTCCTGCGTCAGCCTGCGGCCGTCGCGGGCGCCCTAGTCCTGCTCGGCGTCGTCAGCCTGGCCGCCACGGCCGACCTGATCTACCCGGGCGACCCTTTCGACATCGTCGGCCGCCCCTATTTGCCGCCGTTCACGGATGGGCACCTCCTCGGCACCGACACGTTGGGCAGGGACATTGCCGCCGGCGTCGTCCACGGCGCGCGCGTGTCGCTCCTCATCGGCACGCTGACCGCCGTGCTGGTGACGGCCATCGCAATCCTGATCGGCGGTGCCGCGGGCTACCTTGGTGGGAAGGTGGACGATGCGCTGATGCGCTTCACTGAGCTGTTCCAGACCATCCCGTCCTTCCTTTTTGCCATCGTCGTTGTGGCCATCCTGGAGCCGTCGCTGGAGACCGTGGTGGGCGCGATCATCATCGTCTCCTGGGCACCGTTGGCGCGGCTGGTACGGGCCGAGGTGGTGGGGCTGCGCAGCCGCGAATACGTGCAGGCAGCGATCGCCATGGGCATGCGCGATGCGAGCGTGCTCGGACGGCAGATCCTGCCAAACGCTCTGCCGGCTATCTTGGTCGCCGCCTCCGTCATGGTCGCGACCGCCATCCTTTTCGAGTCCGGCCTCTCGTTCCTTGGCCTGGGCGATCCGAACGTGATGAGCTGGGGCCTAATGATCGGTGCCGGCCGTGCCGCCATCCGTACCGCCTGGTGGATGTCGGGCATCCCAGGCATCGCCATCCTGCTGACCGTACTCTCGATCAATCTCGTCGGCGACGGGCTGAACGAGGCGCTGAACCCACGCGTCGCAACGGGGAGTGGGCGATGAGCGGCGGGAGCAACGCCGATATGCCCGTCCTCCAGGTGGAGGGCCTGCGCACGATTTTCGACACGGCCGCCGGTCCGCTGGTCGCGGTAGATGGCATGGACCTCGTAGTCCGAGCCGGTGAGACGGTCGCCGTGGTCGGCGAGTCCGGCTCGGGAAAGAGCGCTCTTGCTTATTCGATCATCCGCTTGGTCCAGCCGCCGGGAAGGATCGCGGCCGGGCGCATCCTGTTGCGTGGTCGTGACATCCTGCCCCTGCCGGAGGCGGAGATGCGCGCGCTGCGTGGTCGCGACCTGGCGATGGTGTTCCAGGAACCCTCCACCAGCCTCAACCCGCTGATGCCCGTGGGTGAGCAGGTCGCTGAAGCCATCCTGCTGCACGAGTCCGGCATCTCCCGGCGGGAGGCACGCGAGCGCGCCCTCGACCTCTTCCGCTTGGTCGGCATCCCGGCGCCAGAGCGCCGGCTGGACGAGTACCCGCACCAGCTCTCTGGTGGCATGCGTCAGCGCGTGGTGATCGCCATGGCGCTGGCCTGCCACCCCGCCCTGCTACTGGCCGACGAACCAACCACCGCGCTCGACGTGACCGTGCAGGCCCAGGTGCTCGACCTGATCGGCGACCTGAAGCGCCGGTTCGGCATGGGGGTGCTCCTCATCACCCACGACCTCGGCCTGGTCGCCGACCACGCCGAGCGTGTTGCTGTCGTCTATGCCGGCCGGAAGGTGGAGGAGGGACCGACCAAGGCGGTGCTCGCCGATCCCTCGCATCCCTACACCCGTGCCCTTTTGCTTTGCCGTCCTGACCCCTGGCGCGCCGCGGACGAGCCCTTAGTAGAGATCCCTGGCGTGGTGCCGCCAGCGACCGAGCTGCCCGCCGGCTGCGCCTTCGCACCTCGCTGCCCGATAGCGGAGCTGGCCTGCACGCAGCGGCGACCGGAGCTGACGTCGGTGGGGCCTGGCCGCGTGGCCGCCTGCCATGTGGCCGCGCGCAGGAGGGAAGCGGCGTGAGCGGCACCACCATCACCACCACTGAACCGCTCCTTTCCGTCCGCGGATTGGTAAAGCGGCACCGGACCAGCGCCGGGACGATCCATGCCGTAGACGGGGTGGACCTCGACCTTGCCCCCGGGGAGGTGCTGGGGCTTGTCGGCGAGTCTGGCTGCGGCAAGTCCACCCTTGGGCGCACCCTGATCGGGCTGGAAGCAGCGGATGCGGGTTCCATCCGCTTTGGCGGCATCGAACTCGTCGGTCTTGGCCGTGCCGCGCTGCGGCCGCATCGGCGGCACATGCAGATGGTGTTCCAAGATCCCTTCGGCTCGCTCAACCCGCGCAGCACCATCGGCACGATCCTCGAGGATCCGCTACGCGTGCACGGCGTGGGCACCCGGGCGGAGCGCCGCCGTACCGTCCAGGCGCTCCTGGAACGCGTTGGTCTGCGCGCCGACGACGTGGACCGCTATCCGCACCAGTTCAGCGGCGGGCAGCGCCAGCGCATCAGCATCGCCCGCGCCATCGCGCTGAAGCCACGCCTTGTCATTTGCGACGAGGCGGTCTCAGCCCTCGACGTCTCGGTCCAGGCACAGATCGTCAACTTGCTTCGCTCGCTACGGCAGGAATACGGGCTGGCTTATTTGTTCATCTCCCACGATCTCGCGGTGGTGGGCTATCTCTCGGACCGCATCGCTGTGATGTACCTGGGCCGCATCGTGGAGATCGGGCCGAAGACGGCACTCCTGGAGCGTCCGCGGCACTTCTACACGCGAGCGCTGTTTTCAGCGTTGCCCGGCGCCTCCGGCCGTCGCGCCGAGCGCCAGAGGCTTATTGGCGAGCCACCGAGCCCACTTGATCCACCCGCGGGTTGCCGCTTCCACCCACGCTGCCCCGCCGCCACCGAGCGCTGCCGCACCGAGGTGCCCGTCATGCGCGCCTTCGGTCCGGGCCACGAGGCAGCCTGCCACGTAGCCGAATGAACGACACAACCATGACCGCCCGCACCACGACGCCGTCAAACGACGAGGCCGCGCCGCCCGCAAACCCCTTCGGCATTGGCGCCTCGGTACGCCGGCGCGAGGATCAGCGCTTCCTGCGGGGGCAAGGTCGCTACGTTGCCGACATGGTGCTGCCGGACCAAGCCCATGCGGTGTTCGTCCGCTCCCCGCACGCCCATGCGCGACTACACGGCGTGGACACTGCTGCAGCGCGCACGATGCCGGGCGTGCTGGCCGTGTTCACGGGCGCGGAACTCCGCGCCGCGGGCGTCGGCAGTCTGCCCTGTGGCTGGGTCGTCCACGACCGAGAGGGGCGCCCGAACGCGGAGCCGCCGCACTACCCGCTGGCGGTGGACAAGGTCCGGCACGTTGGGGAGCCCGTCGCCGTCGTGATTGCGGAAACGGTCGCCCAGGCCCGGGACGCCGCTGAGACGGTGGAGGTGGACTACGAGATACTCGACGCCGTCACCGACGTCAGGGCGGCCCATGCGCCGGACGCGCCGCGCGTCTGGGACCACCTGCCGAACAATCTGTGCTGCGACTGGGAAATCGGCGACCGCGCCGCCGTAGACGCAGCCTTCGCGCGTGCTGCGCACGTCGTCCGGCTAGAGCTTGTAAATAACCGACTCGTCCCGGCACCTATGGAGCCGCGCGCGGCGCTTGTCTCCTGCGACGCCGCCACCGGCCTGCACACGTTGTGGACCACCAGCCAGAACCCACACACGGTGCGCGCGACGCTGTGCAATTCGGTCCTTGGCCTTGCCGAGACGGATCTGCGGGTGATTTCGCCCGATGTCGGCGGCGGCTTTGGCACGAAGATCTTCCTCTACCCAGAGGAGACGGTCCTCACCTGGGCGACGCGTCGCGTCGGCCGGCCCATCCGCTGGGTCGCGGATCGGACGGAGGCGTTCCTGACGGACGTCCAGGGGCGCGACCACACCACGGTGGCGGAACTCGCGCTTGACGCCGAGGGGATCTTTTTGGGCCTACGGGTGCGGACCCTCGCCAATGTTGGCGCCTACCTGACCGGCGGCGCGACGGCAATCCCGACCTGGTACTATGCGCCGCTGCTCGCGGGGGTGTACCGGACGCCCGCCATCTGGTGCGGCGTCGCCCTCACATTCACCAACACCGTCAGCGTCGATGCCTATCGCGGCGCAGGCCGGCCGGAGGCGAGCTATGTGCTAGAGCGGCTCGTGGACAAGGCCGCGCGGCACATTGGCCTGGACCGGATCGAGCTGCGGCGACGCAACTTTATCCGCGCCGACCAGTTTCCCTATGCTACGCCGACCGGCCTGGAATACGATTCCGGCGACCACGAGGCGACGCTCCGGCTCGCCCTCGCGGCTGCGGACCAAGCGGGCTTCGCGGCGCGACGAGAGGCATCGCGCGCGCGGGGCCGGCTGCGCGGATTCGGTATTTCCACCTATGTGGAAATTGCCGGCGGCACACCCTCCAAGGTTCTGGGGCAGCTCGGCGGCCGTGGTGGCCGCTCGGAATCGGCACAGGTCCGGGTCCACCCAAGCGGCGCGGTTACCGTTTTTAGCGGCACGCACAGCCACGGCCAGGGGCACGAGACGACCTTCGCCCAGATTGTTGCCGACCGCCTGGGCGTACCTTTCGACCGCGTGCGCGTCGTACAGGGCGACACCGACCAGGTGCCCTTCGGCCGGGGGACGGCGGCCTCGCGTTCGCTTGTCGTCGGGGGCTCCGCCATCCTGCGTGCTGTGGACAAGATCGTCGCGAAGGGCCGTATTATCGCAGCGCACATGATGGAGGCGGCTGAGGAGGATGTGGTCTTCGAGTCGGGACTCTACCGCGTTGCCGGCACAGACCGCACCATCGCCTTCGCTGAGGTTGCGCGCGCGGCTTATACGCCGCACGATTTTCCGATCGAGCGGATCGAGCCGGGCCTGGACGAGACTGCTTTCTACGACCCAAAGAACTGGACCTTCCCCGGCGGCTGCCACGTTGCGGAGGTGGAGGTGGACCCGGAGACGGGCGTCGTCACGCTGGAGGCTGTGGTGGCTGCGGACGATCTCGGCACCATCGTCAACCCGAGATCG
>NZ_CALFCW010000055.1:0-3211 GCF_937950555.1 uncultured Pigmentiphaga sp. | reverse complement strand
CGTCGAGTGTGAAGATCGCCTGCTGGCGCGCTGTCATACCACCCCCACAAGTTCCGTCGTCACGCGGCCTCGCTCGAAGAAATTCGTGCAAGACTTTGCAAGATATTGCGCCTCACATAGCGAAAGTCAAGAGTCAACATCCAGCGACCTGCTGGCCGATTGATGTGACTAAAATCTTCAAGGACGGTATGCCAGGGCGGGCCGGTCCGGCGCAGGGGACGGTGGGTTGATCGGGAACTTGCGGGCGCCGCCCACGGCCGCAGATCAAACACCGATCCTCACGTTGTAACCGAGCGCCCGCAGCCCCTTGCTCGTCCGCATGTTCCTTGGCGGAAACTCGTCTGGGCGCGCCCAGCCGACGATTTCCCCGAGACTGCTCAGGCCAATGTGCGGAATGGCCCAGTCGTCGCTGCGGATCGCGTTACCCAAGAAGCCCAGTGGCAGCGCAGGACGATTTTGGCCAAATCATCGAATCCACGTCCTCAAGGCCAAGGCGTTACTATTTAGTTCGGATTACGGACGCGGGTTCGGTTCCGTGTTCCACCACCAATAACGAAACCCCAACCGTTCGCGGTTGGGGTTTTTTCTTGCGACCTCAGATCCGAATACCGGTTCTGTCCACCAGCGATTTCCAGCGCAGGATTTCCTCGGCCATGAACTGGCCGGTCTGCTCGAACGTCATTTCCGGCATCAAGGGTGTGCCTTGGCGTTCGAACTGCTCGGCCAGTCCGCTCGCGGAACGGCCCCGCGTAATCGCTGCATGCAGCGTGCGCGCGATATCCGGCGCCACACCCATGGGCGCCCAGAGTCCGTTCCACGTCACGACGACGCAGTCCTCGCCCAGCAGTTCGCTCAGGGGCGGTATCTGCGGCGCCACGGCGAGGCGTTGGCTGCTGGTCACGCCGATGGCGCGCAATCTACCGGCTTCGATCAAAGGCCCCACCACCGACCACGGATCGACCGCATAGGTGATGCGCCCGCCGATGACATCGGCCATGACCCCTTGCGAGCCGTGCTTGTAGGGGATATGCAGGAGATCCGGCTGGCCGATCAGATCGGCGAACAGCTTGCAGGCGATATGGCCGGAGGTGCCGACCCCGTTGGAGCCGTAGCTGTAGCGGTCCGGCTGGGCCGCAATCCGCGCGACCAGGTCGTCGTATCCCTGGATGCCGCTGTCGGCCGAGACCACCAGGAACACCGGCACGCTGATCGTCACAGCGATAGGCTGGAAATCGCGCTCGGGCTGATAGGCAAGATTGGGGTATACGAACGGGCTGATGCAGTAGCTGGTCGCTGCGCTGTACAGCAGGTTGTAGCCGTCCGGCGCCGACCGCGCGATAACGGTGGCCCCCACGGTGCCGCCCGCGCCCGCCCGGTTCTCGACCACCACGGCGGCGTCGCCCAATCCCTTGGACAGCTGCTCCGACCACGTGCGTGCAGCGATATCGGTACTGCTGCCCGGCGAAAACGGCACCACCAGCCTGATCGTGCGATCCGGATACCGAGTATCGACAGCGCCATGAACCGCTGGCGCGGCGGCGGCGGCCGCCAAGCCGCCCAGGGCCTGTAGGAAGTTCCTGCGGTTGTAGCTCATGGATGTGGTTACCCCTTTGATTTGTTGATGTAGCCGGTGCACCGTCACCGGGGTGGGAAATCCGGTCAGTAGATGATGTTCGGCTCCAATTTCTCACCGGATAGAAAGCGTCTGTGCGACAAATACTGCAGGTCCTCCGAGGATTGGCCCCGCGCGATGAGCTGGGCGAGCATGCGCCCCGCTCCCATCGAACTGCTGAATCCGTGACCGCTGAAGCCCGTGCACAAGTACACGCCGGGCACTTTGTCGCAGGCGGAAACGACCGGGATGCCGTCCGGCGTATTGTCGATGGCGCCCCCCCATGCATAGTCCAGCATGTCGGGGCCCAGCCCGGGAAAGACGCGCTGGGCCTCTTCATAAGCCGAGCGCACCAGCGACATGTCCGGATCCGGGTCCAGCACACGGTTTTTCACGAAAGGCGACCGTCCCAGATACAGGTACCCGATCTCGTCCCAGAGCTGGCGGAAGAACTCTCCGTCCAGGCGCAGGGCGATGTTCTTGCGACGGCTGGCTAGTAGCCCCTTGAAACGCAGACCGTAGCGCAGGCTGTTGGGAACGATGTGCACCGTGCCGCGGCCGCTCTTGGCCAGGATGTAGCCGCCTCCTACCTTTTCCCGCACCGCGAATTGCGGCGCCTTCAGCGGCCCCTGGAATGGCAGCTGCACGGCGTCGCGCGTCTTGGAGGCCGACGAATACACATTCAGCGTAGGCAGGACGATCTTCTGCTTCAAGCAGAACAGCGACGACCAGGCTCCGGCGGCAATGACCACGCAATCGGCTCGCACCATCCCTCTTTCGGTCTCGATGCCGGCGAGTCGGCCTGCCTCGAAGTAAAGATCGTTGACCGCGCAATTCTGCAGGACGGCAACGCCCTCGGCCGCGGCGTGCCGCGCCAGCAGCGGAATCGCACAAGACGGGTCGGCATAGCCGTCGTGGAAGGTTCTGACACCGCCGATCCAGGGTTCGCCCGACGCCGCGTAGACCTTGTTGGCCTGCTCTTTCGACAACATTTCTGCGGCCACGCCGCAGCGTTGGGCAAACTCAAACCACTCCTGCCACCCGGCCAGCTCCGCTTCGCTGCGGGTGACGAAAGTGATGCCCGTCTCCCGGAAGCCTACGTCGGCTCCGATCTCGGCCGACAGTTCCGACCACCGCCTGACGCTGAGCCTGGCCATGCCAAGTTCGCGCAAGTCCCTGCCCAGGGTGCGGCACCAGCCCCAGTTCCTGCTGCTTTGCTCGGCCGCGATGCGCCCTTTCTCGAATACGCCGACACGTTTACCGAGCTTGGAAAGCTCATAAGCCGTCACGACACCCGCCGCGCCACCGCCGATCACGGCCACGTCCAGCCTGGACGGCAGCTGCGTGTCGGTCTCTATCATCATCAAAGGTTGTTTCATCTCGGACTACGCTCGAACCTATGGTGCGCTTCCGGTACCCATCGAGTACAGGTCGACGAAAATTTGGGCAAAAGCCCTCCGCTGCCAGCGCGAACGCCAGCAGAATGCAATGAACACTTGAGCACGTACGTGCGCACCGGGCTCCCATTCCCGCAGGACGGAAGCGCACATCAAACCGTCATCCGGCGCCGACATGCAGTTGCGGATACTGCCTGCGCAT
>NZ_CALFCW010000054.1:0-31431 GCF_937950555.1 uncultured Pigmentiphaga sp. | reverse complement strand
CCATTGCCGAGATCGTGGAGAACGCCGAGCCGGTGGACATTGCGCCCACCGGCGATGGCGGCGGCCCTCGCACACCCGGCGGCGGGGATCGAGGCGGGGGCGGCGGCGAGCCGCCGGAGCGTGTGCCTGATCCGGTGGACTGGGAGCTGGTGCGCCGCTGTGCCGCCGAGCCGGAGACGGACATTGGCAATGCCCGGCGCTTTCTGCACCGCTACCGAAACGACGTCATCTCCGTGATGCGCATCGGCTTCCACGTTTACGACGGGCGGCGGTGGGCGGAGGACGTGGAGGGAGCGAGCATCCGCCCCCTGGCGCACAGGACGGTGGAGGAGATCCGCCTTGAGGCGACGCTGGTCGAGCCGACCGAGGAGGAGCAGGCGGCCATCGCAGCGGCAGAGGAGGTGATGCCGCGGTATACCAGGCTGAAGAAACTCGGCCGCCAGCGCACACCCGAGGAGGAACTGGAGCTGCTGCGCCTCGGCGAGATCGTGGGGCTCGGCGCCGAGGCGGCCAAGGCGATCTCGGAGCGGCGCGCCAGGCGCGTGCGCTATGCCAAGACCTCGGCCTCGTCCGGAAAGATCGACAACATGCTCAAGGAGGCGGCCGTCTACGTCGCGAAATCCGTCTCCGAACTCGACGCCGACCCTCTCGCCATCAATTGCCACAACGGCACGTTGCGCCTCGTCCGGCAGGGCGAGGGCAAGCAGGCCATCTGGACCGTGCGGCTCGACCCGCACCGGCGGGAAGATCTCATCTCCAAGCTGATCCCGGTGGCCTATGACGACGCGGCGGAGTGCCCGAACTTCCTGCGCTTCATCGAGACGGTGCTGCCGGACGACGAGGTGCGCGCCTTCATGCAGCGCTACCTGGGCTATGCACTGACGGCCCTGACGGGCGAGCAGGTCTTCGTCTTCCTCTACGGGCAGGGGCGCAACGGCAAGTCGACCCTCGTGGACCTCATCTGCCGGCTGCTCGGCGACTATGCTGCATCCGTGCCCTTCGAGACGCTGGCGGGCGAGGACCGCCGCAAGGGGTCCGAGGCGACGCCCGAGCTTGCCCGTTTGCCGGGCACGCGGCTTGTGCGCGCGAGCGAGCCGGAGCAATCGATGCAATTTCGCGAGGCGATGGTGAAATCGCTCACCTCGGGCGAGCCCATCCTGGTGCGCCATCTGCACCGAGACTTCGTGGAGGTGTACCCCACCTTCAAGCTGGTCGTGTCAGGCAATCACAAGCCGACCATCAAGGGCACGGACGACGGCATCTGGCGGCGCGTGCTGCTGGTGCCATTCCTCGTGCAGATTCCCAAGGAGGACATCGACCGCGCGCTGCCGGACAAGCTGTGGGCTGAGCGGGCCGGTATCCTCAACTGGCTCATTGCGGGCGCGCTCTCTTACCTGCAGGAGGGGCTGGGCATCCCGGAGGCCGTGCGGGCGGCCACGGACGAATACCGCGAGGAATCGGACCCGGTGAGCGCCTGGGTGCGCGAGGCCTGCATCGTCACCGGTGAGGACACCGACGTGATGACGCCGGGCGAGGCGCACGCCTCGTTCAAGGTGTTCTGCGAGCGGGCCGGCTTCAATGCCTGGGGACCGACGACATTCAACCGCAACCTGCCGCTCAAGGCCGCGGCATTCGGATTCCGCAAGGCGAAGTCGATGGGCATGAGCCTCTACCGCGGCCTGCGCATCAAGGACGAATACCGGCCGCCCTCGCACACCCATGGCGGGGACAGCGAGGGCTGAGGCGCGCCTTGCCGAGGGAGGCTAGGGAGGCTGGCGGGCGCGCGGCTCGGCTGCCTCCCTCGGGGAGGGCGAGGGAGATCAACGGGTTAGGACGGTAGGGAGGCTAGGGAGGCAATCCGGGCGGACGCGCGTGAGAGGCTGGCGCTCATCAGGGTTATGAGCGGGTTTCGTTCTTACGCATCACGACACTCTTGCCTCCCTACCTTCCCTGAAAGCGAGCCGAAAGGAAAAAAGAGGAAAGAGTGCAGGGGTTTAGGGAAGTAAGAACCTGCGCATGGTGCCTCCCTGCGATCCTCCCTAGCGTCCCTTGCCTCCCTGATGACAAAGGAGCGGCGGCAATGACGGCAAAGCGGGTGATGGATATCGAGGCTGTGCTGCGGTGGGCCTACCGGGACGAGTTGCCGAAGGCCGCGCCGGCGCGGGCCGGGCTTGCGCGAGGGATGAGTGCCGCATGGAGCAGCGTCGAGTCCTTCGTCGAACTGCTCACGGTGATTGACGACAACAGCTTCGGCGTCGTGCCTGATCTCCTCTCCTCCAACGGCCCGCACGCGGACGCCATCGCCATCTTCGAGCGGGTGCGAGCGCTCGATGACCTCGAAATCGAGTTGCCCGACGACTGGAACCCCATGGTGGACCTCGGCGACCTCGGCGACCTCGGCCGGGAGGCGATTGCCCGCGCGATCGACGCCGCGACCATCGTCGACGAGCAAAATCGCCGCCGTCTCCGGCGCACGCCGCGCCGGCTCGTGGAGAAGCACGCCATCCTCGGCGGGTGCCCGGACTGGGAAATGGAGGTGCCGGTCGTTGAGGTGGTGCGCCGCGGGAAGACCGGACAGCCCGCCTGGTTCGTGAAGGAGACGATCTGGGAGGAAGCCTTCGGCGGGCAGCGCGTTGCGCGCGTCGTCGAGGTGGACGGCTTCAGCTACACGCGCCGCCGCCCTCGCCCGGGCGCGTACCAGAAAACCCACCTTGTTCCCGATCCGGTGCCAGGGCTCGTCGAGCGCGCAGAGTATGAGGTGTGGCGGGCGGCGCTCGACCTGCTGACTGAGGAGCTTTCTGGCCAGCTCGAATCGATCGATGTGCGTCCTTCGCCTCGCCCGCACCGCCCGTGGGAGGTGGGGCGCCCCGGCCAGCGTGTCCTTGATAGTCTTCTGAAACCATTGCCGGACAAGGAAATGAGGGCCAAGCGCCCGCGGCGAGCGAAGCAGGGGGCTTGACGCGCGACCTTTGTTTGGCGATAGGTCGGGACAGACGAAAAGGTCTTAAATCGACGAACCCCGCCGGGACACCCGCGCGGGGTTTTTGCGTTGGGGGCCGCCAGCTGAGGAGGCGAGCATGTGCCGATGCGCCGAACGCCGCGCGGCCCTCGGCCGATCCGCCCATGCCCTTGTGCGCGGTGATGGCGGGCGCGCACTCGACGAGCTGCGTTTCGTCGCCCGCAGCGCAGCGCAGGACGCCTCGCAGGCGCTCGCGCAGAAGGTCGCGGCGGCGAGGGCGAGGCTGAGGCGATGAGCGTCACGATCCGTGTGGCCGACACGTTCGACAACCTCGAGCGCGCGTTTCGCGATCTCGTCCCGGCGGAACGCCGCAATGCGGCCTACGCCCGGGCCATCAACAAGGCCATCGCTCAAGCCCGAACGCAGTGGGTGCGCCACATCTCAAAGAGCGCGCAGCTGCCCTATGCCTACGTGCGCCGGGCGACGGCGGTCTTCCACGCGTCCGCCGCACGACCGGTGGCAACGCTGACTGTGTCGGGGCGCTACCTCACGCTGTTCCGCTATGCCGAGGCAGCCGGCGGCAAGCCGTTCCTGCTGCCGAGCGGCGTCGTGGCAGGGCGCTGGGGGCTGCACCGTGGGGCTTTCATCGCTCGGATGCCCAACGGGCACATCAGCATCTTCGCTCGCAGGTCCAAGAAGCGCCTGCCCATCAAGCAGCTCTATGGCCCTTCGGTGCCGCGGCCACTGCTCAACGCCCGGAAGACCGACTTCACGCCCGAGGCCACCAAGGCCATTTCCGACAAGATCAACGAAGTCATCCTGCCGCTGGCTCTGCATGAGATCGGCCGTGAGATCGACCGCGTGAAGGCGCGGCACGGGGTCTGACGGGGAGCTTCGCGGCGTATGTTTCACGGGTCCTTCCCGCCGGGGAGGGCCCCACGGGTGCGCTGCCCGCGAATTTTTGCCAGTAAGGCAGGCCGAAAATCAGGGTTGACGATGTTGACGACGCCGACAACCCCGGTTGACGCCCCGCGTGCCGTCATGTGGACGGTCCGCCAGGTGGCGGATCGGGATGGGGTGTCCAAGCAGGCGGTTTCCAAGAAGGTCAAGGAACTCGTCGAGAAGCATGGCCTCTCGGTGGAGCGTGATGCGCAGGGCCGCGTCGTCGCACTCAACGTCGCGGAGTACGACCACCTTCGGGGGCGCTACGGCGACCCGTCCAAGGCACAGGCGCCGCGACAAGCGGACGTGCCGCAGACGGCGCCCAGCGAGAGCTACGACGAGGCCCTCCGCCAGAAGACCTGGCATGAGGCTGAGCGCCGCCGCCTTGAAGTCGAGGAGCTGAAGGGCAAGCTCGTCCGCGTGGACGAGGTGGAGCATGCGGTCGCCGAGAGCGGCGCTGCCATTGCCCGCATCATTGACCGTCTGCCGGCGGCCGCCGACGACCTTGCCGCAGCTGTCGCGCGCGAGGGGACGCACGGGCTCCGCGTGGCTCTGAAGGGCCTCGCGAACGGCATGCGCGAGAACATCGCGAACGAGCTCGACAAACTGGCGGTGTCCCGGCGGCGCGAAGACGAGACGGAAGCCGAACCGGTCGAGCCATGACAGGACATCCCGATGCTGCGGTGATCGTCGCCGGTGGGTTTTCTCGCGCTATCCGGCCTCCGAAGCCGGTGCCTCTGTCGAAGTGGATGGCCGAGAACATCGTACTGGTCGACGGTCCGCACGCCGGAGAGCTGTGGAGCCTGGCGAACGCGCCCTACCTTCAGGAGATCGCTGACTGTCTGTGTGACGATCATCCCTGCAACCTGGTTACTGTCCGCAAGTCGCAGCAGACGGGTGCGTCGATCCTCGCCCTCGGCTGGTGTCTGTACATCGCCGACCGCGAGCCGGCCAACACACTCTATGTGGCTCCGGGCATCGACATGCTGCGCGACCTCAACTCCGCAAAGCTGCAGCCGCTCATTCGAGCCTGGCACAAGCACATCAAGCGGACTGTGATCGCGGAGCAAACCTCGCGCTCCGGTGCGGGGTCGACGACCTACGAGAAGGTATTCCCTGGCGGCCGCTTGTGGCTCGGCAATGCCAACTCCGTCATGGATCTGTCGTCCAAGACCGCGAAGAAGGGCATCAAGGACGAGCTGTCCAAATGGCAGGACATCCCCGGCTTCGGTGACCCGGAGACGCTGTTCGAGGGGCGTTTCACGGCATTTCGGCGCCTCAAGAGCTACAAGATCCTCGAAATCTCGACTCCGGAAATCGACACCGGAGACGAGCTGGGCGAGGCTGCGGGGCACTGCCGCATCGACCGCTCGTTCAAGCGGTCTGACCAGCGTTTCTACTTCCTGCCGTGCCCGGAGTGCGGAGCGTTCTTCACGCACAATCCGGACCGCTTCCAGGTGGATGAGGCGCGCCCGCATCGCTCGGTCTACCTGTGCGACCACTGCGGTCATGGGATCACCGAAACCGAGCGAGTGGCGGCGCTCAAGTCCGGCCTGTGCCATTGGCGGCCGACGGCCCCGGGGCCGGACCGGCACCCCGGCTTTCACATCGATGCCTTCATCTCGCTGATGATGAGCTACGAGGCGATTGCCGAGGACAAGATCAAGGCCGAGAAGCGCGGCGAGAAGGGGCGCAAAGACTTCACGAACCTGACCCTCGGCAGGCCGTTCCGCTTCCGGGGGGACGCGCCCGACTACGAGAAGCTCATGGCCCGCCGCGACCCAGAGGTGCGGCGCGGTCGCGTGCCTGCCGGTGGGCTGCTGCTCGTCGCGGCAGCCGACGTGCAGATGCGCGGCATCTGGCTAGAGATCATCGCCGTCGGCGCGGACCGGCAGACGTGGACCGTCGATGTCGACTATCTCGACGGCGACACGTCACACCCGATGGGCGAGGCGTTCCAGAGACTGCGCGCGGCGACGATCGACCGGACCTTCCGGGATGCGTGGGATCGGCCGAGGCGCCTCGATGCGCTTGCTGTCGACGCCGGCTATCGCTCGCACGTGGTCTATGCCTGGGTGCGCAACAACCAGCGCCTGCACCCGGACACCGGCCGCGATCTCATCCTCGCGGTCGATGGCCGCGATGGCTGGGGGCACCCGGCCATCGGCACACCGAAGCTCGTGGACATCGACCTCGATGGGCACAGGGTCAAGCAGGGCGCCAAGCTATGGCCGGTGGGGACGTGGCCCCTAAAGGGCTCGTTCTACGCTGACCTGCAGCTACAAGGCGTCATGTCGGGCCAGCCGGCCAACCCGCCGGGCTACTGCCACTTCGGAGCGTGGCTGGACGAGGCGTATTTCAAACAGCTGACGGACGAGCGACTGGAGGACGTGATCGTGCGCGGCCGGGTTGCCGGCCGGCGGTGGGTCGACACGGGCAACAACCACCTGCTCGACTGCCGCGTCTACAACATGGCGCTGGCCGAATATCTCGGCCTATCCACCATGACGCCGCAGGACTGGGCGGCCCTGGCACGGGCTCGCGGTCTTCCCGACGAACTCTCCAAATTCGACCTCTTCACACCGCGGTCGGCCTCGGCTGAGCCCGCGGAGGTGGTGCAGCCTCCTGAAACCGCCACGCCGGGTGTGCCCTCCGAGCCCGAGGGGGACGGCTGGATCAAGCCTAACAAGGACTGGATGAAACGCTGATGGCCTGGACTGAAGCGGATCGCAATGCCCTGCGCGAGGCCATTGTCCTCGGCGCGTCGAAAGTCCGGTACGCCGACGGCCGAGAGGTCACCTACCGGTCGCTCGAAGAGATGCGCTCGATCCTCCGGCAGATCGAGGACGAGCTTGCCGGACGCCGCGACGAGCGGACCTCCGTCGTCGCTCATCTGAGGTGGTAGGCTGTGAACATCATCGACCGGACCATCTCATTCTTCGCGCCTGAGGCAGGATTGCGCCGGGAGTTTGCGCGCAAGGTGCTCAGCGAGGTGCGCGTCTATGACGGCGCGCACATGGGCAGGCGCACCGAGAACTGGCGCGCTACGAACGCGTCGGCGAATGCGGCCATCAAGGGCAGCCTGCCGCGTCTGCGCGCGCGTTCGCGCGACGTGATGCGCAACACGTGGTGGGGACCGCGGATCCGCGAGGTGGTCGACAGCTATGCCGTCGGCTACGGGATCGTGCCGCGGTTCAAGACGGGGAACGCGTCTCTTGACCAGCGGGCGGCCAGGCTCTGGCGGGAATGGGGCAAGAGCTGCGATTTCGAGCAGCAGCTCGACATCAACGGCCTCATCTCCCTCGCGGTCGGGACCATCGTCGAGGCTGGCGAGGTTCTCATCCGCAAGGTGCCGGTGAGCCCTGCCGCAGGGCGCAAGGTGCCTCTCGAAATCCAGCTGCTCGAGCCCGATCACCTCGACGGCGCCCGCGATCAGCTGCGCGTGACGACTGATGGCATCATCGATCAGGGCATCGAATACCAGCGGGACGGTAAGCGCGTGGCCTACTGGCTGCTGCCCGAGCATCCAGGTGCCGCCGGCGGTCTGCATCGGCCGTCCGTGCGGGTGCCAGCCAGGGATATCCTGCACGTCTACCGCAAACTGAGGATCGGGCAGGGGCGCGGCGTGCCGTGGGTGGCACCCGTGCTGCTCAAAGGGCGCGATGTCGCCGATCTCGAGGAGGCAATCACCGTCAAGGCGCGCGTCGAGGCTTGCCTGTCGGTCTTCGTCAAGACGACCGATCCCGTGCGATCCATTGGTTCCTCGGTCCGTCACGAACCGGGCGGTCGCGGCGGGTCGCGACGGATTGAAACGCTCTCGCCGGGAACGGTGAACTATCTCGACCAGGGCGAGGAGATCGGCGTCGTGTCTCCCTCGTCGTCGCTGGCCTTCGATTCCGTGCTCATCAACACCTGGATGACGCTCGCCGCCGGGGCGGGCCTCACCTACGACCAGATGACCGGCGACCTCCGGCAGGCAAACTATTCGTCGCTCAAGGCGGGGGACCGGGGCTTCAAGCGGTTCATCGAGAAGTTCCAGCACCTGACACTGGTGCCCATGCTTCTCGATCCTCTCGCCGAGGCCTTTGCCGAGGCGGCCATGGACGCGGGGGCGCTGCCCCGTCGGGTCGGAGGTTATCCCGTCGAGTGGATCATGCCCGGCTGGGAGCCGATCGACCCGCTCAAGGACATGCAGGCGGACATTCTCGCTGTCCGCTCGGGGAGGATGACGTGGCCTCAGTTCGTGGCCGCGTGGGGGTTCGATCCGGACCAGCAGCTCGACGAGGTCGCTTCCTGGCAGCGGTCTCTGGACGAGAAAAAGGTCGTGCTCGACACCGACCCACGACGAGGCGCGCACGGCGTCAAGGGGGCCCCGTCCAGTGATGACCCATCTGCGAAGGATGAAGCCGATGCGGCAGAGCAATCTGGTTGAGATGCCGGCCACCCTGCCGATGCAGGTCCGGGTCGCGCCGGTGTCCTCGGCAGACGCCGAGGCGCGCACCGTAGAAGTCGTGTTCACCACGGGCGCGGCCGTCCGGCGCAGGCGGTGGACAGGCTGGGATACCTCGGTGCCGTTCGATGAAATTCTTGTCGTCAGCCGCGATGCGGTGGACCTGTCCCGGCTGAACGCGGGCGGTCCTGCGCTCGACAGCCATTCGATGTGGAGCACCTTCGCGCAGGTCGGCGTGGTCGATCGCGCCTGGATTGAGGGTGGGCAAGGGCGCGCCACCATCCGCTTCCCGTCGAAGGGCGTCGATGAGCGCGCAGACCGGATGTTCGCGATGGTCTCCGAAGGGATCATCCGCAACGTGTCGGTCGGTTACTCGGTGGACAAGGTCCGCGTCATCCCGCCCGAGAAGGTCGGCGATGTCGAGAAGCGCATCGTGGAGCGCTGGACGCCCCACGAAATCTCCTTCGTCACAGTACCGGCGGACGCCGGGGCGCAGGTTCGGTCCCAGAGTACCGCCGTTTTCCCTGTCGAATTCATCACCCGGGCCGAGCCCGTCATTCAGGAGGAGCCTGCGATGCCTGAGCGCGTCGATTCCACGGCGGGCAGCGAGCCCGCTCCCATCGCTGAGCGTACCGCGCCGTCGCCGGTGGCGACGGAGGATGCGGAGAAGCGTGCCGCTGCTGCGATCGAGGCTGAGCGCAAGCGCAGCGCGGAGATCACGGCTCTTGCGCAGCGCCACGACATGCCGGCGGATTTTGCGAGCCGGCACATCGCCGAGGGCACGCCGCTCGACCGGGTTCGCGAGCTGGTGCTCGAGGAGGTCGCCCAGCGCGCCGAGAAGACGCGGATTTCGCCGCGCACGCAGGTCGTCACCGACGAGGGCGATACCCTGCGCCGCGCCATCGAGGCGGCCGTGGCGCTGCGTGCGAACCCCCAAGCGATCGTGACGAACGACGAAGCGTCGCGAACGCTGGTCGCGGCCGCGCGCGAATGGCGCGGTATGTCGCTGCTCGAGATGGGGCGCGCTTTCGTTGAGGACACGCATGGTGTCCGCCTGCGCGGTCTCTCGAAGCGTGAGCTCGCTGGAGTCCTGCTTGGGCTGACGCGAGCCGCAGGCATGATGTCGACCTCCGACTTCCCGAACCTGCTCGCGAACGTCGCGTCAAAGCGGCTGCGCGACGCCTACCGTGCGGCGCCGCAAACGTGGCGGCCTCTCTGCAGGCAGTCCAATGCGCCCGACTTCAAGGAGCGGGCCATCGTCCAGCTCGCCGGCATGCCGGAGTTCCAGAGGGTCCGCGAGGGCGGCGAGTACACCTACGCCTCCCTGTCGGAGTCGGTGGAGCGGTACTCGATCGCGACCTATGGCCGGATCATCGCGATCACGCGCCAGACGCTCATCAATGACGATCTCGGTGCGTTCGACCGTCTGCCGAGCCTGTTCGGTCGCGCTGCCGCGGAGCTCGAGAATGACCTCGTGTGGGACATTCTCATGAGCAATCCGCAGATGAGCGACGGAAAGGCCCTCTTCCACACGGACCACAACAACCTCGCCTCCTCGGGCGGCGCGCCATCTGAGGCCACGGTGGAGGCTGCCGAGATCGCGATCGGTGAGCAGAAGGATGCTGCCGGCAAACCGATGAACCTGCGGCCCCGGTTCCTGATCGTGCCGCCGAAGTACAAGGTGGCGGCGCAGAAGCTGCTCGCGTCAGTGACGGCGACCAAGACTGGCGACGTCAACGTCTACCAGAATGCGATGGACCTCATCATCGAGCAGCGCCTGAAGCCCGCCAGCGGCACCGTGCCGTGGTTCATGGCGGTCGACCCTGCACAGTGGGATACGATCGAATACGCCTATCTCGAGGGCGAGGAGGGGCTCTACACCGAGGAGCGCATGGGATTCGAGGTGGATGGCATCGAAATCAAGGGCCGCCTCGACTTCGGTGCGAAAGCCATCGACTACCGCGGCTTCTACAAGAACCCGGGCGTTTCCTGATCGCGGAACACGCCCCGCTGCTGAGACATCCGACGAAAGGCCACCTCCGGGTGGCCTTCGTCGTTATGGAGAACGGCCATGAAGAACTTCGTCCAAGTCGGCGATACGCTGACGTTCACCGCGCCCGCCGGCGGCGTCGTGTCTGGCGGCGCCTATCTCATCGGTGCCCTGCTCGTCGTCGCCGTTGCGTCCGCCGACGCCGGCGAGCCCTTCGAGGGCAAGGTCTCCGGTGTGTTCACGCTGCCCAAGGCTACGGGATCCGCCTGGACCGAAGGTGCTAAGCTCTACTGGAACGACACCAGCAGGTACGTGACCGTCACGGCGACGGACAACACGTTCATCGGGTACGCAGCCGCGGCGGCAGCTAGCGCCGCGACCGTCGGCAACGTGCTGCTGCGCCAGGCGGGCGTCTAGCGCCATGGCCTCGCTCTATGCGCGGCTCGACGCTGCAGCAGAGCGGGTGCAGCAGCGCGTTTTCGGCGAGCGGTGGCGCCTCATGCCGATGCGGCGCGCCGGCGTCAACAGCGCGCCCGGGCCTGACCCGGAGCGGCCGGAGCGAGAGGTGGTGGGCATCTTTCGCGATGCCCTGACCACGCTCTCTGTGCCCGATGCCTACGACCAGCGCACCGACAAGCGGCCCGGCATTGTGACAGGCGACCCCATTGTCGAGATCGACCCGCGCAACCAGGCGGGGCCGGCACTCGACGTGCGCGAGGGCGATGTGCTCGTGCGCCTCTCCGATGGTGTCACGTGGCGCATCGCCAATGCGCCTCCTGATGCCATGGGGCGGATACACTGCCGCGTCCTGCGGACCACGTGAACGCGGCGAGGGGGACCAATGAGCCTTCATCGTCTCGCCCTGCGGCTCGCCGCCGTGGAGGCGCTCTGCCCCGCCGCCTACGAGGCGACCGGTCCCTACCCGACGCTGGCGGGCTCCCTCGTCTACGACAGTCGGCAGGTGCCCATCGACCAGCTCGCGCCAGACAAGCCGCGCCCGGTGCTCCTCGTCTACACAGAGGAGGACAAGGGCACGCCGTGGGGGAGCGGTCGGCACAGGCCGGACGAGGTCCTGGTCACGCTTGTCGTCGAGGCACTGATCGCCGCTCGCGGTACGGTCCTCATCGACCTGCCGGACGGCAGTACAGACACGGTCGGGGTTGCTGACGTCGGCCCGACCGATCCGGAGCACGAGGCGCTGCTCGACGTGCTCGAGGCGCAGGTGCGATATATCCTGGACGCCCGACAGCCGGCCCCGTCGGCGGCACTTTATCGGCGCATCGCTAGGGAAGTGCGGTCCGTCGAATCGGTGCCGCTGCGCGATGCGGAGAAGACGACGCGGCTCGCCTTCCGAACCATCTCGTTCTCGGTGCAGGTCAAAACCACGGAATGGCCGGCACCGGGGCAGCCTGCCGGATTGCCCGAGCCGCTGCGCACCGTTGCCGAGGCGCTGCCCGAGGGCAGCTATGGCCGCAGGATCTGCGACCGCGTCGCCGGACTGGTGCCGACGCCGCCCGGCCTCGTGCCGCTCGAGGCCGTCGACATCTTCGCGGGCATCGGCCGCATGCCGACCGCGGAGGATTATGACCTTCGCGCCGTGCCTGGCGCAACGTGAGGACGACCAATGGCCCGCCGCATCTTTGCGCGTCTCGCCGACCCGGCGAGCAAGCTCCCCATGCCCGACCGCGACTTTCGCCTGTTCCCGGCGGAGGGGACGACGGTCGATGCCGACGACCCCTTCTGGATGGCGTGCCTCGCCGACGGATCGATCGTCGAGGCGGGTCTGCCGGACGAGGGCGCCGAGAAGGCGCCAGCCTCCAAGACGAAACGCTGAGGAGCTGAGGAACTGCCATGAGCATCGGTTTCAACTTCATCCCCGGCTCGGGGCTGGTCGCGCCGCTCTTTGCCTTCGAGGTCAATAGCGCAGGCTGGTACGACAGCGTTTCGCGCCTCGTCCTCTTCGGCCACAAGACGAGCGGGGGCTCGCTCGCTGACAACACGCCGTCCGTCGTCACGTCGCTGTCGGAGGCGGACGCCCTGGCCGGGCCCGGCTCGATGCTTCGGGAGATGTACCGCATCGCCGCGGCCAACGCGCCGGCGCAGGAGATCTGGATCGTGCCCGTGCCCGAGACCGGTACAGCACCGACATGGACCCTGACCGTGGGCTCGCCGCCGGCCACCGGCGGCGTCGGCATCATCGACATCTGCGGTGAGAGGCTGTCGGTGACGATCGCGCCGGGCGATGCCGCGGCCGACGTGGCGGCCGCGCTCGCGGCAGCGATCAACGGCTACTACAATGACCTGACGGGCGCCATGCTGCCCGTGACGGCCTCGGCGGCCTCGGAGGTCGTGACCGTCACCTCGCGCCACAAGGGCGCGATCATGGCCGAGGTTGACATCTTCGTGCCGACGACGGTCTCGGGCAACTTTTTCGCCACGTCTGGCGCGCTCACAGTCGCGACGGGTACGGCCGCCGCTGGCACCCCGTCTCTTGCCGCGGCGCTGGCTGCCCTCGGAGACGAGCCCGCCGACATGATCGTCAGCCCGTGGTCGGATGCGACCTCTCTGGACGCCTACGGCACGGCACTGTCGGATGTGTCGGGCCGGTGGTCGTGGATGCGACAGAGCTACGGCCACGTGATGTGCAGCAATACCGGCAACACCGCGTCGCAGTCGACGCTCGGCCTCGGGCGCAACGACCGGCACGTGACGATCATCCCGCGGCTTGCCGGCTCCCCGCAGCCGTCCTGGCTGTGGGCAGCCGGCTTTGCGGCGCGGGTGCTGCCCTGGCTGGCGGATATCGTCACCGGAAATGTCTCGCGCAACCAGACGGGCCTCGTCGTCGAGGGGCTTGCCCCTCCGCGCGACCGCAGCACCTGGTGGGGCTATTCGGCACGCAACACGCTCACCAAGTCCGGGATCTCGACCTGGAAGGTGACGGCGGATGGCAAGGTAGCAATCGACAAGCTGGTGACGACCTACCGCCTCGGCCCAAGTGGGCAGCCGGATTCCACCTTCCGCGACATCCAGGCGCTGTTTCAGGTGTCGGGCGGCCTGTCCTACATCCGGACGGTGCTCGCCAACGAGCAGGGACAGAAGGCGCTCGCCGACGATAATCCCGGCAACCTCGCGGCGATCACGACGCCGAAGGACATCAAGGGGTCATTCGTGCACGCCTACGAGGCGCTGGTGCAGCGCGGTGTGTTCGAGAACGCGCCCGAGTTCGTCAGGCGGCTCGACGTGCGGCGCAATGCGGAGAATCCCAACAGGGTCGACGTGTTCGCGCCGCTCGATCGCGTGAACCCGCTCGATATCCTTGCTGCCAACGCGACCATCTATCAGCAGTACGTCCGCACCTGACGGACGGTGCTGACCGGGCCGGGCCTTTGAGGCCGGCCAACTTTTTCCACCATCCGCAACGGGAGACCGGCGCCATGGCCAGCTTCGGCGGCGAAATGCGTTTCACCTACAACGGCGCGCCCCTGGTGCTGCGCGCCGCCATCAAGACGACCCCATCCAACACGGAAGTTGAGGGCATAGTGAACCAGGACAACTCCGTGTCCGCCTCGCACAAGCCCTCCGGCTACGGCTTCGAGCCGACCTTCGAGGACGCGGCCGATGTCGACTGGGACGCCGTCATGCGCAACGGCCCCTACAACATCTCGTGCATCGAGGATCACACGGGTGTCGTGCACACCTGGACCGGAGCGATCTTCACGGGCCGGCCGTCTGTCGACCGGGGCACCGGCGAGGTAACCGGCATTCAGGGCCTCGCTCGCGCCTATCGCAAGTCGCGAGGCTAATCGATGAGCAGGACGACCACCATCGCGCTCGCCGAGCCAGTGCTCTGGCACGACCAGCATCTGCGGGAAATCGCCCTGCGACCGCCCACCTTCGCGGAATACATGGAACTCGGCGAACCCTACGCTGAGGGATATGCCAGGAGCGGCATCTACTTCCGCAACGTGGACTATCCGACCGTGCGCGAGTATGCGCAGCGGCTCATGGTCGACCAGGACAAGGTGCACGCACTCAGCCTCCTCGGCCTCGCCGATTCCCGGAAGGTAAGGGACGCGATCCTCGATTTTTTTCGCGAACCCGAGGCGTCGGAGCCGTCGCCGACAGCCTCGTCTTCGGGCTCGGCTGGGATGCCGGGACAGTCCAGCGTCTGACGCTCGACGAAATCTGCGCGTGGGGCGCGCGGGCAGCCGAGTGGCACAAGCGCCGCAAGGGGAAATGATCTATGACGAGGGCCCGCACGCTAGAGGCTGCCGCCATCATCTCGGCGTCGGACCGCACGGGTGCCGCCTTTGCGTCCGTCTCCCGCAAGCTCGCCGGGCTCGATCGCGCGGCGCGTGGTGTCGGCCGCACGATGTTGCTGCACGATAGGGCGGCGCGGGCGATGACGGCCGGCATGGTGGCTCTCGGTCGCGTCCTAGGGCCGGCGGCGCTCGCGTACGGCACGACCCGGGCGGTGCGTAATTTTGCCGAGCTCGAGCGCAGGATGACCCGCGTCGGCATCACGGCCGATGCCTCGCGCGAGGAGATGGAGCAGTTCACGGGCGAGGCGCGCCGCATGGCCGGCGACCTCGCCATGCCGCTCGACCAGATCGTGGCGGGGGCTGACGCCCTTGCCGCGCAGGGGCGCTCGCTGCAGGAAATACGGGCCCTCCTGCCGTCCGTCGCCAAGACGGCGCAGGCCGCCGGCGCAGAGGTGGATGACATTGCCCGTTCTGCGGACGCGGTGGGCACGCACCTCAAGATCGGTGCGGATGAGATGCAGAAGGCCTTCGACATCATGGCCGAGGGCGGCAAGGCCGGGCAATTCGAGCTGAAGGACATGGCCCGCTACCTGCCGTCGCTGGCGCCGGCGGCAAAGGCCATCGGAATGGAGGGCGCCAAGGGCCTCGCCGACCTCGTCGCGATGCTGCAGATCCTGCGCAAGGGCGCCGGATCGGCGGAGGAAGCGGCAACCTCCATGAACAACATCCTTCAGAAGATGTCGTCGGAGGAGACGCGCAAGCGTTTCGCCAAGATGGGCGTCGACCTCGAGGCTGCCCTCAAGAAGGGGCGCAAGGAGGGGCGAAACCTCATCGAGGTCTTCGAGGATGCAACCTGGAAGGCGATCCGGGGCGACCTGTCGCAGCTGCCAAAGCTCATCGGCGACATGGAGTTCGCCCGCGGCATGCGGGCGCTCCTGTCGATGCGTGGCGAGTGGCAGAGGCTCGCCGGCGCCATCGGCGAGGCGAGCGGCACTGTCGAGCGGGACCTCAACCGCGTGCTGGGCGACTCCCAGGCGAAGTTCGACCAGTTGTCGAACGCATGGGACCGGTTCGTCACGTCCGTGGGCGCTGGGGCCGTCAACATGGGCGTCGGCAGTCTGCTGCAGGGGCTCGCCGAGAGCATCGACCAGCTCAGTAACGGACTGCAGAAGGTCGAGGACATCCTTGAGAAGCGCCGTCGCATCGCGGCCATTGACGCGGAAGCTTCTGGCGAGGCGGAGGGAACGCGGGAGTGGATCGAGCAAGAAAAGCGAAAGGGCGAAGCCTTCGACGCCTGGGTTCTGGGCCTGACGGGCATCGACTTTCGTGGGGGCATCGCCGGTCTCGTCGATGCCTACGAGCAGTCACTCAGTGTCGATGCAGCGTTGCGGGAGGGGCGGCGCGACGCTGAGGCGCGAGCCGACAAGGCGCGGGAGGAGATGCTCGACGAGCTGATCTATGGGCGCTCGTCGCTGGGCGACAAACGCCTCGACGCATTCGACAGGGCGACGCGAGAGGAGGAGAACCGGCGGATCTACGACTTCCAGCGCGAGCTGGAGCGATTGCAGTCGCAATGGATGGCGCAGCGCGCCATGAGCGTTGGCGTGTGGCAGCCCTTTGGCGCATCGGTGCAGGGCAGGGGTTGGAAGGGTGCGAAAGCGATTGGCGCCGCTCCTGGGATGGAAGGTGTGTCAGGAGCGAGCCCCCTGGATGGGCCCGGATTTGGCTCGTTCGGGGCCAAGATCGGCGCGCCTGTGTTCGGGGACGCGGGGCCTATCAAGGCCGAGCTCGAGGGGCACGCGCGTGTTGTCAACCAGATCGAACTCACCCTCAACACGGATCTCTTCCGCGCGCAGGTGCAGCAAGTGATCCGAGAAGAGGTGGGTAATATTCGTGTCTCGCCGGCTAGCCCGGTCGGGCCGGGCTCGACCGGGCTGTCGTCGCCGGATGTGGGATGATTATGAGGAGGGGGTGAGGGGGAGACTGCAGGTCTTGGTGAATTCCGCGAAGGCCTTGGCCGCCCCCTTGGCGGGAAAGGTGAGAACTGTTCCTTCTACCCCGACGCCGATGCGCTGTTTGGCCGCCGCAATCTGACTGAACAGTTTGAAGACGTTTTCCTCTTGTTCAGCGGTCGTCGCGAATATCAGGCGTCCTCCCAACTCGGTTATTGCGAGTGGAATGGTAATCTTCTCATTCTTATCTACGCGAAATACTACGTCGACTTGATCCTTGTACGAGGCAGAGTGGTCATAGCGCATGGGTGACGCCAGCATTAGGGTTGTACTGCCTGGCCTTCCTTCCCAACACTTGGCGCCCAATGCGAAAGGATTCAGCCCGCCCCCCTTCTGCAGCTGCGTAACCACCGCAGTCTTGGTGTCGTCGAGTGGATCCTCGTCCGTTTTAATGCCCCACACCTCGGCGTGCGCAGCGGAAGCTGAGATGACGACTGCGCCGAGGCACGCGATTGTAGAAATAATCTTCATGGCCGCCCCCATTGAGCGGCAGCGAGATTAGAGCATGAAACCTCGAGCGCAAACGGCCTGCTGCGGAGACGGGCGATGAGGGACTGGTCACGGGCGCTTTTCCCGGCCTCGTTTCGCGGCGTGCCCTTCTGGGTGGAGGCCGACGAGGAGCGAGGTGGCCGGCGCATCGTCACGCACGAGTTTCCGATGCGCGACGAGCCGTTCAACGAGGATCTCGGCCAAAAGGCCGCGTTCTTCAGCGTGACGGCATACCTCGTCTCCGACATGGCCGATGCGGAGGCTGCGGCGCTCGCCGCGGCCTGCCGCACCCGGGGGCCGGCCGTCCTCGTGTTGCCGATGCACGGGCCGCTGACGGCCCGCTGTGTCGACTTCCGCCGCGCGCGCGAGCGGGACCGTGCCGGCTATGTCGCCTATGACCTTGAATTCGTGCGGGAGGGGGCGACGGTCGCGATCGCGAGCGTTGCCTATCTGGCGCAGCAGGTCTTCAACGCTGTCGACGCGCTGGCCGGCATCATCGGTGGGACCTATGGCGGGTTGGTGGACGTGCGCGGCCGCCCCGATTACGCCGTCGACGCCGCCGTCGATGCCGCGCAAGAGGCGGCGGCGACGCTGGAGGTAGTGCGCACCACGCAGCCGGTCGACCCGAGTGTGAGTGCGCCGGCGCGCGATGCCATCGCGGCCCTGTACGACGAGGCGCCGGCCCTTATCACGCGGGAGGCGGGCGCTGCGCCTGCGGTGGCCGAGCGTATCTTCTCGATTGCGCGAGACCTCGGCGACGGTCTCGGCGCCGATGCCGCTGTCGGGGCCTTCCGCGAGATCGTCGATGCGCGTCCCGCGGCGGAGACGCCTCGCACGGACGGGGAGAGGGCGGCGGCCACGAACCGCCGCGTCACCGGGCTCGTGCTGCGGCTAGCTGCACTGGCAGCTATGGTCGAGGCGACCACGCGGCGGCAGTTCGACGGGCGTCGGAACGCGATCACGGCGCGCGCCGAGCTCGCCGAGTTGATCGAGCGCGAACAGGCGGACATGACGGGCGCGCCTTATGCCGCCCTGTATCTCGCCAGCGAGGATATGCGTGGCCGCGCCATCGACCTGCTGTCGCGGCAGATCGCCGATCTCGCGCCCATCGTCACGGTCTCGGTGCCGCGTTCGCTGCCGTCGCTGTGGCACGCCTGGCGCCTTTACGGCGATCCGAAGCGGGCCGGTGATCTCGTGCGGCGCAACCGTGTCGCGCATCCATCCTTCATGCCTGAGCGCTTTGAGGCACTCGGCAAATGAGGTCGGGCGTCCATGGGCGAGGAGATCGTCAGCGTCGTCGTCGGCGGGCAGCGCTTCACGGCTTTTCTTCGGGCGCAGGTGCGCGCCTCCATGAAGGAAGCGGCGCGGTCGTTTCGCCTCGAGCTGGCGGCAGAGCTGGGAGCGACTGCAACAGCATGGACGTTTCGCGCCGGCGCGCAGGTGTCGATCTATGCCAACGACGACCTGCTGCTCGTCGGCTATGTCGACCGCTATCGGCCCCGCATCGACGCGACGGATGCGCGGGTGGCCGTGGAGGGCCGCTCGAAGGCGGCTGACATCGTCGATTCCTCGGCCGAGCACGAGACGGGCAGCTTCGAGGCGAAGACACCGGTGGAGATCGCCAACGAGCTTGCCGCGCCGTTCGGGATCACCTTTGCTGCCGACGGTGACCTCGAGCCGGTCGACTACCAGATCACGCCGGGCGAATCTGTATTCCGCGCCGTCGAGAAGCTGGCGCGGCAGCAGGGCTATACGCTCATGGGCGAGGCCGACGGCAACGTGCGCCTGCCCAAGGCGGGCAGCAAGCGCCATGCCGGCGGCATCATCGAGGGGCACAACCTCAAGAGCGGTGAGGCCGACCACAATTGGTCCAACCGGCACAGCAAGTATGTGGTCAGGGGCCAGCGCGCCACCGGCAGTGGGCCCGACAGCCTTGAAGTCGAGGCGATAGCCCGTGACGCGGGGGTCGGTCGATACCGCCCGGTCATCATCGTCGAGCAGGACGACACGACGCCGGCGCGGGCCCGCAAGACCGCACGCAACCGGCGCGACAAGGCCGCCGGCCGAGCCCTGACCGCGACTGTCACCGTGCAGGGTTTTCGCGACGAACGGGGGAGCATCTGGCAGCCGGGCTGGCTGGTGTGGGTGGAGAGCGACTTCCTGCAGATCCGCCAGGAAATGCTCATCGAGACCGTCGACTTCGTGCAGGACGGCGTCGGCGGCAGCGAGACGAAGCTCGGACTCGTCGACCCGCGCTCCTATGGCGGGAAGAAGAACAAGGGCAACAAATCCGGCGAGGCGTGGGAGCAGAGCGACGACGAGGCAACCGATGAGTGACGTGCATCACCTCGACGACTCGGTGCGCGCCATGATTCGCCGGGCGAGGCTCGTCTCGCTCGACGATGGTGGCGGACAGCAGATGATGAGTCTTGCCGGGCTCAAGGGGGACAGGCCGGGGCGGGTGCCGCGGGTGCAGCCCTACGGATTCACATCCAATCCTCCGGCCGGCTCGGTCGGCGTGATCCTCTCGCTCGGCGGCCGCTCCGATCGGGCGATGGTGATCGGCGTGGAGCACGAGGACTACAGGCCCCGCAACCTGCCGGCTGGCGCGACCGCCATCTATGACCAGCACGGCAACATGGTCTCGCTGGTCGAGCAGCAGCTGCGCGTTGTGCACGCGCAGGAAGTCGTCATTGAGGCGCCACAGATCGTGCTGCAGGCGGGCGGGTCGCAGATGACGATTTCTGCCTCGGGGGCCGACATCAATGCGCCGTCCCTGCGGCACAACGGCCGCAACGTCGGCGCGACGCACGTGCACACCAACGTGCAGCCGGGAACGGGGACCACAGGCGAGCCCGCCACCTGACAGAGGACAGGCCATGGACATCCTCATCCGCACTGCCGAGGGGCAGGAGGCGCAGCCCTTCCTGCTGTGGGACAGCGTATGGGACCCCGCGGCGCACCGGGCCGATTGGGCGCTCGCGGGCGGGGAAGCCCTCAATGTCGGCGGCCTCAGGGCGCGGTCGGCGCTGGAGACGGCGGTGGTGCTGGCGCTGTTTACCGACCGCCGCGTACCCGACGACCACCCCCTGCGCAAGTACGCCGATGCCGACCCGCGCGGCTGGTGGGGCGATGGCGTCGATGTGCGCGCCGACCTCGGCGAGGAGCCGCTCGGCTCACTGCTGTGGCTGCTGGAGCGGGCAGCGCTCACCGAGGACGTGTCCCGGTGGGCCAAGGCCATGGCCGAGGAGGCATTGATGCCGCTACTGCGCCAGGGGGCGGCGGCGCGCGTAGAGGTCGAGACGAGCGGGGATGCGCCGCGCGGCCGGCTCGACCTGATGGTGCGGCTCTACGGGGCGGACGGCCAGAAGATTTACGACCGTCGCTTTGAAATCGTGTGGCTGCAGGAGTTGAGATGAGCTTCGCCATTCCCTCGCTCCCCGAGCTCGTCGAGCGGGCCCGCCGCGCCTTCCGGACGCATCTGCCAGGCTCGGATGCCTGGCTGTGGCCCAACAACATCGGGCCTTCTGCCAAGGTACTCGGCGGGCTCACACACGAGGTCTTCGGCTTTGCCGACTACATCGCCCGCCAGAAGTTCGCCCTGACGGCAGACGGCGAGCACCTCGACATGCACGGCGCCGAGCTCGGCCTTGCCCGGCGTCCGGCGACCCCATCGCAGGGGCAGGCGGTGTTCACCGCTCCGGGGCCGCTGACGGTTGACCCCGGCGCCATCCTGCGCCGGGCGGACGGTGTGCAGTTCCGCGTGGCGGTCGGGGGCACGCTCGCGGCAGCTGGCACGCTCACGCTCGACGTGGCATCCAGCGCGACCGGCAAGGCCACGGTGACGCTGCCCGGCACGGAACTGTCGCCCGTATCGGGCGTGCACGGTGCGGCGGCCATCGAGGTCGGCGCGACCGGTATCGTCGGCGGCGCCGACGTGGAGCCAGACGGGGACCCGTACACGACGGACCTCTCGACGTTCCGCGGGCGCATCCTTTTCCGCAAGCGCAACGTGCCGCAGGGCGGGGCGCCCGCAGACTACGTGATGTGGGCGACGGAAGTTGCGGGCGTCACGGGCGTTTTCGTCGAGCGGCGCTGGGCGGGGCCGGGAACGGTCCGCATTTTCCCGCTGATGCACGACCTCTTCGAGAGCGGCATCCCGGACCCAGCGAACGTCGCCCGGGTGGCCGAATACATCGACACGCGCGCGCCGGCGGGGGCCGTCGTCACCGTGGTGGCCCCGCAGCCGCGCGTCATCGACGTGACCATCGATGGGCTCGTGCCGGCGACGGCGGCGGTGCAGGAGGCCGTTATCGCCGAGCTCAAATCTGCCTTTCGTCGGCTGGGCAGGGTGGCCGGCATCGACACGCTCACGCCGTCCATGCCGTACCTCGCGGCTTCGGCCACGTTCTCACGATCGTGGATGTGGCAGGCCGCTGCGAACGCCAGCGGCGAGGAGCGGCACAGCATAGCCTCGCCGGCCGGCGACATCGGCCTCGCCGCCGGCGAGTATCCGGTCCTCGGCGCTGTGACATTTACCTGACGAGGCGCCGATGTTCTGCCCGACGAAAGACGACCTGGTGCCCCAGGCACTGGCGCTGCTGCCACGCGGGCGCGCGTGGGGAACGCACGAAGGCGGGCCGGGCCCGGAGACAGTGCTCTATCGCTACTGGGCGGCCGTCTGCGACGTGCTCGCCAGTCTCTGCGAGCGGCTGTGCGCCCTGCGGCAGGAGTTCTGGTGCGCGACGCACAGCGAGACGCGCGAGCTGTGGCTTGAGGAGTACGGCCTCCCGGACTTGTGCGACCCCTATCCCGACCTGTGCGCGAAAGTGCGGGCGCAGGGCGGGGCGCGGTGCGAAGATCTGGCGGCGCTCGTGGCGCCGCTCGGGTGGGCCATCAGCTGCGCCGACGCGGAGGACGCCTGTGGAGCCATCGCCAGCTGCGCCCAGGCCGGGTGCGGCCAGGCAGCCGGAGCGCCCCCGCGAAACACCATCATCATCTATGTCGACATCGACAACTCGCTGGCCTTCGTGGGCGACCTCGCGACGCCTCCGCTGGCGGGCCGGACGATGGGGGGCAGCTCGCTCGCCTGCGAGCCCGACATCAGCGCCCTGCGCTGCGTGATCGACCGCGTGGCGCACGCGCACCTCGAGGTCCAGTACGTGATCATTCCGCCGCCGGTCTACATCCTCGTCAACGACGACGGGGACTATCTGGAAACCGGCGCTGGCCTGCCCATTCTCGCGGAGTAGACTGCCATGACCGATCTGCTGGGGCCGGCCTCGGCCCTCAATGCCGTGACGATGCGGCCCACCGACACGCGCATCTTCGGAGAGGACGACACCTGGTTCAAGGACTGCTCGTCCTCCACCGCGAACGATGGCACCCGTATCGAGGCCGATTTTCTCAACGGGATCCTTGCGCAGGTTCGCCGGGCGATCGTCGGCATGGGGGTGCCCATCGACAATGCCGATGACGACATGCTGCTCAAGGCCATCCAAGCGGCGACCGTCACCATCGATGCCATCACCAAGAGTCAGGCGCGGGCCAACATGCCGCTGCATGCCGAGGTGCTGTCCGCGGACGGGCGAATCGGCATCACCGGCTCGACGGGACAGGCGCTCATCGGGACAACCGAGGCGTTCGTCTGGCGCGGGCTTTTCCGCATCGACCTGGCGAGCTTCGCTGTCGGCGACCGGACGTTCGCGCTGGCGCCCAACAAGACCTACCACCTGCGCTGGCACGCGCCGGGGACCGGCGCAGCGACGCCGGTGGAATCGTTCCCGAACGGGCGGTTCGTGCTGCGGGACCTCGCCGATGGCGGCTACAACCCGACGGCGGCGGCGGAGACCAGCCAGATCTTCGATTCGATGCATGACGACGTGCTGTTCGCGCGGATCATCACCGATGCATCCAACGCGCCGACCATTACGCGACTCGCTAACAAGATGTCGCTGTTCCGGTCGGCCCGCGTCGATGGTGTGCCTGCGCCACTGGGGGCGGGAACTCTGGGGTTCTCCGCGTCCACATCTATCAACTGGGCACGGACGCCGAAACTGTCTCACGTCACGGGTTTCGTCGGCGCCGACGTCAGCCCACCCGGTGTTATGGATCATCATGCGAACCGCATCATTAACCCGATGGCTACGCGGTATCTCGCCAGTGCGACCGTGACGACAGACTGGCAGACATCCGTGTCTTTCGGCTCGCGTGCTGCCTACCTCGACTTCAGCCACGCCGCGTGAGGGTGAAATGCCTCGTGGTATTCCTATCGTCGATCTCGACCTGCTCGAGGTCCTGACGCGCGAGTATTCCGTGCCGATGCAGCGGCCTGGCGATCCCGCCGGCCGCGCGACCATCGAACAAGTCCTGGCGCTCGTGGCCGCGGCGCAAGAGATCCAGCCCGGGTCGGACTTCGACGACCTCGGTACGCCGGGGCTCTATATCCTGACGAGCGACGCGAACGCGCCGTTCACGGGTGGGCGGTGGTTCGTGCGGGTGAGGTCGGACCCAGTGGACCACACGGCCATTGTGCAGGAAGCTGTACCTCTCACGGGCGGCACGGGCCCGACGCCGTTTTCTCGCCGGGCCGCCGCGGGCGTCTTCGGAGCATGGATCAGCTCAGGGGCACCGGACGCAAGCGGGGTGCCCTACGACGACAGCACCGCCTTCCCTGGGGCCACGAACGTGCAGGAGGCGCTTGAAGCTGCCGCCGATCCTTGGGCCTCGCTTCCGCTCCGGGTGCCGATCCCTGTGTTCGACCATCTCGGCGGAGGAGCCCCGCCCACCGACAAGTGGTACCGCTATGTGAAGCTGAGCGCCGGAGAGACCGGCCCAGGCGGGTATAACGAGGGCATTTTAACGAACGAAATCGTCGAGGGCACTGCTCCGCTCATCTACGCCTCGGCGGTCATCAACCTTCCTGCATCCCCAGTGCACTGGCAAGCCGTCCGCCTCATCAACACCGAACGGCGGTTTCTCCGCGCGGGGTCGTCGGGCACCACGCAGGATGACGCAATACAGAACCACACGCATTCGCAGATACGGGACAATGCTTACGGCGGCGGCGCTGGCGGCCCGACGAATTTCTTTTGGGGGTCGACGTCTAGCTCGACGGGAGGTGTTAACAGCGGTCGCGTCGATAATGAAACGCGCCCGAGGAACGTCGGCGTCACCTACTACATGAGGATTTTGTGATGGCCTGGGCAGCAAACAATCGCGTCAGCACGTCGCCCATCGAGGGCGGTATCGAGATCACGGACGCGGACTATCAGGCCGCGCTCGAAGGGATCATGGAGGGGAAGATCGTCAGCATCGAAGGGGGTGTTTTCGCCCTTGTCGATCCTCTCCTGCCCGAGCCGGAGCCAGAGCCGGAGCCGGAGCCGCTTCCACCTGATCCGCTACGGCCTCTCACGGCGCGTCAGTTGCGGCTCGGGCTTGTCCTCAATGGCATCAGCCTGTCGTCGGTCGAGGCGGCTATCGATGCCATCGAGGACGGAACAGACCGAGAGGTCGCGCGGATCGAGTGGGAATATGAGACCATATTCGAGCGGTCACACCCGTTCATCGACTGGCTAGGTGCCGCGCTCGGGCTCACCCCGGAGCAGGTCGACGACATGTGGACGGAGGCTGCCGCGCTATGACGAGCAACCTTAATGCGCGCTCCGGGCTTAACCGGTCGCGCGGGGATGATAGCTGGATGCCTGGGAGTGTGCTTTTCCCGGTATCCATTGCAATCAGAACGAGCTCATCCTCTCCATCGGAAATTTCGACTCTGGAATGGGTTAACTATCAAATCCGGAGTATCGGTGCATGACGAAAGCCAGAGACAACGCCGATGATATTCTGATCAACTTCGTGCAGGGTCTGACGCTCGGCAACTGGTCGGGCACTGCGGACCGTGTGAACTTTGGCGTGACCGTTTCTCCTGGCCGGTGTCGCGGCAACGGCGTGACTGCAAGCCAGACGGCAACGTGGGCGAAGATGCTCAATGCCACCTGGGTGCAGGGCTTCGGCTATGGCGGGCTCGACACGGGGACGATCCAACCGAATACGACCTATCACTGTCACGCTATCCGGCAGGACAGCACCGGCGACCTCGATTTTCTGTTCTCTACGTCGGCCACTTCGCCGGTCATACCCTCCGGCTGGACGCGCGTGCAGAGGCTCGGGGCTGTCCTGACGGGCGGCAGCGGCAACATCTGGCCGTTTGTGCAAAGCGGCAATACGTTTCTTTTCGATGTCGCGGATGGCGTTACGGCGTATTCGTCCACCACGACGCGTGCAAAAGCGCCGCTGTTTGTGGTGGCTCCGAACGGCGTGCGCGTGCAGGGGCTTTTCCAGGCCGTGCTGAACACGGCGGGAAGTAATGCATATGTGCATATGTACGCATATGACGGACTATACGCTAATGTTCGTGACACCGCCGCCTTGCGTTCATCGGGCGGAGAGGTGACGGGCGTCATGCCGCTCACGGTATTCACAAATACATCGCAGCAAATTCAGCTAGAGGTTACTAACAACCCGCACCTCTCTAATCCTTGCAGTCTGCGCTGCCTTGGCTGGATCGACTATCAAATTCCGAGGATCGGCTGATGCTCTACTATGTCGAACGGAACAGCGACGGCGCGATTGTGGCGCTATACGGCCTCCCGCAAGAGGGGCGAACCGATCCGGAGCCGTTGCCTGACACTGACCCGGAGGTGGCGGCGATCCTCAACCCGCTGGTGCTGCCGACGCTCACGGCGCGGCACCTCGACGGAGACGCGGTCGTGATCGACATGGAGCGCGCCAGGGACATCCACCGAGACCGCCTCCGCGCAGCTCGCCGTCCGATGCTCGAAGCGCTCGACGTCGAGTGGTTCCGCGCGGCGGAGTCCGGTGACAGCGAGGCGATGGCCGACGTGGCGTACCGCAAGCAGGCCCTCCGCGACGCCCCGGGCGACCCCAGGATTGAGTGGGCCGAGACTGTTGAGGAGCTCGAGGCCCTCACCATCGAGGAGCTCATAGCCGAATGATTTTGAAGATCGCAATCGTTGCGCTGTGCGCTGCGCTCAACCGGGCGCGCGGCGACTCCCGTTGGATGGGCAAGACCGACGAGGACGGAGACGGGTACCTTCCGGGGCACGCCCGGTTCTATGTCTCGGCAGCGATCGCGCTCGTCGCATGGCTCGCTGGGCACTCAGTCACCATCTCGGCACTCGTAGGCGCGGCGTTCCTCGTCTGGTGCTGGGCGCCTTGGGGATACCTCCAGTTCCTGGGCCGACCAGCACCTGAAGGGAAAATGCCCACCGGTATCGAGAAAGCGCTGCTGATGGCCTCCGGCGGTAACGTTCACGTGGCGCTATTTCTCCGACACGCTGCTGTCCTCCCAGGCGCCGTCCTGCTGTTCGGATGGTTCGGCCCGACGGTCGCCTTTATCTTTGCAGTTCTCGCCATCGGAGGGTACGAGCTCGGGTGGAAGTACGCGCCGCGTGCGCCGATCCTCGTCGGAGAGCTCTACGCCGGGCTCATGTGGGGCGTGATGATCGTAATGGGGACTGCGCCATGGCTCGCCTGATCGTCGCATTACTCGCCCTGGTCCTGTCCGCGTGCGCGACAGGGTCGAACTTTAGCGGGGACCCGACCGGAATCGCGCACTTCGGTCGGATGATGACACAGTTCTGACAATATAGATTACCAGCCCGCGAGAATAAGAGAGGGGTCAACCCTCCGGCGGCGGGCTCCCACTACGAGAGGCGCAGTTGTCCAACTTCATCGTCCAGAACTTCGCCGGTTCGGACGGCGCCAAGTGGTTCATCGGCGTCGTCGAGGACCGAAACGACCCGCTCCAGATGGGGCGGCTCCGCGTGCGAATCCACGGCGCCCACGTGGACGACAAGTCACTCATTCCTACGAGCGAGCTCCCCTGGGCCATGCCGGTCATGCCCCTCACGGGCGGGGGCGTGTCGGGCGTCGGCTCCACAGTCGACGTCATGATCGGGGCGTGCGTTGTCGGCTTCTGGCTCGACTGGCCGGACTGCCAGATGCCCGCGATCTGGGGGACGTTTCCGCAGATCGAGGGAACCCCCGGAGCTCCCGGGACCCTTCACCAGCAGGGCAACCGAATCAACGACGTTATCCAGAACGGGAGCGTCGGGGGCGCCGGCACGATTGTTCCGACTGGTGAGGGGCCGCAGTGGCTGCGCATCGCGCGCGGCGAGCTCGCAAAGGGGGTCGCGGAGTGGAAGGGGTCATCTCACAACCCGGAGGTCCTGAAGTACGGCAAGGACCTTGGGTTCACGACGGATGATAGCGAGCATCCGTGGTGCAGCGCGTTCGTGCGGTGGTGCCTGAAGAATGCGGGTGCGGACGTGACCGGGATCACCGGCCTCGCAAAGAGCTCGCTGACGGCGCCTGGGCTGGAGCCGATCACCGAGCCAGTCCTCGGGTGCGTCGCGGTGTACACCCGGGGCGGATACTCGAAGAGCAGCATCTACGGCCACGTCGGCTTCTGGCTGAAGCGCGAGGGCGGAATCGATACGATCATCAGCGGGAACACCGGCGATAGAGTCGCCGTATCCACCGAGTCAGTCAATAAGTGCTGCGGGTACAGGTGGCCGCGTGGGTTCCCGAAGTCTTAGTCGCTATCAGTGAACGAGCACTTACCTGTTGTGAACCCGAGCGATACAGTAGTCATTGACAGCTGTGGTCGCGATCACGACGAAGTTCCTCAATCCGGGCGAGGATCTCGCGCCGCTCATCGTCGTCGGCGCTTCTCAGCGCCATAAAAAGACGTTGGAGTTCCCACTTCCGCTCGATCTCCTCGCGGAGTTCAGCGGCCGCACCCCTGGTGTCGTAGTAGTGAGTGTTCCTTCGCATATCAATAAGATATCACAGCTGGCGCGGAAAGTAAACAGAAATGACGATCGAACCGAAGAACCCGAAGCAGAGTGACGAGCAGTTCCTCATCGACGCGCTGATCCCGCACCGGCAGGGGGTGATCCAGGAGACCGAGAAGACTGCAGACTATTCAGTCTTCCAGGCGTTCGACAGGATCGGCGCCGGGATCAGCAAGACCCTCGGGTGGGGTGACAGCGTCCTCAGCGGGCGAGTCGGCGGGCTCGACGCAGTCAGAGAGATCACGTCCAAGGTCACGGGCGGATCGATGACGCTCGGTGACTTCGGTCGTCAGCACGGCGAAACTCCGAACCGGGAGGAGAACCTCAACCCGCTCGGCATCCCTGAGACGGTGGTGGGGATCGCCCAGAGGCTCGCGAGCGCTGGCATTACCGACGTCTCGGCCGACGACCTCCAGGCTGACATCGATCGCATGCGCCTGGGCGTCTACCAGTTCCTCGGCCGGATCCGCGAGTTCCTCACGACCTACAACGAACAGTACCGGGACAAGATCGAGCCCTCCTTGGATGGCGGGCCCTCGTCGCACGAGACGCTGCTCCGCCTCCTCCAGGGTTTCCGCACGATCTTCGACGGGTCGTCGGTGATCGACGCGAGTGTCCACCGAGATGTCGAGACGCAGCTGTTCAGGATCCAGACTCACCTTAATTCGACAATTATTCAGATCGACAACGTTATGCAGGAGGGCATCGGACAGTCTGTCCAGGTCGCCCTCACGTCAGTGCGTGGCTCTCTGTCGTCTCTCTACCAGGAAGCCGGGGTCCTCATTAGGACGTACAGCGACGTCACGGCGTTCAGCGAGTTCGACGTGCGCGACCTCGACCCGTCTGCGGGTGCGTTCACCACGGCGTCCGTTCCGTTCGACGTGCTCGGGTGGAAGTCAGCGAGGGAGAGGGGGCGATCCAACTTTCTCGACGACCCGACGTTCCGCACGTTCAGGAAGACGTACGTTCAGCATGCGTTGTCCAGCTACCCGAAGATCGCCACCGACTTCGGTAACAAGGGTGAGTCCGAACGCGATGTCGTTCAGCGGGTCAACGACCAGGTCCCCACGTTTGAGAGCGCGACCGGGTCGATCGGCTCCGGTGACAAGGCCCAGGGGGACAAGTCGATCGAAACGGTTCCCGCGCCGGACGACGTGAAGGGTCCTGTCGGCCCGCTTGACGAGTCCAGGTGGGAGACGTACAGGAACGTTCTCGGCCGGAGGGAGTCCAATAACGACTACTCGAAGGTCAACACGATTGGCTTCAGTGGACGGTGGCAGTTCGGCGGGCCGGCCCTCGCGGACTTCGGGTACGTCCGCCCGGGCACATCGACGCGCAGCCTCCGCCTGGACTCGGTGTGGACCGGGAAGGATGGGATCTCGACGCATCAGGACTTCCTTAACAACAAGGGCAATGTCCAGGACAGGCTCCTGGTCGCCTACACCAGGAGGAACTACAAGACCCTCCTGAAGATGGGAGTCATCACGACGTCGTCGGACCCGTCGGTCGTCGCCGGCTACCTCGCGGTTGCGCACCTCCTCGGCCCGGGCGGTGCCAGGAAGCTCGCTAACGGAATGGACAACGCTGACGGGTTCGGCACCAGGGGCTCGTCGTACTACAACATGATGAAGTCCGCGATCGCGAGCGGTGTCCCCTCAAACGAGACGACCCAGGCAGTCGCCGCAGCGGGCGGGACCCCGGAGCAGCAGCTGGCCGCGTTCGTCGGGTCCTCGACTCTCATGGACGGCGCGCCGATCACGTTCCCGCGCGGCGACAGCGCGAGCCCGCGGTATCCGTACGCCAGTGTGAAGACGTACGAAGCCGGACACTTCAAGGAGTACGACTCCACTCCGGGCAACGAGCGCATCCAGGAGAAGCACCGCACGGGCACCGGGTACGAGATCGACGCCAACGGCCGGATGAAACAAATCGTCGTGACCGACATGTACACCGCCGTGCTCGGCAACGACTACATCATGGTGAAGGGGCATGTGCACATCGTCGCCCATGGCGATGTCGGGATCAACGCCGGCGGCAACGTGAACGTGAACTCCGGGAACGACCTGAACATCGTGTCCGCAGGGAATGTCAACTTCGACATAGCCGGGGACCTCAGGATGAATATCAAGGGCTCCAAGTTCGAGACTGTCGCCGGAGACAGCGCCGAGTCGATTGACGGCTTCAAGAAGTCCGGCATCGCCGGCGACTACCAACTCGAGTCTGCGAGCGTCAACATGGCCGCCCGTGACACCCAATTCAATGTCTCGGCCAAGACCGATGTGAACATCTACGGGCTCGGGAATGCCCACCTGCTCGGCAAGGCCAAGGTCATGGTGACGTCTAAGGGCGACACGGTCGTGTCGTCCGGGGCGACGGTCGGCGTGTCTGGCGCGACCGTGGGCATGCGGTCCGGCGGCCAGCTCGGTGTCAAGGCTGGAAGCTATGTCCTCGACGCCGGCTCGGTAAGCCTGAAGTCTGGCAGCGAGATCCAGGTGTCTCCGCAGGTTTCCCATGCTAACTGGGCGGAGCAGGCCGGCAGAGCCGGCGTGGCACCTCCGGGGCCCGCGTCAGTCGCGAAGCCCGCGGACGGCACGAGCAGCTACACCTATGTCAAGGAGAGCGAGGACGACCAGCGTCAGCAGAAAATCGGCGAGGAGTCATTCATCAAGGACTTCGAGAAGTTCAACCCGCTGGCATCCGGCAAGACTCAGGGTCACGGAGGCGGGCAACCTGGTTCGGGGTGGGATGGCACCGGATACAAGTCCGGGATCGTGGATGTGTGACCGGTCATGGAGCGGAGCTCCCATACGGATGGTCTTCAAATCCGTATGAGAATGCTATGAGGTTTTCTTGATCTTTTCTTCTTCTTATTAATAGCATTCTCATACGGATTTGAGGAAATCCGTATGGCCCTTCGGGCTGGCGGTTGAACCCTCCGGGATTATCGCTCCGCGAACCATCCTATCATTCTCATACGGATTTGGAGACTATCCGCATGGCTGCTTTCTGGCGCGGTAGATAGCCTAAACGGAATTCAGGATTGCCACTCGTAGCGACCACTAGGAATTGGAGGGACATCGACCTCACTCTCGCGAGAGTGCCGAGGACTGGCGACGTGCTGACCAAGTCCGGAGTCGACGCCGTGCGCCAGCACCTGCGGCACCTCCTGCACCTCAACAAATACGACGTGCCGTTTCACCCGGAGATCTCGGCGGGCTTGACTGAGTCACTCTTCGAGCTCAATACCGGGTTCAGCGATATCATTATCGAGAAGAAGATCCGGAACCTGGTCGAAGCCCAGGAGCCAAGGGTGACTCTCCTCCCACAGAACGACAGCGACCCATCGAGGAGCGGCGTGCACGTCTCCATTAACCGGGACGGGTCCGAGGTCACGGTCACTCTGCGGTTCACGTACTCGGACACGACCGAGGTGGTCACGTTCAAGAC
>NZ_CALFCW010000053.1:0-10719 GCF_937950555.1 uncultured Pigmentiphaga sp. | reverse complement strand
CGACCGCTTCATCTTGTAGAACTCCTCAATGAGAAAATTCTACTTCTGAACGCACCGCTTTTGCGGGGGGATTACCGATCTATCTGCGTTCGCATATATTGAATACTAACATTGTTAGTGCATAATACATACAGCGTCATTAAGAGGATGCGGAATGGTACAAACAAACTTCACCTGCCGCGTCGATGCAGACCTGAAACAAGCCTTCCTCCGAGCGGCCAAGGCAAACGATCGCTCGGCGTCGGTACTGATTCGGGACTTCATGCGCGACTACGTTCAAAGGTCGATCCAGGGACGGCAAGAAACCTTGCCGTTTGACTACCGGACACCCGAGCGGAAAGAAGCGACATGCTGAAAAAGCGGCGAGCGTACCGGCGGCAACCGGGACGCTCGCCTAACCACAACTAGCCTTCCAAGGAGGCATAGCAATGGCTAAGAACACTTTACATGGCAAACGGACAAGTTCCAGAACTGGAAAACGGGGGAGAGGAACAGGAAGTCGAGGCGCAGGTCGCCGATGATGTTGCGCTGCGCCCTGGCCCCAATGCTGACAGCCCGGCCGATGTTGAGCGGTACATCAGCGCCGAAGTGCGGGAGCTTTACGACGTGTATAGCTACCGGCACGCGGCCGCGATCCTGGCTAACTCCTTCCCTAACGAGTTGGCCGAGATCGAGGCGGCCTTACTCGCTTTCCGCATCACCACGCGGGACATTGGAACGCCTGGCGGGAATGAATCGGTCATGCCGAAGAAGTTTTCCCAGACCCTACGGCCGGCCGGTTGGGTCGAGTCGAGGATTCAGGGAGATCTGCTGGTGAGGATGCAGGAGTATGACGAAAAATTCCTGCCTGACGGGAAGGTCAAGAAAGTGAAGCGGTCGGAAAGCACGCCGCGCATGATCGAGAACTTCATCGACGGCCACAAGATCGACTACGTGAAAGGTCGAGTGGCCTTCGATCTGGAATGGAACTCCAAGGATCAGACCTTTGACCGGGATTTGTATGCCCTGCGGGCCTTCCATGAATGCGGCCTGATTAGCGTCGGGGTCATGGTCACGCGCAGCGAGAAGCTAAACCCCGTCTTTGACGTAGTGCCTCAACTCAACAAAGCGGGCGAGGCAATCGGGAAGACCGTAAGAGCGAAATACGGTGCCAGCACGACATGGATGGGCAAGCTCCTGTATCGGCTCAACGCCGGCAGGCATGGCGGCTGCCCCGTCCTCGTGTTCGGCATCACACCGAAACTCATTGAGGACTGGAACCCACAACCATGACCAAGAAAAAGGCCGATATGGCACCAGATGCGGCGCAGGACTTGCTGGCCCGGTTTGGTGGCCGACGTTTTCGCACTATCCTGGCCGATCCTCCGTGGCAGTTCCAAAACCGCACCGGCAAGATGGCACCGGAACACAAGAGGCTGTCTCGTTACAGCACGATGAGCCTTGAGAAAATCATGGCGCTGCCGGTCGAACAACTGACAGCCGACACAGCACATCTCTATCTGTGGGTGCCTAATGCCTTGCTACCGGAAGGCATCAAGGTGCTTGAGTCTTGGGGGTTTACCTACAAAAGCAATCTCGTCTGGCACAAGATCCGCAAGGATGGCGGGTCTGATGGGCGCGGCGTTGGCTTCTACTTCCGAAACGTCACCGAGCTGGTGCTGTTCGGTGTCCGTGGTAAGAATGCTCGGACACTTGCGCCAGGCCGTCGTCAGGTGAACCTCTTAGCGACCCAAAAGCGGGAACACTCGCGCAAGCCTGACGAGTTCTATGACATTGTGGAGTCGTGCAGCCCTGGCCCTTACCTTGAACTCTTTGCACGTGGGCCACGTGAAGGCTGGTCTGTGTGGGGGAACCAGGCCGACGAGTATTACCCGACCTGGCCGACCTATCCCAATCACTCTCAGGCCGAGCGCATCACCCGCGAAACGATCAAGGCAACGGTTAGCCTAGCAGCGCTGCCTACTATCGACTGATCGATCCAAAGGTCCGCTCCAACCAGATGGACCCGCCGAAGCCAACACAGCCGTAGGCCGGTGAGACAAGTCCGTGCGTATTACTAATAGGCCCGCGCTACGGGCCTATTACTGCCGTCTCCTTACAGCCTCACCGCGGGCCCTCTTTGTGCGGCCAGATAGTCCCGGCGCAGCTGCGGATAGACGATGTGACGGTAACGCCATTGCAGCCAGCACAAACCCAATGCGCCGGCCAATTGAATGCAGCCTCCCAAGGGCTTGTCGCCCGCGAAAACCCATGACGGATTGAGCACAAACGTCAGGGCCAGCATGACACCCATGACGGCGAAAAGAGCCGCAAGGCCGAACTGAAAAGCCCTGTTCACTTGAACGAAAGTATCTCGAACCTTCTCAAGCATTGATGACGCCTCCCTTTGCCAATTCTTTGCGCTTGATCTCCACTCCTGGCTCCCAAATCTCGCCCCGGCTATGACGCCTCACGTACTCACTCACCAGGTCACGCAAAGCGCGGCTCGGGAGCACGCCATTCTTTCGGGCAGCCGCGTCAAATTCCGCCTTCAGATCCGTATCAATGACTGCCCGAATCGAGTCGCCACGTGAGCGCCAATAGATGCGTCCATAGTTGAGCGGCGCTCGGGCTTGCGATGTCCGCCAGATGTATTCCCGCATGAGGTCGCGCAAAACTTGGCTCACTGCTCGGTCTTGGTGAGCTGCAATCTGGCTGAATTGCTCCTTCAATTCTGGCGATATGAGCACGCGGACATAGGGAACTGCACTCATCGTTGCGCCTCGCCCGGAGTCCAGATTTCGTGCCCGAGGCGCTTCAATTCGCCCTGCACTGCCTTCATGCGATCCGGCCCGGCCAAAGCACGCAGCAGCAACAGCGTTTCAACCTGAATGGCCGTCGGGGCCGGGGCCGCAGGGCCGGCTGCGCTTCGCTCTCCCGGATCGTCCAGCCGGTCATGCAACAGCGTCACCTCCCGTTGTAGGGCCGTAAGCGTGCAATGCAGCTCGTGCGCGTCATCGATCAGGTCGCGCAGGTAGGTAGATAGCGGCTTGCCCCTGCGGGCCGCCGCGACCTCCAAAACGGCCTTCCTCTCCGGGGTTAGTCGTAGGGTGATTGGGTGTCCCAACATAGAGAAGCCCCTTGTAGTGCGCCCTGTAGTGCGTGACCTATAGGCAAATCAGTGTGTTACAGCGGTTTTGTAGTACCTGAACACTACAGCGCACCATGCCATGATTCGAAAATATTGTTTGCTATCAATGACTTAGCTGCACCGAGAGGTGCGTATGGTGTATAGACGAGTTAAGGCTAAGGATTGGTCCTTTTTCTACTGCGTTCGATACACACCGCACCCTGAGAGGGTCCGCCTATGGGTCCCAATGCGCTATGCGCATTGGGATGATGCGAAGATGAGGCGGGAGTAATGCAGCGGTGACGCGAAGATGATGCGCCGGTGATGCAACATGATGCAGAGATCGTGCATTTCATCATGAGCGGCGCCCCCTGAAATACCCAGCAACGGCGCGTACCGCCTTGGTGCCAGCCTGGGCGGCTGCCACGCCGCCACGAGCAACCGCAGCCGCACCATGTGCAGCCATCTTGGCGCCGGCCTTGCCTGCCGCGTAAGCGCCGCGAGCGCCGCTTCGGATCGCACGTAGCTCGTACCAGTAGCTAATGCCAACTCCACCGGCCAAGCCGCTGGCGATGTTCGGCAACTGCAACAACAGCCCTAGCGAAACGATGGAAATCAGCAGCATGCCAATCAGCGTGTAGCTGACGTTCTGAACCCCGTCGAATGCGGCCTGCGCCATGTAATCCCGGTATATATCCATGAGCAGCATGAACACCGTCGAGAACAGGACAATTAGCAGCACGTAATTCAACAGCTGATGCATCCATTGCTCGAAGAAGCGGCTCGTGGATTGCCATAGCAACCCCAGGATAAAAAGCGGCCCCAGTCCCACCAGGATGGCGAGCGCAACCTTCGCCGCGATAAGAAAGACTGCCCCAACGCCGACAATCGCAGTCAGCGCAAGAGCGGCAATCGAACCAATGGCCGCGTACACAAGTCCGTTCGCCTTGAAAACACCGGCTTTCTCAAAGGCTTTCGATACGTAATCCGCGCCCTGTTGAGCGGAAGCGTCAATGACGTTTGCTGCTGATACGCCGCCAGCATTTCCGGAAATGGCCTGCGCCAGCGCGTCAGGCGCTGCCATGATGGCGTCCGCTATCTGCGACTGGTAAAGCCCTCCGGCCACAGCGATGGAAACGATGATCCCGATCCTCAGACACCGTTGCAGGAAGTCCGCCACGGGCATTTCCACCGCCCCGCGCATGATGAGCATTCCGTAGGCGATGAAGCCCACCGTCAGGCCCACCGAAACAACCGGGGTAATCTCGGTAATGATGCGGCTCGAAATGTCGGTCACATAGGTCTGAGTAACCGCCTCGATCCGCTCGAAAAGAGGACCAACCAACTGGAAATCACTTCCCGCCATCTTCCACCTCCGGGTACTTCGGCGGCATCCTCAGCTCCGCATTCTTGCGGTTCACAGCCTTCTTGACGGCGATGCACTCGGGCGTCTCGGCAAGCTCCGGATGCTTCATGCATTTGGTCTCCGTTCTCATGCTTGCCGCGAAGTTGTGCATGTAGAACTCGACAGTGTGCTCCTTCGGAATCTCGGCCTGCTTCTGTCCCTGATCCTGCGCCGTTGCCGAATCATTGCACCCGGCCAGCAGCCCCCCAATCAATGCGGCAATCACCACTTTCTGAACCATATCGCCTCCCTTTCAACGGTTGCGGCTGATGCTCGGCATCCCCCGGTTTTCACTGCTGAGGATGCGGCGATTCAGCTCCTGCTCTTGCTCCTGAATGAGCGCCCTTTCGGCCTGCCTCAGATGGGCAATGAGTTGCAGCTTGGTCATTTCGTTCTGGATCGCGGCCTGCTCGGCGGCGATCCTGGCCTGCAATTCCTCGATGGCCTTCTGGTCCTGCGTCCGGGCAATCTCATCTGTGAGGGCCTCGATCTGCGCGAGGCGGCGTTGCGCACCTTCGTAGCCACGAAGGCCAACGGCCTTGTCCGTCGCGGCCGCGTTGCGTGACCGTTCGCCGATGGCTCGCTGCAAGTCATCGATGCTGCCGCTGCCGAGCTGTTCCTGTCGCAGAATGTCCTGGATGGAGCCGGAAATGCCCGCGTAGCCGCCGCCGTTCACGCTGTCATAGATGCTCCGCAGATCGTCCGGCAGGTATTCGCGCAGCCCCGTATTGCGGAACAGGTCGCCAAAGCCCCGTATGCCGCTCATCGAGTCGAAAAGCCGCTGCGCCTCGGCAAGCTGTTGCCGCGCCGTGTCGAGCTGCTCTTTCATGCGAGCGAATTGCTGGATGAAGTCAGCGGCACGGGTCGCGTCGAATACTGGAATGCCCGAGGCCAGCACCGGCCCGGATGCTCCAAGAAAGGCGGCCATAGCAGCCGCCAGCACTGCCTTTCTCATTGGGTCGCCTCCTTTGAATCGCTGAACGAAGCAAAGATTTGGACGCCACGCAGTCGGCGAGCGACGCGGCGGGCCTGCTGGAATGTCGAGAATCGGGCGGCCTCTCCTGCGTCGGCCCAAATGGGGTGTTTGGCGTTATCTAAGCCCGCTAAAAACCGCCATTCGGAAAATCGTTCACCGGCGGCCACAACAATAAAGTGCTTTTCCATAAGCGCCCCGTTAGATGCAAAATTTTAGTCAATTATGGGCAGCTCATTATTCAACGTCAAGTAAAAATCCCTTTTAAATCAACGACTTGTCAATAGCTGTCAATACTTTTGTTTTTCAAGTTTGAATAACTTCTGCACAATACCTGCATCATTCATGCATCACACTTGGATAACTTGTGCGCAATACTTGCATCATTTATGCATCATCCAATGCTGCGCATTTAGCCCAAAAGTTTGACCCTCTCGACGTGATGCATGCCCCGAAGGTCGCCTAAATCGGGTTTGGAGGGTGGAAGCCGGGTCAAGGGTGTAGGGGCGGCTGGCGCGGCCCGCAGGGCGAAGCCCGAGGACACGGGCCGCCCCGGAAAGCGCAAGCGGCCCTTGATGCGGCTGGAACCCATCTACGCTTAGGGCATGGGGGGCAGGTCGAAAGGCCGAAGGCCGCCCGTCCTGCTCCCCTGCCACGCGGCGAGCGCGGGGAGTCCAGAGGGGCAGCGCCCCTTTGGCAAGACCGCGCACGCGCGGTCGCCGCAGAGTTCATTAGCTCTTGAGGAGCGCTTTCGTTGACACTTGAGAGACGTTGCCGGTCTAGTTCAAAGCCGATTCCAGCCGTTTGACCGCCGTCACAAAGTCGAGCCTGAACAGGTGCATGGTCAGGTCGATTGCCCCTCCGCCGCCTTGCTCGCGCCGGGTGTCATACCACTTGGGGCCAGTCGCTAATAGCTCGATGACTCCACCGTCCAGCGACACATACAAGCGGACGGTGCGCGGATCTTTCGTCGGACGAAAATCCGGGTCTCGCTTCCAGTAGACACCCAGGAGCGTCATGGCTTCCTGCGGCGTCATATCCCGCAAGCGATCGAGCAAGGCCGGAGGAAATGAGCGCCGAGCTCTCATCGCTGGCCCCCTTGGGGGAAAGGGCTACTCGGCCCTTCGGGCCACTCCGGCCGCTTCGCGGCCTGCGCGCCTTGTGGACAACGCACCGCCTGCGGCTCCGCGTTGACACACAAGGCTTGCGGGCTACTCGTGAAATATAAATTCACGGGGCTACTCCTGCCTTCGGCAGTATGGGCCTCTGGCCCGTGGCTTCGCCATTAGTAATAGGGGAGGGACTTTGGACACCTGCCTCCTTGGCGTACAGGGCCACCAAAGACTTGCTGATGCCCAACCGTTGGGCGATGGCTCGCACGGAAAGCCCCTGTGCCCTAAGCGCCTGAACCTGCACCCGCTTCGCCTCAGCGGCTTCCAGGTATGTCTCCCTGTCCACGGCCCCGGCTGCCCGCCTGCGGGCCTCGTCGCGCTTCCTGTCGCGCTCCCTGCGTCGTTCCTTGGCAAGGTCGGTGCTGATGAGGGTGCGGAGGTGCCGCTGTTCCTCGTCCGTGATGCGGAACAGGGAAATCAGGGTGTCGTTCTTGGGGGTGTAGAGGGGCGGCAGCTCGCGGCCGCCAAACTCGACCCGCTCGCCTGCCTCGAATGCCTTTGCTTTGCGGTAGAGGGTGCGTAGCTCGGCGCTGCGGTGTGTCCATCGAGGGTCCAGCTCGGCGGCCAGTGCGGCTGCCTCCTTGAACATCTCGCGGCTGTTCGTGGCCCCGGAAAGCAGCAGGAAGTTGAGCCGCCAAAACAGGTGCATCATGCGCTCGCCTTCGCGCACGCCTCCGCGCAAGGCGGCCAGCTTGCGTAGGTCCTCTAGGCGGTCCCAAGCGAGCTGCCGCCCCGAAAAGCCGCGCAGATTGTCAGATTTGCCGCCCGGCAGAAGCTTGAGTTGGCGGCGATCGGCCCGCTCGCGGCGCTGCTGCTCGATGGTCCAGCGGGCCACGGGCAAGAGGATTTCGGCCAGATACTCGAAGCTGTAGCGGACGGGCTGGCCGTCCTGGTCGGTCTCGACGTGGACCACGCGGCACACCTCGCCCGACTTCGTGTTGACGGTGGCAACCGCCCGCAGCACGCGGCTGGCGTCCTTGGCCTGCGGATCAGCCCCAAGGGGAGCCAGTCGGTCGACTAAATAGCGTTGCACGGCGTTCCACCGGGGCAAGGCTTGGCGCGGCAGGGTGCTATCGAGGAGCCATTTGGCCTGTATTCCCCGGCCGCTGTAGACCAGAATGGAAGGGGTCGGGATGCCCTCTTGGGCGCAGTGATACAGCACGGCGGCAGCCAGTTGGTCCGGCGTTCGGCCCGCTGCCCATTCCTCGTGGTAGGTGTCTAGGTCGGCGAACAGCAGGCCGATGCGGGCAAGATTGACCACACGCCGATTGGGCCGGATGAACTCGGCCTGCGAAAGCCAGGTGTCGCGGCTTGGGTCCAGCATCCCCAGTACTCGGGGCATGTCCGAAAGCAGGTGGCTGGACTGCCGCTTGTCGGCCCCGACTTGCACCAACAGGGAGAAGAAACCCGGTCTTTTCGGGTCGTGGTAGGCCGCCGCCTCGTCGGCGGGGTCCTCTAATGCCAATGCCAGTTGCGCCGCCATGCCAGCCTATAAACCCCTGTACGTGCTCGACGCGCGTCAACGCACGTCAACACTTGTCAACACCGGGGTCAGGCCGTAGAATGAAAGCTGCTTAGTCCACTTTGGTGGGCCTTCATTCTACGGTTCTTCGCTTGGTTAGCCGCTGCCAACGGCACCCAAGCTAGACCCGATCCCTGCAAAGCCTCGTCGCCAAACGAGGCTTTTGCTTTTTCTAGGCTCCGCCGTTTCGGTACGTCTGATACCTCGGCGTCCAGCCTTCGGTTTCACCGCGAAACGTGGTGATGCCGTACTGCTGCAAGGTCGAAGCCGCAGCATCAAAGCTCATGAACAGCCGCGGGCTACGGACCTTCGCTTGTCCGAGGATGCGGTGCTGCTGCCCCACGTCCGCGACAACGATCAACCCGGCTCCATCTTCCGCAGCCCGGATTGTCGCGCCTTGCACTGCGCCCGTAGCGCACAGTTCACGAAAGACTTTTGGCGTTACCACGTTCAATTGCTGCGAATCCCGCATAGGATGATGCCCCATTCTGCCATCGGCAGCAAGGTTTTCAAATACGTCCATACCTGATCGAAAGCTATCTTGATATCTTGATAGCAAGATAGCTTGATATCATGCTATCAAGATAGCTTCAGGTGTTCGCTTAGGGCCTGCTCTACGATCTCCTGCTCCGATACTCTCCGCCCAAGCGCCGCGCTGCGCTCCGCTGCCGCCAGTTTCAGCGCCGCAACGGTCTTCGGACGCAGGCGAAAGAGCTTTTGCACCGTAGGTTGCTCCGTGGCCTTCTCTTTCGGTTCTGCCTTGCCCACTGCGCCCGCTTTGCCTTCCGCACGGTCGGCTTCTGCTCCATCCAGGAACGCGGAGGGATCCTTGATCAGCGCCGGGCGCTGAAAACCTGTCAGGTCCGGTTTGTTCTTCATGCCGTCACCTCCGCGAAAAACGCCTCGATCTCGCTCACGGCCGCATGGTCACGGCCTAACTCCTGCACGGTCGCGCCCTCCCCGATGGCACGGCGAAACGCCACGCGCTCGCACACCCGCGCGCTCAAGACGGCCAACTGTTGCTCGGCCAGCCATTCCAGCATCTCGGCGGTGTCCTTTGTGCGGGGATCGACCCGGTTCAGCAGCACGCGCACGTCCAGATCCGGGTTGTAGTCGCGGGCCAGCTCGACCACGGTCAGCAGGTCGGTCATGGCGGCGGCATCGAGGTTTGATGCGCCAACCGGGATGATGGCCCGCTGTGCCAGCAACAAAGCCGCTCGGAGGCCCGCTGTGTCGCGGCCTCCGGCATCCACGACAACATGCTCGAACCCGCCCGCTAATGCCTTGCCCTCGTTGAAAACGGCTTTGCCGGTCAGGCAAGTTGTCGTCGGGCTAGGTGTCAGGTTGGAGTTTTCGCGCCGCCACGCGGCCCAGCTCGCAGCGCTGGCCTGGGGGTCGCCGTCAATCAGTAGTGTTAGGCCACGCTTGGCAAGCATGGTGGCCAAATGAACGGAAACCGTTGTCTTTCCAACGCCGCCCTTGGTGTTGACCACTGCATAGGTCGTCACTGTGCACCTCCAAAAATGATGTAGATGATATCTTGCTATAAAGCTATCATGCTATCAAGCTATAAAGCTATCATGATAGCTTGCTATCAAGCTAACAAGACGGCTCCCTATGCGCTGCCAATATGCGTTTTACCTGGGCGGGGCTGTAGCCAGTGATCCGCGCCGTCGCGGTAATGCTGTGTCCGGCTTGACGCAGGACTATCACCTGTTGGTGTCGGCGGCTGTCCTTGGGGCGGCCTGCATAGCGACCTTCCTGCTTGGCCTTCTCGATGCCCTGGCGCTGCCTTTCTCGCCTCGTTTCGTACTCATCGCGGGCTGCCTGCAAGGCCAGCTTCAAAGGCATGCTTGCTTGGCCAAGGCCCGGTAGAGGGTCGCGCGGTGCACGCCTAGCAAGCTGGCAACTTCCTTCGCGGTGCGGCCCTCGGCGTCTATCAGGCGGCGGGCGTGGGCGATCTGCGCCGGGGTGAGGGTAGGGCGGCGGCCGAAGCGAACGCCCCGCTTCATGGCCGCTTCCCGGCCGTTGCGGGTACGCTCCACGATCAGGCTGCGCTCGAACTCGGCAATGCCGGCGAACACGGTCAGCACCATGCGTCCGGCCGGGCTGGTCGTGTCGGCCCACGGCTCGGCCAGACTGCGCAGGCCTGCGCCCTTGGCCTGTAGCTGCTCGGCAATGTCCAGCAGGTCGCGGGTATTGCGGGCGAGGCGGTCGAGCCGGGTCACTGTCACCACGTCGCCGGGGCGCAAATGGTCGAGCATCCGCGCCAGCTCCGGCCGCTTGCTGTGGGTGCCGGACACCTTCTCGGCAAAGATGCGCGTGCAGCCTGCGGCGTGCAGCTCGGCGCGCTGCTGGCTGAGGTCTTGGTCGTCGGTCGAAACACGGGCGTAGCCGATCAGGCGCTTGCCGGTGATGAGGTCTAGGGTGCCGGGGTCGTTCGCGTGGCGCATGTTGGTCGCATGGTTGCAAATGTTGTCGCAGATTATAGAACATGTGCGACTATATTTTAGATCGGAAGAGCACACGTCTGAACTC
>NZ_CALFCW010000052.1:0-7721 GCF_937950555.1 uncultured Pigmentiphaga sp. | reverse complement strand
AAATAGAGCAGCATCATCAGCGGGATGATGCGCGCGGCGATCTTGCGGTAGGGACTGCCCGGCGCTTCGTTCTTCATCGTTTTCCCGGCGGGTAGGGTTTGACCGAAAGATCGTAGCGCATGGCTGCGCGGCCGACGGGCAGGGCACCGCTTCCTTCAAGAGCAGGGTCGCGGCACTTGGCCCGAAACGTGCAATGCGCTCGCAGTGCGACCGGACGCAGGCGTCATCACCCGCCCGCCGATAGGTCGTGCACCAAAGCCGGTCTTTTGCACCAAAACCGGCAGGCCGATTCCCCATGCCGGGGCGACGACGCTATCACCCAGACTATCGCATGACCGCCATCGATACGCTCATTCCCTCCGTCAAGCCTGCCCGCAAAGGGCGTGAAGCCGCGTTGGCCCGCATCCGGAAAGCGGCCATCACGGAGTTCGCGCTCCACGGGCTGAAAGGCGCATCCACCCAAGACATCGCCGAACGCGCCGGCATGACGAAGGCGCAATTGCACTATTACATCCTCGGAAAAGAGGAGCTTTATGAAGAACTGCTCCAGTCTGTGCTGGATGCATGGGCGGACCTGGCGCCGTTCGATGAGCGCGCGGGCGACCCTCGCACTGCTCTGACGACCTACATCCGCGCCAAGCTCGAATATTCCTTCGCCCACCCGGAACTCTCTCGCATCTTCACGCGCGAGGTCCTCAGCGGAGGCCCTTATCTACAGAAGTATTGGCAGCAGGCCTCGGAATCCGCCCACCGCAAAGTGGCCATCATCGAGCGCTGGATCGCCCTGGGGCTGATGAGGCCTCTCGATGCGCGCATGCTGTTGATGCACATTTGGACCATCACCCAGCACTACGCTGACTATGCCCCGCAAATCGCCGTGATGTTCGGCGGAGTCGGCAGCCCGTCTCTCTCCCACGAACATATCGTCGAACAAGTCACCCGCTTCATCCTGCTCGGCTGCGGCCTAGACGTCCAGCGATGATTGGCACGGCGATTGCTTGAAGCCTGACCGACAGATTTGACCAGTCGGAAAGTTTTCGGAGTCCGCCTTGAGCGCACCTGCAATCGCCAAACCGCTCGCCCGCTACGCCGCCTACAAGCGGATGGGCGATTTCGTCTTCATGTCAGGCGTCATCGCCGTGGATCCCGATGCCCAACGCATCGTGCGCGGCTACGCCGACATCCCCGATCACGCGCGCACCGCTCTCGGCGAAACCGGAGAGTTCTCCGTCGACTACAAGGAGGGGCCTATCTTGGCCCAAAGCTGGTACGTACTGGACAGGATACGGCAAACCATCGAGTCGGCCGGCGGGCAGATGTCCGACGTTTTCAAATTGGTCCAGTACTTCCGCAACCTGGACCACTTTCCCTACTACAACCGCGTCCGCAAGCTTTTCTTCCCGCAGGATCCGCCCGTCTCCACGGTCGTCGAGGTCTCCGGCCTCATGCCGTGCGACGACATGCTGATCGAAGTCGAAGCCACGGCCTATCTGCCGCAGTCCCGTTGATCCACTACCCGGCGCCGACCACCATGCTGCACGGATTCATACCGCCCCAACGCTTTCTTCCCTACCTGAGCTGGTCGGACATCGCTGCGCTGCCCGATCGCGAAAACACGGTCATCGTGCTGCCCGTAGCCGCGATCGAACAGCACGGACCTCATCTTCCCTGCGCAGTCGATAGCCTGATCGCCGCCGGCATCACCGGCAAGGCGCTCGAGCGCCTCGACCCCACGGTCCCGGCATATGCGCTGCCGCCCCAGGTCTATGGCAAGTCGGACGAACATTTGCACTTTCCCGGCACCATCACGCTCACAGGCGAGACACTGTTCTCCATACTCGTAGAGATCGGCGAGTCCGTGTATCGCGCCGGCTTCCGCAAGCTCCTCATCATCAACGGCCACGGGGGACAGCCCCAGCCCATTGAAATGGCAGCACGCGAATTGCGCCTGCGCCACGGCGATTACCTGGTCGTGCCGCACTTCACCTGGCGCGTGCCGCACATCGCCGGCCGCTATCTCTCTGAAAAAGAGAAAAAACTCGCCATGCACGCCGGACACGCCGAAACCGCCATCACCATGGCCCTCGCACCGGAAACCGTACACATGGACCGTGCCGCGGCCAACTATCCGCCCGAGTTTCCATCTCGGCTTCTTTCCCCCGATGGCCGCCCGGCAGTGGCGTGGGTGGCGCGAGACTTCGGCCCGACGGGCGTGATCGGCGACCCGACCGGCGCCACCCGCGAGCAGGGTGAAGCCATCCTCGAGTCGCTCGCGGATAGCTGGGCCGCGGCGATCAAGGAGTTCCACGAACTCAAGTGGGTAGAGCGCAAAGAGCCGACGTGGGCGCGCTCGCATTTCACCGGCCACGTCGAACCGGCCGGAGAGGGGTCGCAATGAGCACAGATGACGCACGCCTGGCGATGCTGCAAAAGCTCGAGCGCATCCGCACCCAATTGCCCCACATCGATTGGATCGTGGACGACGCCCGCGTCAAGCGCCTCTCCCAGGATTACTTCTGGTTCAGCCCCGTCCTCAAGCGCCTGTTCGACGACAAGCAAGCCGATGCAGTGGCGCGACCTCGCAACGAGGAAGAGATACGGAAAGTCGTCAGCGCCTGTGTGCGCGAGGGCGTACCTCTTACCGTCCGCGGTGGCGGCACGGGCAACTACGCGCAATCTACGCCGCTCGCGGGCGGGCTGGTTTTGGACCTGTCGCGATTCGACGAACTCCTATGGGTGCGCAACGGCGTCGGGCGCGCCCAAGCAGGCATCCGGCTATCGGAGTTCGATGAGCAGGCCAGGCCGCAAGGCTGGGAGCTGCGCTGCCTGCCTTCGACGTTTCGCATGGCTACGCTAGGCGGCCTGTTCGGCGGGGGATTCGGAGGTGTCGGGTCGATCACCTACGGCCCCCTGGGCGCCCCGGGCAATGTCCTCGCCATCAAAGTCATGACCGTAGAAGCCGAACCCCGCATCGTCGAGCTGACCGGCCCCGAGGCGCTGTTGCTGCACCATGGATACGGGACCAATGGCATCGTGCTGGAGCTGGAAGTCGCCTTGGCGCCGGCGCATCCTTGGCTCGAGAACATCATCGTGTTCGACGACTTCGACCGTGCGCTCGACTGCGGCCAAGCGCTTGCCCAAGCGCCCGGCATCATCAAGAAATCAGTCACGGTGCTGGCCGATCCGGTACCCGGCTACATGACGGCCCTCCAGACTTTCCTGCCCGCTGGCAGCCACGCGCTGCTGGTCATCGTGGCCGAATTCAACGAAGCGGCGATGAAGCAGATCGTGGCCGACTTCGGAGGCCGGATCACTTACCGGCAAGACATGGAACAAGTCCGGGCCACCCGGCGCACGCTGGTCGAGTACGCCTGGAACCACACCACCATGCATGCGCTGAAAGTCGATCGCAGCCTCACCTATATCCAATGCAGTTTCCAGCCCGGCCGTAATCTGGAACAGGTTCGGACACTGCGCAAGTTGCTAGGCGATGAGGTGCTGACGCACGTGGAGTTCCTGCGCCTGCGCGATGGCACCCTGACCTGCAACGGACTGCCTATCGTCCGCTATACGACCGACGAGCGCTTGGACGAAATCATGCAGATCTACCGGGACCACGGCGTTGGCGTCGCCAATCCGCATGTCTACGTCGTCGAAGACGGCAAACAGGGGCAGATCAACCCCGCCGTCGTCATGAAGAAAGTCGCTTTCGACCCTCATGGTTTGCTGAACCCGGGCAAGCTGCGCGGCTGGGAGATCCGCGACCAGATCATCGCCGCCCACGCCGAAGCCTAACCTCCCCATACCAACACACACGTCAAGGATCGTCCATGCTCGCAACCCGCATCAAAGCCACCGTCCTGGCGCTAAGCGCCACCCTCGCCATCCTGCCCGCTCTCGCCACGGCGGAGACGATCAAGGTGCGCTATTCCTGGAAACTGAAAGGCGAGTACGCAGCGTTCTACATGGCACAGGAGATCGGTGCCTACGCCAAGCGCGGCCTGGATGTCAGCCTGGGTGAGGGCGCCGGCGCGCAAGCGGCACTCGGCGCGCTCATACAAGGACAAGAGGATGCAGCCGTGGTGCCCGCCGCTTTCGCCTTGACGGCCATTTCCAAGGGAATGCCCGTGAAGATCGTGGCCCTGTACCACCCGCGCGCCCCCATCGGCGTCGTTTCGCACGCATCCAATCCGGTGGCGACGCCCAAGGACCTCGAGGGCAAGAAGATCGCCGTGTCCGTGGGCGACACCGTGGCCGCTTACCTGGGCGTAATCTGCAAGATGAACGAGGTCGATTGCAACAAGATCGATCGCGTCATGATGGACAGCCAGGTGCGTTCTTCGCAATTCCTCGCGAATCGCGTCGATGCACTCACCACGTATCTGAACGTGGATCCCCCGCTGCTGGCTAGCATCAGCAAGGATCCGCTCGTCACCCTGGATTTCTCGAAATTCGGCCTGGTCCTGCCGGGGCTGTCGATCGTCGTGAAAGACGATGCGATAGCCAAGAAGGGCAAGCCACTCTCGGACTTCCTGGCCGCACTCGACGAGGGCGTTGCTGCCTCGCGCAAGGATCCCGCCGCTGCCGCGCAAGCCATTCGAAAGGCTTGGCCGGGCAGTCCCAAGCCCGACATTGTCCAGGCACAGGTCTCGGCAACGCTAGACGCCATTCCGCAGCTGCCTGGGCGCCGCGCAGGCTACATCGAAGCAAAAGACCTGTCGGTGGCGATAGACATGCTCAAGTCGGTGGGCGAACTGCAGGGTGACAAGCCGGTCGACGCTTATTACAGCAACGCCTTGTTTGCCCGCTGATCCGAGGGAGCGCACCATGATTCTCTATACGCCGCCCCATGCCGCGCAGGAAATTCCCGTCATCGACTTGGCGGACAGTTTTTCGGCCGACCTGGCACGCCGGCAAGAGGTGGCCTGGAACATACACAAGGCCTGCCGCGACACGGGTTTTTTCTACGTCGCGAATCATGGCATCCCGTCGAGCGTCCGGGCTGCGCAGCTGGAGGAAGCACGGCGGTTCTTCGCGCTCCCGCTAGAAGCCAAAATGCGCATCGCAATGTCGAAGTCGACTTGCCATCGCGGCTACGATCCAATGCATAACCAGGCCCTGGACATCGATTCACCGCCCGACTTGAAGGAGGGCTTCCAGTTCGCGCGCGAGCTGCCACCTACCCACCCGCGGGTCCTGCAAGGCGTTCCCAACCATGGGCCGAACCAGTGGCCGGATGAACTGCCCGGATTCCAGGAGCAGATGCTCGACTATCAAACCCACGTCATCAAGCTCGGCCAGCACCTGATGCGCTGCTTGGCGCTTTCGCTGGAGCTGCCCGAAACCTATTTCGACGAGGGAACCGCCGACCCCATGTGCACGGTCCGCCTGCTGCACTACCCACCGCATCCGGAAAACGCCAGCTTCAATCAGCTCGGCGCTGGCGCGCATACCGATTGGGGAGCCATCACCATGTTGCTGCAAGACGATCGCGGCGGTTTGGAAGTACGCAATCGCGACGGGGTATGGATACGCGCCACGCCCATTCCCGACACCTTCGTCGTCAACCTCGGCGACATGGTGCGCCGCTGGACCAACGATTTGTACCAGTCCACGCTGCACCGGGTCATGAACAACGTCAGCGGCCGCGATCGCTATTCGGTAGCGTCTTTCTTCAACCCGGAGCATTTCACGCGCGTCGAATGCGTGCCGACCTGCCGGCCGGCCGAAGGTGAGCCGGCGTACGCACCATGCACGGTCGGCGAGCACATTGCCGACATGTTTCGGCTGACCTACGGCAAACCGGCGATGGCATGATGTCCACATCCGCAATCCCTCGCGACCCGTCCACTCCGTCCGCTCCGGCGACCACCCGCGGCGGCGCTTCGTTGCAACCGGAAAACGGCCGGTCCGCTTTGGCGCAAGGCGCGCCCGCCAACCCCTATCGCACCGATGCCGAACGCGAGGCGCTGCGTTTGCAGCGCCGGCGGCGCCAACGCCTATACAAGCTCGCCGCGCCGACGCTCGTTGCGCTATTGATATTGGCTTGGCAACTGGGCGCCGCGATCGCGGGCCTGTCAGAGTTCATCCTCCCGACGCCATTCGCCACGCTGCAGCGCATCGGTGCCGATGCGCCCATGTTCCTGCGACACGCTTGGATCACCGGACTTGAGGTGGTCCTGGGCTTTGCCATGGCAGTCGTCCTGGGGATGGCTACGGCGCTGCTCATTTTCTATTCACGGCTGTTCGAACACGCGGTCTATCCCATTCTTGCAGGATTGCAGACCGTGCCCAAGGTTGCGCTCGCGCCGCTGCTCGTCCTGTACCTCGGCTACGGTTGGGGCCCCAAGCTCTTTCTTGCGGGATTTTTAGCCTTCTTTCCCATCGTCGTATCGACGGTGCTCGGCCTCAAGAGCGTCGACCCTGGCCTCGTCAACGCCGTGCGCTCCATGGGCGCCACGCCGCGCCAGATTTTCTTCCGCGTGCGGCTACCCGCCGCCTTGCCGAATATTTTCGGTGGGTTCAAGGTCGGCATGAGCCTAGCCGTAATCGGAGCGGTCATCGGCGAATACGTGGCCGCGGAAAAGGGTCTCGGCTACCTGCAGTTGCAAGCCAACGCGAGCTTCGATACGACGCTCAACCTTGCTTCGGTCTTCATCATCGCCATCATGGGTTCATTGCTGTATTGCCTGCTCGCGGTAATCGAATCGAAGTTCGTCTTTTCGCGGAGTACCTCGCGGTGAATGCGCTGCCCACCCCCACCCCGGCCCGCCAAGGCGCTGCACTGCGGTTCTCGCGCGTCACCAAGCTGTTCGACACTCGCGAAGGCGACGAAGTCTGCGCCTTGGACGACTTTGACCTCACCATCCAGCCGGGCGAGTTCGTCACCGTGGTCGGCCCCAGCGGCTGCGGCAAGAGCACGCTGCTGTCGATGGCTGCAGGCCTGGACACCCCCACCGCCGGGCACGTCAGCATCGACGGAAAGGTGCTCACCGCCCCTCATCCTGAATCCGCGACGGTATTCCAGGCCGATCAATTGCTGCCCTGGCGTACGGTGCTGGACAACATCCTGCTGCCTCTCGGCTTGCGTGGAAAACTGACGCGGGAGCATCACGAGCAGGCCGAAGCCTGGCTCCGGCGCGTCGGCCTGGCCGGTTTCGGCAACAAATATCCGCATGAGTTGTCGGGCGGCATGCGGCAGCGCGTCTCGCTCTGCCGCGCATTGATCCAGCATCCCCGGCTGCTCTTGATGGACGAACCGTTCGGCGCACTCGACGCCCTCACGCGCGAACAGATGATCGCCGACCTGCAATCGCTGTGGACATCGCTCGGCAACTCCGTGCTGTTCATCACGCATGGCATCGATGAAGCAGTGTTCCTGGCCGACCGCGTCATCGTCATGTCCCCCCGCCCGGGACGCATCGCGCTGGAACTTGCCGTACCGCTGCCTCGCCCGCGACGCTGGAAAGACGCCTTGCAGGATCCCACGTTCCACTCCCTGATGGCCACGGTCAGGGAAACCTTCCAGGCGCAGGGCGTGCTGCAGGTCTGAGCACGCCCTGCGCTGGCGACGACACGACACGCTACCCCTTCGAAGTCCCGCCTCCCGCCCCGGCCGCTAGGGTTCCCCCGGGGTTTCCCCCGTTTATAAGGCTACCTTATATTTAACGATACGCTGTCATGAGAGCAGCGGTCCCGCCGGCTGTCATCGATCCGGCATG
>NZ_CALFCW010000051.1:0-17689 GCF_937950555.1 uncultured Pigmentiphaga sp. | reverse complement strand
GCCGCCCGCCGCACGGCGGCCGGGCGCCTTCACGCTGCGCGCGCCGCTCGTGAAAACCGTGGCATACGAAGACATGCTCGCCAATCTCGCATCGCGCGATCCGCGCCCGGTGATAGACGCCCGATCTCCCGATCGCTTCCGCGGCGAAAACGAAACCCTCGACCCCATGGGCGGACACATACCCGGCGCGATCAACCGTTTCTTCCGCGACAACCTGCAACCAGACGGCCGCTTCAAGAGCGCGGCGCAGCTGCGGGCCGAGTTCAGCGCGCTGCTTGGAAACACCCCGGCCGAACGCGCCATCAGCCAGTGCGGCTCGGGCGTGACGGCCTGCCACAACCTGCTTGGCATGGAAGTGGCTGGCCTGGCGGGTGCCGCGCTGTATCCGGGATCGTGGAGCGAATGGTGCAGCCGGCCCGACTCGCCCGTCGCAACCGGAGAATGACCATGGCCCAGTCCCCCCTGACCCATTTCGACGCGGCCGGACAGGCCCACATGGTGGATGTCGGCGCCAAGCCTGCAACGGCCCGCGTGGCCATCGCAGGCGGCACCATATCCATGCAACCCACTACGCTCGCCTTGATCCGCGACGGCAGCGCCAAGAAGGGCGATGTCCTGGGCATCGCGCGCATCGCGGCCATCATGGCGGCCAAGAAAACCTCGGACCTGATCCCGCTGTGCCACCCCATTCCGCTGACCCACGTCGCGTGCGACTTCGAACTCGACGAAGCCGCGCATGCCGTGCATTGCACCGTGCGGGCTGAAACCGTGGGCGGCACCGGCGTAGAAATGGAAGCCCTCACCGCCGTGCAGGTGGCCCTGCTGACCATCTACGACATGTGCAAGGCGGCCGACCGCGGCATGGTGATGGGCAACGTGCGGCTGTTGGAGAAGCGCGGCGGGAAGTCCGGGACGTGGGTCCGGGAAGAACCTGCCCGCCCCGTGGCAGGTTGAGGCGGGAAAGCCGGCGCCGGCCACCAGGGCGCGCACACCTTCTTTATAGGCTCGCCCAGGCCCGCTCGCGCATGCCGGCGGGCGTCGCGGCGCTGTAAACGCCACGCGCGATGGCGCGCGCCAGCACGTCTGCGGCCAGCGCGCCCAGGCGACATACGATGAAAGGCCGGGGGTCGACCGGACCGTCCATCGCAGGCGCCTCGCGCCGGGCAGTGGAAATCGCGAACACGGTGTCGCCGTCGAACGGGGCGTGGATGGGGCGGATGGCCCGCGCCATGCCGTCTTGGGCCATGGTCGCCACCCGCTGCAACTCATCCGGCGCCAGGGCGACATCGGTCGCGATGCAGGCGATGGTGGTATTGCCCAGAGGCCGGGGGTCGAGCTTGGCCCATTCCCAGTTCTCGCCCTCGGCGCGCGCGTCAGCCGGCCCCAATCCGCCGAACTCCTCGCCAATCTCGAATGCGCCGGCCCAAAAACGCTTGCCGCCGGGCGCCACCACGGAGCCGAAACTGTTGCAGGCGACGATGGCCCCCACGGTCATGCCGTCATGGGTGACGTAGGACGCCGAGCCCAGCCCGCCCTTGAGCGCACCCGCCGCCGCCCCGAAACCCGCGCCACAGGTTCCCAGCGGGAAGTGCTTGTCCGCATGAGTGGCCGCCCGTAGCGCGAGTTCCCGGTACGGGGGTGTCTCGCCCCAGCGCTTGTCCCCGCCGTTGGCCAAGTCGTAAAGCACCGCTGTCGGCACGATGGGCGATGGCGGAACGCCTGGCTGGCGCAACAGCGTAAAGCCACGGTCCCGCGCCCCCAACCAAGCGGCCACGCCGTCTCCGGCGGCCAGTCCGTACACCGATCCGCCCGACAGGACCACTGCGTCGACAGAGCGGACGAGGCAGGATGCACCGAGCGCGTCGGTGTCCCGCGTCCCCGGCCCGCCTCCCCTGACATCGACGGCCGCGGCAACCCGGTCGTCAGGAAGAATGACTGTCACGCCGGTGCAGGCCTGCGCATCATCGGCCTGCCCGACGCGCAATCCTTCGACGTCCGTGATGAGGTTGAGCGGGCCCGGGTGCCCGCGCGATGCGGCGTGTCGTTCCATGCTGGAGTCCGTGAGGGTGGATGGCGAGCCCATTGTAGGCCGCGCCTTCATGGCGCACCCGGCGCACCCCCGACCAGGGGGGCTTTTCGCAGCTCGCCGCGCCGCCCCGCTAATGCAGCTTGACGCGAGGCTGTGAGCGACGGCTCAGCGCCCGGCTCAGGGAACGCACGGTCGCGCCCCACAGGCCCAGCACTGCCGCGTAGTGAGACCAGTGGGTGACGGCGTACATCAGCCGGGCCATCCACCCCTCGACCAAGAGCTTGCGGCCAGTGAGGCTGCCCATCAGGCTGCCCACGCCTTCGCCGTGCCCGATCGAGACGAGCGACCCGAAATCCCGGAAACGGAAAGGCTGCGCCGGCGGCACTTCCCCACGCATGCGGGCCGACAGGAGCGGGACCAGATAGGAGGCCTGCTGGTGCGCGGCCTGGGCCCGGGCCGGCACCGTCTTGTCCGTTCCCAGCCACGGCGCGGCGGCGCAGTCGCCCATGGCGTAGATGTTTTCATCGGAGGTGCGCAGCGTCTCGTCCACCTTGACCTGCTGCATGGGGTTCATCTCGAGCCCCAAAGAACTGATCAGCGAAGGCGCCTTGATGCCGGCCGCCCAGACGCACAGGTCTGCTTCGAACACATGGTCCTGCGCGACCACGGCATCCGGCCTGACCTCCGATACCCGGCAATCGGCCACGACCTGTACGCCGCGCTCGACCAGCAGCGCTTCGGCCGCCCGCGCCACCCGCTCGGGCAGCGGCCCGAGGATGCGGGGCCCGCCTTCGATGAGGGTGATGCGCAGCTTGTCCGGCGTCATGCCCGGCAACCCATACGCGGAGATCGTGCGTCCGGCCTCGTGCAGCTCCGCAGCCAGCTCGACGCCAGTCGCGCCGCCGCCGACGATCACGACGTTCACCACCCCAGGCGTGATCGTGTCGGTGCGGGCAGACGCCCGGGCCATGGCCTTGAGCAGTTCGAGGCGGAAACGTTCGGCGGCCTCGGTCGTGTCCAACGAGATCGCATGCTGGTCGGCGCCGGGGGTGTTGAAGAAATTGCCTAGGCTGCCAACCGCGAGCACGAGTGTTTCATAGGGGATGGCGCGTTCGGGCAGGATGACCTCGCCTTCGGCATCGCGCAGCGCGGCCACGCGCAGTTCCTTCGCCTGGCGGTCGACCGAGACGATTTCGCCCAGGACGAAGCGAAAGCCGTTGTCATGCGCGAGCATGGCATAAGACAACCCGTCGCGATGGATGTCCACCGTGCCGGCGGCAACCTCGTGCAACGACGGCTTCCAGATATGAAAGGGCGCCGCGTCGACAAGGGTGACATGCTCGGGGCCGTGGCGCTTGCCCAGGCGAACTGCCAATTCCAGCCCTCCCGCGCCACCGCCCGCGATCACGATCCGATGCACTGCCGCTGACTTCATGGATGCCCCCTATGGCCGGCGCGCACGCCGGGCCGCTTGTGCCACCCCTTGCCTCAGCAGCCGGCGTGCCCGCCGCCCGCAGGCGAACCTAGAGGCCGGCGATCGACATTTCCGGCAACAGGATCGATCCGGTGGTCTTGGTGCCGCGGGTCAAGGTGTCCGCGCCCACGGCAGCTACGCTGCCGAACATATCCCGCAGGTTGCCGGCGATGGTGATCTCTTGGACGGCGTGCTGGATCTCGCCGTTTTCTACCCAGTATCCGAATGCACCACGCGAATAATCGCCGGTGACGTAATTGATGCCTTGCCCGATCAGCTCTGTGACGAGCAATCCCGTGCCGAGCTTGCGCAGCATTTCGCGAAAATCGTCCGACGGGCGGGTATGGCGCGAAGTGAGGATCAGGTTGTGCGACCCCCCAGCGTTCCCTGTGGTGACCATGCCCAGTTTGCGCGCGGTATAGCTGGAGAGGAAATAGCCTTGGATGACGCCGGCCTCGACCACCTTGCGCGCCTGCGTGCGCACGCCTTCGTCGTCGAACGCGGCGCTGCCCTGGGCGCCCCGGATGAATGGGTCTTCGAGCACGTCGATGTGCTCGGGGAAAACCTGCCGCCCCAGGCTATCGACGAGGAAACTCGATTTGCGATAGAGCGCGCCGCCGCTCAACGCCTGAGTGAGCGAACCCAGCAGCCCGCACGCAAGGGGCGCCTCGAACAGCACGGGATACCGGCCCGTGGGAATGCGGCGGGCGGACAGGCGGGACAGGGCCCGCTCCGCGGCATAGCGGCCGACCTGCGCCGGGTCGGCCAGCTTGCGCCAGTTCCGGTCGCTGGTGTACCAATCGTCGCGCTGCATGTTGTCGCCGCGGCCCGCGATGGGAGAAACCGACAGCGAATGGCGCGAATAGGGGTAGCCGCCCAGGAATCCGCGCGTGTTCCCCATGACGAAGTGACCTTCATAGGACGAGACCGATGCACCGTCCGAGTTGGTGATGCGTTTGTCGGTGGACAGTGCGGCGTCCTCGGCCTGCAAGGCCAGTTCGGCGGCTTCCTCGGGCGACAGCGGCCAGGGATGGTAGAGGTCCAGGTCGGGGAATTCGGTCGCCAAGAGGTCGGCTTCGGGCAGGCCTGCGGCCGGATCCTCGGCGGTATGCCGGGCGATGTGATAGGCGGCCTGCACGGTATCGCGCAAGGCTTGGTCGGAGAAATCCGAGGTGGAGGCCGACCCGCGGCGCTGCCCCACGTATACGGTGATGTCCAACGAGCGATCCCGCGTCTGTTCGACCGTCTCCAGCGAGCGCTTGCGGACCGTGACGGCCAGCCCCTGGCTCTCCGAGACCTCCGCTGCGGCATCGGTCGCGCCCGCCCGCTTCGCTTCCTCCAGCACTCGCTCGATCAACTGGCGGAACGTGGCTCGGTCTGCGAGCGCGGGACGAACGGCAGCGGTGGACGACGATTGCTTGCGGGGACGGGAAATGGCCATGGATGATTTCGATAGGGATTAGGCGGTCCGGAGGACGGCGAGGCTTTATGATAATGGATCCCCCAAGCGCTGCCGGCGCCTCGCCCCGGCGCAACTCTTTACGCTTATGTCTCGTTCCAAATATTTCGCTTCGCCCCTCGCGGCCGACCAAGAAGCCGGTCAAGAGGACGATCGGCGACCCAGCAAATCGCAGCTCAAGCGACAAATGGCAGCGCTGCAAGAACTCGGAGAACGGCTGGTCGCACTGCCCGACGCCAAGCTCCGGCAACTGCCGCTGGCCGAGCGGCTTTACGACGCCATACGCGAGGCCCAGTGCATCACCTCGCACGAAGGCAAGCGGCGCCAGCTGCAATACGTGGGCAAGTTGATGCGCGAAGCGCACGTGGAGCCGATCCAGGCCAAACTGGCCGAGTGGGACGGCGATTCGATGGAACAGATCGCGGCTTTCCACCAGCTCGAGCTGTGGCGCGACCGCCTCATCGACGATGACGAGCACTTCACCGCCTTCATGAACCTGTATCCCCACGCCGAAGCGCAGCCGCTGCGCGCCTTGATACGCGCGGCGCGCAAGGAACGGGCCGCCAACGCTGCGTTGCTGCCCGGCCGCGAGCCGCAGCGCAAGCACTACCGGGCGCTGTTCCAGGAAATCAAGCGCCTGCAGGCGCAGGCCGGGGCAACCCCGGCGCCCGGCGATGCGGACGACGAATAACCGATGACAGACACGCTGCCTGAAGGAATTCAGCCATGACGACTTCTGCCAAGCGCCTGGCGCGCAATCATCCCGACGAATTGCTATGCGGCCTGGTATCCATCAGCGATCGCGCCTCCGCTGGGGTTTATGCCGACGAGGGCATCCCCGCGCTCAAGACGTGGCTGGACGGCGCACTGCGCACGCCGGTCCAGTATGCCGAGCGGCTGATCGCGGACGACGCCGATACGATCTCTGCCACGCTGGTCGAATTGTGCGATGAACTCGGGTGCGACCTGATCCTGACCACGGGCGGCACGGGGCCAGCGCGGCGCGACGTTACGCCCGAAGCCACGCTCGCGGTGGCGACCAAGGAAATGCCCGGCTTCGGCGAACAGATGCGCCAGATCTCGCTGCGCTTCGTGCCCACTGCCATCCTGTCCCGCCAAGTGGCCGTGATCCGGGAACGCGGCACGTCGGCCGAAGACGGCGCCGCGCTCATCATCAATCTTCCCGGCCAGCCCAAGGCCATACGCGAAACCCTCGAAGGGCTGAGGAACACCGACGGAACCCTGCAAGTGCCCGGCATCTTCGCTGCCGTACCGTATTGCATCCAGCTCATCGGCGGTCCGTACATCGAGACCAACGAGTCGGTGTGCAAGGCGTTCCGCCCCAAGGCCGCGATCCGCAGCGCCACTTGACGCCCCCCGCCTCCCGGAGAATGCCCCATGAGCGATACCTTGCTCGAATGCGTCGAGGTCGAAACCGGACCGAATCCGACCCGCGCCGTGATCTGGCTGCACGGCTTGGGCGCGGACGGCCATGACTTCGAGCCCATCGTCCCCGAGCTGGACTTGAGCGGCCTGCCGCCCATCCGCTTCGTCTTTCCGCATGCCCCCGTGCAGCCGGTCACCATCAACGGCGGCATGGCCATGCGCGCTTGGTACGACATCATCGTCAGCGATCTCGTCCGCCGCGAAGACGAAGCGGGCATCCGGGCCTCCCAGCGCCGCATCGAACACCTCCTCGCACGCGAGAATGAGAGGGGGATCCCGACCGAACACATCGTGCTGGCCGGATTCTCGCAAGGCTGCGCGATGACGCTGCACACTGGGCTGCGCCATGCGGCAAGGCTGGCCGGCCTCGTCGCGCTCTCGGGCTATTTGCCTCTGGCGGCCAGCTTCGCTGCCGAGCGCCATCCCGCCAATGCACGCACGCCCATCTTCATGGGCCACGGCACGGCAGATCCCATCGTCGCGATGGACAGGGCAATTGCTTCGCGCGATACACTTGAACGACTCGGCTACGAGGTGGAATGGCACGCCTATCCGATGCCGCACTCCGTGTGCGCGCCGGAAGTGGCCGACATCTCGGCATTCCTGCGCAGGACACTCGCTTGATGCCGATCAAGACATCCCGGCCCGATATATGGTGTACTGCATTCATCGATAACAACGGCCGCGCCGCCGAGCCGGGGTTCCAGCGGTCATCTTCGTGATCTTCAAGGAGCACACGCCATGTTCAAGAAAATCCTGATCCCCACCGATGGCTCGCCGCTGTCCGCCCAGGCCGCCAACGCGGGCGTCAGCTTTGCGCGGTCGGTCAACGCGGAAATCGTGGCCCTGCACGTGACCCAGCCCTTTGCCGCCACCATAGGCTTCGACGGCATGGCCGCCGCGTATGCGATCACCGACGATGCCTATGAAAAGGCGTCGGCCGAGCAAGCCGCAAAATACCTCGATGCCGTCACCAGCCGCGCCGACACGGCGGGCGTCAAGAGCACGGCGCTGTCGGTGTCCAATTTCAACGTGGCCGACGGCATCGTCCAGGCTGCGGCCGAGACCGGCTGCGACCTCATCTTCATCGGCAGCCACGGGCGCAGCGGCCTCTCGCGCCTGCTGCTGGGCAGCGTCACGGCCAAGGTGCTGTCGCTGGCCCACGTAGCGGTGCTGGTCTACCGCGTCAAGGAAGAGAAGAAAAAAGAGAAAGAGAAGGAAAAGGAAAAAACCGAGGACTGATTTCCCGGTCTCTTGGCCGAGTCAGAACGGCGCCTTCACGGCGCCGTTCTTGCATCCAGGCCTCGCGCGGCCGGCCCACGCGCCCTAGCCGCCGGCCGCATGTCACCGATCGCCGGCCTGTTCCCTGACCACGTCCCGCAGGCACTGCAGCGCCAGCCCCACGGCAGCCGGCTGCAGCGCGTCGTTGCGCCAATACATGGCCACCGAACCGAACGCCGACAGGCGCAGCGGCACGATGCGCACGGCATTCATGTGCACCAGCCTGAGGGCGGCACGATGCGAGGCGACGCTCACCATGTCGCTATGGGCCAGCAGCGTCACGTTCACGGTCGCCGAGTTCGACTCCACATAGTCCGCAGGAAGGTCGCGGCCGACCGACGCCAGGGCGGCATCCAGCGCCGTCCGTATCGGCGTGCCCTTGGGCCAGAGTATCCAGCGATACTCCAGCACGTCGTCCCAGGTGACCTCCTTTCGCTCGAATAGCGGATGCTGCGGCCGCGCGACGAAGTGCATGGGCTCCAAGTACAAAACCTCGGAACGGATGGCCGGATCATGCAGTTCGGGCGCCGAGCGCCCCACCACGATGTCCAGCTCGCCCCGGGCCAACTGCTCGATGAGGAGGTCCATGGTGCTTTCCACCATCTTGATGCGGGCGTCCGGCATGCGCCGGAGCAAAGACAGCATGGCGAGCGGCACGGTGTCTGGGGCCGACGCGCCGGAGGTGCCGACCAACACCTGCCCGCTGCCTCCCTGCCGCATGGCCTCCATGTCGCTTTGCGCACGGTTCAGCTGGCTTTCGATGCGGCGGGCATGGGCGATCAGGGCTTCGCCGTACGGCGTTGGCCGAAGCCCGCGCGCATGCCGTTCGAACAGCGGCAGGCCGATGTCTTCTTCCAGTTCACGCAGCCATTTGGACAGGGCCGGCTGGGTGGTGTTGAGCGCGACCGCCGAATGGCTGATGTTGCGAGTTTGCGCAAGGCTGAGCAGCATCTGGAGATTGCGCAGCCTCAGTCGATGCGTCCAATCCATGGCGTGCGCTGAGGGCTATCCATATCCGCGATGATATGGTTCATAACGAGAATTCATTTTCTTTATCCATATATCGTTGAGCATACTTCAAGAAACAAGCACATCCTTACCACCCATAACCGGCCCTGCCGGCCCCGGAGACGTCATGCTGAAACACTCCCTGCGTATCGCAGGCGCGCTCGTGCTCGCCTGCTCGTGCGCCAGCGCCTACGCCTGGCCCGAACGACCCATCACCTTCATCGTCCCCTACACGCCCGGTACCGGCATAGACCTCGTCGCGCGCCATCTTTCCAGCCAGCTTCCCAAGACGCTCGGCCAGGCCGTGGTCGTCGAAAACCAGGCCGGGGCCAGCGGTAACATCGGTAGCGAGCGCGCGGCGCGTGCGGCGCCTGACGGCTATACCTTCATGGTCCAGGTCAACACGCTGGTCATGAATCGCAGCCTATACAAGTCGCTGCCCTACGACCCGGTGAATGATTTCGACCCGGTGGCACTAACCTCCTGGGGCTCGCTGCTGCTGGTGTCGCCTGCCTCGCGCAAGCCCAACACCGTGCCCGAACTGGTGGCCGCGGCCAAGGCCGAGCCGGGCAAGCTCACGTATGCCACGCCGGGCGTCGGCACGCCCCACCACCTGTCCATGGCCTTGTTCCTGCAACAAACGGGCTCGGAAATGATGCACGTGCCCTACAAAGGCACGGCGGGCGCCGTCACCGATATCCTCGCGGGCCGCATCGACGCCATGTTCCTGCCGGTCCACGTCGCGCTGCCGCAGATCAAGGCAGGCAAGCTCAAGGCCATCGCCACCGGCAGCGCCAAACGCCTGGAGCAATTGCCCGACGTGCCGACGCTGGAGGAAGCCGGCATCCAAGGCGGCAACGTCGACATGTGGTACGGCGTTTTCGCGCCCAAAGGCACGCCGCGCGACATCATCGACCGGATGAACCGCGAAATCACCCGTATCTTGAAATCCCCTGCCACCGCCGGGGCTTTCGAGGCGCAAGGCATGGTGCCCGCCACCTCGAGTCCGGCAGAGTTCGGGGAATTGGTGGCCAAGGATGCTGCCCGCTGGGCGCAAGTCGTGCGGGCCGCCAACATCACGGCTGACTAAACGCCAGCCTGTACGGGGCGCGGCGCCTGCCGCGCCCCCGAGTCCGTGTGGTAACGTGGCGCGGGACCGCCGGAAAAAAACCCTACGTTCCATGGGCTTGTTTCGGCCGAAATCGCCCCAATTCCCAGCGTAGGGGAATTTTCCGCGGGGACGCTGCCATGTCCGACCTACACACACTGCTCGCACTTCACGGCGCATTGCTGATTTTCGCCAACGTGTTGTTGGAGCAGGGTGGCCTCCCCATTCCGGCCTATCCGCTGCTGGTCGTGGCCGGCGCCCTGGCTGCCCAGGGGCAGCTGTCGTGGCCATTGGTCCTGGCCGCCGCGGTGGCCGCCTGCCTGATCGCAGACACCGCCTGGTACTTCGCGGGCCGGCGCTACGGTGCAAGGCTCCTGCGCACCGTATGCCGGGTCTCGCTCTCCCAGGACTCCTGCATACGACAAACCCAAAGCCTCTACCTGACCGCCGGGCCGCGGCTGCTCCTGGTCGCGAAATTCCTTCCGGGAGCCGGGGCACTGTCCACGGTCATGGCAGGGCTGACGCGGGCGCCTTATCGCGTTTTCGCCGGCTACGACGTGACTGGCGCCTTGATTTGGGCCGGTTCGGCCGTATTGCTGGGCGTGCTGTTCCACCCGCTGGTGGCAGACATCCTTGAGGCCCTGACGCAGTACGGCCGCATGAGCGTCTTGTTCCTCGCCACGCTGCTTGCGGCCTATGTCGCCTACCGCGTATTCCTGCGCTGGCGCGTCGTACGCGACTTGCAGGCCATCCCGCGGCTGACGCTGGACGAACTCTTGTCCTGGCAGCGCGCAGGCCGCAAGATCGTCCTGCTCGACGTTCGGCCCCAACCCGAAGACCCGCTGCCGGGCGCCATTCCGATCGACGCTAACGCAGCGATCGATAAGCTCGACCTCGGTCCGCGCGATGCGGACATCGTCGTCTACTGCGCCTGTCCCAACGAGATTTCCGCTGCCCTGGTCGCCAGCCGCCTGCGGGCGGCGGGATACGCGAACACCTGGGCCCTGCTTGGCGGCCACGATGCATGGCAAGCCTACCGGGAAGCACCGCAGTCGCCCCTCTCGTCCCCTCCTGCAACGGAGCAATCATGAGCGTACACGTCCAACCCGAAGCGCCGGGCAGCCAGCGCCATCTCATCACCGTCGCCGGCCGCGAGCTGCCGCTGGACCTGCCTCCCCCCAAGGGCGAAGGCCCCACGCCCCACGATTATTTCGACGCGGCACTGGCGGGTTGCAAGGCATTGACCCTGATGATCTACGCCAAAGGCAAGAACATTCCGCTAGAAGGCGTCGAGGTCGACATCGAGCGCGACGACAAAGACGAGCGGCGCGGACAGTACCGGCTCGCCGTACGCCTGCAGTTGCGCGGCGACCTAAGCGACGAACAGGTGGCTGAACTGCATGCCGTCGCCGACCGCTGTCCGGTGCACAAGCTCATGACGTCCACGACCGTCGACATCGATACCCAGGTCGAACGCGCGGCCACCTGAAGCTGGGGGCTCTCAGCCCGGGGGTAGCCGCATCTCGGCCCGGGCCGTGGATGAGAGCCAGTCAATGAAAGCCCGGCTCTCCGGAGCCGCGCCCGGCGAAACCCCGTAGTAGTAGCGGCTCAAGGGCAGGCGCCACTGTGGCAGCGGGGCCGCCAGGCGCCCGTCGTCCAGGTCGTGCCCCAGCAGGGAAACCGGCGCCAACGCAACGCCCAGCCCGTCTATGGCGGCCTGCATCACGAAATGCAGGTGGTCGAATTGCAGCATCTGCTGGTGCGGAACACGTGCCTTGCCAGCGAGCCGGGACCACGCATCCCAGTCGTCGCGGCGCGTCCTCGAATAGAGCAGTACGTGCCCGGCCAGGCTGCCGGGATCGCTTATCGGCCGGCTTCGCAGCAGGTCGGGCGATGCCACCGGCAAACCTTCGTCTTCGAGAAAGGCGTCGGTCTCCATGGAGGACGGCCAACCAATGCTGCCGCGCCGGATCGCCACGTCGAAGCTCTCCATCACGTCCTCGGGCGCCGCCGTGCTCGTCACGACCTCGGGCCGGATCTCCGGGTGCCGGGACACGAAATCGGGAAGACGCGGGATCAGCCATCGCACCGCGAAACTCGGCCGCACGTTGATGCGCACCACGCGGGCCGAGCGACCGGTGATCGCCTGGGCGGCAGCCGCGATATGGGCCAGGGCAGGCGCCGTCCCCGCAAAGAGAAGCGCGCACCGGCCGCCGTGAGCACAATCTGCCGCGTCTTGCGTTCGAATAGCGCTGCCCCAAGGAACTCCTCCAGCTGGCGCACCTGGCGGCTGACCGCACCGTGGGTGACGCCGAGCTCCTCGCCCGCGCGCGTGAAACTCAGGTGACGGGCGGCCGCCTCGAAAGCGCGCACCGCATTCAAAGGGGGCAGACGGCGCATACGTGCAATTTCCTCACATATGGCCGGAGTTTAAATCGTTTGTCGGGAACACGGTGCCGCATCACCATAGCGGCCATGAAACATCCGACACCCACTGCCACCGATCGTCACTCACGCGACGCCTCGACGGCGCTTTCCCTTTCATTGCCCGCCGATACCGTGCTGTACCTGCTCCTGCCTGCCCACGCAGGCCAGTTCGACGTGAGCCTCGCACAGGCAGGCATCCTTCTCGCGGCCAACCGCCTGGTGCGCATCGCCGGCTACAGCTGGGTGGCGCGCCTCTATGCCTCGCGCGGCGACCGCTTCATATGCACGCTCGCCGTGCTAGCCTCGTCTTGCTGCGCCCTCGGTTATGCAACGCTTTCCGGCTTCTGGGCGCTCCTGGCCATGCGGCTGCTGTGGGGGCTCTCGTATGCGGCGCTGAACCTGTCCACCCAGACCCTGGCGACCTCCAACCTGGCCGGCGCCGCGCATCGCACCGGTCGCTCCCGTGCCATCATCGCATCCGGCCCCATGCTCGCCCTGCCCGCAGGTGCTTGGCTGGCGGAGCTTTCCGGCCCCCGGACGATCTTTTTCATCCTGGCCGCCCTGGCGCTATGCGCCCTGCCTTCGGCGCGCCGGCTGCCGCCGCAGGAACACACGGAAGTCGCGCCGGCTCCCGTCCGCCGCCTGCAACGACCGGGCAGCCTGGACGCCTGGTCCTTTATGGAAGGGCTGACGCTGGACGGATTGTTCGTCATCGGTTTGTCGCTGGTCGCCCAGGACGCATTGCCCGCGTGGGCGCTGCTCGGCGCAGGAGTGGTGCTTGCGCTGCGCTATTTGTCCGAAATCCTGCTCAGCCCGCTGGGCGGACGCATCGCCGACCGGCTCGGAGCCGAGCGCATGCTGGTCGTGCTGTCGCTGGTCACGGCCACCGCCCTCGTGGGCTTTGGCGCAGGCTGGCTATGGAGCTGCGCCCTGGCCATCGTCATCTTGCGCGCCCTGCAGCTTCCGCTGCTGGCGCCCATCGTGGCACGCCGCCATCCCGGCCCGGAGCGCATCCGGGCGCTGGCCGCGCGTTCGGTATGGCGCGACATCGGCGCGGGAGTGGGACCGCTGATCGCCGGCCTGGTGCTGCCCGGAACACCTGCCCTGCTGGTGTACGGCGTGGCAGCGCTGCTGCTTTCGCTGGCTGCCCTGGCGTGCCTGCGCAGCGGTCGCTGAGGCCGATGGGCGGCGCCGTCGAGTGGAAAAACGCCGCGTGCGAGCGCGCCGCGGCCGCGAAGCCCCCTCACATGCGGTTTAATCGAGCCATGCGGCCTATGCCGCAACTATTTTTTCGAGGACGACTGCATGCTCGCCACCCACGTCATGCCGATCGAGATCGGATTCAGGCACTGCGATCCGGCCGGCATCGTTTTCTATCCGCGCTATGCGGAAATGCTGAACGACACCGTCGAACACTGGTTCAAACACGGCCTGGGCGCAGGCTTCGCCTTCCTGCACGACGAACGGGGCATCGGCCTTCCCACCGTGAACCTGCAGATGGATTTCCTCGCGCCCTCCCGGCTTGGCGACGAATTGGCGGCCGTGCTGCGGCTGGAAGGCATAGGCCGTACCTCGTTGAAAGTCGCCATCGAGTTGCGCGGGCGCGACCCAGAAGGCCCGGTGCGCGTGCGCGCGCGGCTGGTGCTCGTGTTCATCGACATGCGGACCATGCGCCCCATCGCCATCCCGGCCGAGGTGCGCGCCGCCATGGTCGCGGGCAAATACTGGGTCGACTGACCCTCGGGCGGACTAATACGTGCGGCGGAAACATCTTGAAAGGTTTGCATCACATTTCGCACCTATACTCAATCCCGCCAACAGAGCGGGAAAAGCATGGCTGTTCTCATCGCACTCGTGGTCGTCGCATGCGGCGCCGCCATATTCTTCAAGATTCGCCAGCGCGCGAAAGCGCGCGCGGCCGCCCGCGAAAAATACGGCAAGCCGTGCCCCAGCTGCGGCAAGTACGTCCATCCTGCCGCCGCCATCTGCAAGCACTGCTACGCGCGCCTGCCCACGCCCAAGGCCTGAGCCCGGCTCAGGGTTTGCGGAATTTCAACAGGAAACCGTCGGCCTCCCCGATGGCCGCATAGCGTTCCCGGTCCTTGTCACCCAGGCGGAAGGTCGGCGGAAGCGTCCAGACGCCCGCGGGGTGATCCTTGGTATCACGCGGATTCGCTAGGATCTCCGAACTACCGAGGAACACGAAACCCGCGCGTTCAGCCAGCTGGATCGCATAGTCCTGCCGCACGTACCCGTCGGCCGCGCGCGGGTCCTGCGGCTTGTCGTTGCGACCGCGATGCGCCTCCATGCCCAGGATGCCGCCCGGCTTGAGCGCGCGATAAAACGCGGCGAGTGCCTCTTCGGCATAGCCGTCGTTCATCCAGTTATGCAGATTGCGGAAGGTCAGCACGAAATCCGCAGACCCGGGGGGCGCGATGTCGTAGAACCCCTTGGAGAAAGCCGTCACCCGGACCTTGCCGTAGGTGGCGGGATCGGCGTCCAGCTTGGCCCGGAACCGGTCGTAGTACTCGCGGTGATAAGGCCGGGTGCTCCCCTCCCGGGGATACTGGGCAGCGTAATAAACGCCACGTTCACGCAGGTAAGGAGCGAGGATTTCCGTCCAGTAGCCCCCGCCGGGAGAAATCTCGACCACCGTGGCATCGGGCCGGATGTCAAAAAAGCGCAGCACCTCGTACGGCTTGCGCGCCGCATCGCGCGCGACGAAGGCCGGCGTACGCGCGGGATTGCCGACCGCCTGGCGCAGCGCTTCATCTTCCCCGCGGGGCGGCGCCGCGCATCCTGCGAGGAAAAACGAGGCGGCAGCGGCCATCACGAACAATCTCGAAACCATGCAATGACTCCTGTCTTGGGACGGAACGCGGCACACGCCAGTGCGCCGGGCGCGCTTGCGCATACAATGGCGCCTCGCATGTTTTAACATCCCCGCCCCGGGAGCGCGCTCCCCTCCACGCCGTGCGCCGGCTGCCCATTTTTCCCCTTCCACCATGATCGCAAACGCATGCGGCGTCGATTTCGGGACGTCCAACTCCACCGTCGGCTGGCGCCGTCCTGGCGCCGCCTCGCCATTGCTCCTGCTCGAGGAAGGCAAACCCACGATGCCATCGGCGGTGTTCTTCCATGCCGAAGACGAAGAGGTCAGTTTTGGACGCGCAGCAATCCAGGACTATCTCGAGGGCTACGACGGACGCTTGATGCGCGCGCTCAAGAGCCTGCTCGGCACGCCCCTCATGGAAGGCCATACGGAAGTGCAAGGTCGCGCACTTCCCTTCCGGCTCCTGCTCACGCGCTTTATCGCGGAAATCAAGCATCGCGCGGAGCGCGCCGCGGGCCAGCCCTTCGACCGCGCGATTTTCGGGCGCCCGGTGTTTTTCGTCGACGACGACGCAGCGGCCGATGCAAAGGCACAGGCCACGCTGGCCGAGATCGCACGCGCGGTGGGATTCCGCCACGTGGAGTTCCAATATGAACCGATGGCGGCAGCGTTTGACTACGAATCGCAGATTCGGGGCGAAGAGCTGGTGCTCGTCGTGGACATCGGCGGGGGAACCTCCGACTTCACGCTCATCCGGCTCGCCCCCGATCGCAGCGAACGGGAAGACCGGCGCGACGACATTCTGGCCAACGGCGGCGTACACATCGGCGGCACCGATTTCGACAAGTACCTGAACCTGCGCACCGCCATGCCGCTGCTCGGCTTGGGCAGCCGCCTGGTGACCGGCAAGGACATGCCCTCGACGCCCTACTTCAACCTGGCTTCGTGGCATACCATCAACCAGGTCTATGCCCGCAAATCCGTGGCGATGCTGAAAGACTTGTATTACGAGTCAGCAGAAAAGCAAAAAATCGCGCGGCTGCTCCGGCTCGTCGAACAGCGGGCCGGGCATGGCTTGGCCTTCCGCATCGAAGAAGCCAAGATCGCCCTGGCAGAAAACCGCCTTGTCTCGCTGGACCTCGCCAACCTCGAACCTGGGCTGGCATGCGAAGTCTCACAAGCCGACCTCGACGCGGCCATCGATCACCTCGTGGCGCGCATCGAGCGAACCGTCAGCGACTTGATGCGCGATGCGTGCCTCGGCCCCGAAGCCGTCGACACGATTTTCTTCACCGGCGGATCGAGCAGCGTACCCCTCCTGCGACAGCGGATTGTCGCCTTGTTGCCGGCCGCGCGTCACGTCCAGGGCGATGCATTCGGCAGCATCGGGACCGGTCTCGCCCTCGATGCGGCCCGGCGACTGGGCTAGGCCGCCAAGCCTTCCCGGCCCACGCTCGCCGACTGCAGTCATGCAGTTCCTATATTCGCCCCATTAGGAGCAGGACGACCAATACCACCAGGATGACGCCGATGATGCCCGAAGGGCCATAGCCCCAATTGGCCGCATGGGGCCAGGCGGGGAAAGCGCCGATGAGGGCCAAGAGGAGGATGATGAGGATTATTGTGGTGAGCATGAAGCTCTCCCGTAGCAAGGACACGCCCCTGTGCGAGGTCCGCCAGCTCATCAGCAATATCCGATCCCGACCGTGTGGCGCCCGTCGGCGGCGTCCCTTTTACTTCCCGATCGGCTTGATGGCGCCGCAGTCCGCTGAAATGCGGCGGGCGTCGCTCGTCATCTTCGTTTCGCCCCGCTCGTCCTTCAGCACTGCCATCGTCGTGAAATGATGCTGACTGTGCATGGTGGTGGTGAAGGTGCCTTCGCTCTTGGGATCCGTGCACACCATGCGGCCGCGCCACGTGTTGCCCACGGCGCTGACCTGCGTGTAAGTGCAGTTGCCCTCTTTCTGCCCCTCCTTGATCGGCTGCCTAGCCTGTTCCGGGCCGAAGCACACGCGCATGCCACCGTCCTGGCCTATCCCCATTCCCATGCTCGCCATCCGCTGCTCCGCCATCTTGCGCGCCTCAGGCGGCAATTGTGCCAAGTGTTTGCGCATCTGCTCGGCCATGTTCCCCATGTTGGGCATGTCCATGGTGGACTTGATTTCCCACAGGCCCGGCTCCACCGTTTGGGCATGCGCCGTTCCGATAGCGCCGGCGCCCGCCATGGCCGCCAAAGCGATCTCCAGGGGAATGAAAAAGTGTCGCATGATCAGTCTTCCTCTTGCTCGGACCCGCCCCGGGGTTCGCGGCGGAGAAGGCGCGCGATCCCGCGATCCAGGCAGGCGTTCCAGCGGGCAAGTGTGCCGCCCATCGATCGCTTTGCCCATATGCCGCCCGTCATAGGCCAGCTGCCAGAGCGCCACCACCCGGGCCACGCGCAAACAAAAGCCCTGCTGCGCGAGCAGCAGGGCTTCGCAAACAGCGGCCCAGCTTGGCATGCAAAAGGAAAAGGGTTAGTGGCCTGCGGCACACTAACCCTCGTATTCTTTGGCGGAGCGGACGGGGCTCGAACCCGCGACCCCCGGCGTGACAGGCCGGTATTCTAACCAACTGAACTACCGCTC
>NZ_CALFCW010000050.1:0-14111 GCF_937950555.1 uncultured Pigmentiphaga sp. | reverse complement strand
CTCCTCCGAGACGAGGGCCAGCCGGAACGTGGGCTTGCCGGGCTTGACGGTGCGGGCGGCCTCGAACCCGGCGCGCAAGGCGGGCGGCCAGTTGTTGAAACGGGACTCGGAAACCGAGAACTCGACGTCCAGGTAGTCCTCGACCTTCTCGCCGGCGGCGGCGATACGCCGGGCGATGGCGGCCAGTTGCGCCTGGTCCCAGGACACGCGCTTCGGGACATCGACCGTCACGCGCAGCGGTCCGTCGTTCAGATGCACGACGCCGAAGTCCTTGCCGGCCTCGAGGCGTGCGGCGCGGGCCTGCTCGCCGTAGGCGGCCTCCAGCGCGGCGTCGAACTTCGCGCGGGCCTGCTTGAGCCAGGCGAGCGCTTCGTCCAGGTTGCGGCTGATCTCCGCCTTCTGGGCGGGCGGCAGCGCGGCCAGCTGGCCGACGGACATCGCGGCGATGTCGGCAGGGTAGAGGGTGAGGTCGCTCATGACCGCCCTCCTCACTGATGCGCTCGCGCGAAGGTCGAGTAGCGCGAGACGCGCCGCTCGAAGGCCTCGACGTCGCTGATCAGGTAGGTGACGCGTGCGCCCAGCTTGCAAAAGACCGGGCCCAGCTGCTCCTGCCGCCAGCGGCGCAGGGTGTGGACGGACAGTCGCCAGCGGGCGGCGAGTTCGAACTCGTTGAGCGCGACCGGCGTCGTGCCTTCGGGTGGTGCCGGATAGAAGTTCCGGGTGGATCGAACAGATGCAGGGTGTTTCTGCATGGCGGGGCTCCTTCTGTTTGGGAGCCCTCATTGAATTGCCCGGCGCTTTGGGCTTGGGCGAGTGCTTTTTAGGCGATCACGGGGCGCGGCCCGACCGGTGGCGAGCCAGGCATGCGTCTTAAGTCTTTGATTTGTATGGTTAGAACAATGTCTTTTCGGTTATTGCGATTTCGTTTGTTTCGTTTACAATGACCCCTATCGCATCCGATCCGACCAGGAGAGCCCCATGACGACCCCCACCATCCCCAATGCGCTGCCCTCGGCCGAGGACGTCGCGCTGGCTCGGGAATCCGGGCGCGTGCTCTCGACGGTGCTGCAAACGCGCGCCGAGACCCAGCAGATCGACTTCCACGACGACAAGGGCGCCGTGCGCTCAGTGACGCTGCCGACGACGGCGCTGCGGTTGCTGCTGGACGTGCTGACCGAGATCGGCCAGGGCAATGCCGTCACCGTCATCCCCATCCACGCCGAACTGACCACGCAGGAAGCGGCCGACCTGCTCAACGTCTCGCGGCCCTTCCTCGTGCAGTTGCTGGAAAAAGGCGAGATCCCGTTCCACAAGATCGGCACGCATCGTCGGGTGCGCTACCAGGACGTGATCGCCTACAAGCACCGGATCGATGCCGAGCGCCGCAAGGCCCTCGACGAACTGGCCGCGCAGGCCCAGGAACTCGGCATGGGGTACTGAGCGGATGAGCTCGCACTTCACCGTCGTCTACGACGCCTGCGTGCTCTATCCCGCGCCCCTGCGCGACCTGCTGATGCATCTGGCGCTGTCGGACCTGTACCGGGCGCGCTGGAGCGACATGATTCACGACGAGTGGATGCGCCACGTGCTGGCCAGCCGTCCCGATCTCTCGGTCGAACAGCTCGAGCGCACGCGGCGGCTGATGAACGCCCACGTCCGCGACTGCCTGGTCACCGGCTTCGAGTACCTGATTGCCTCGATCGAGTTGCCCGACCCCAGCGACCGCCATGTGGTGGCGGCCGCCATCCACGCCGGCGCCAGCCTCATCGTGACCTTCAACCTCAAGGACTTCCCGCCCGAGGCGCTCAAGCCCTACAACCTCGCGGCGCAGCATCCGGACGACTTCATCGTCGATCTGCTGGATCTGCACCCGGCCGGCGTGCTCGAAGCAGTCGCCCGCCACCGCCGCAGTCTGAAGAACCCGCCCAAGTCGGCGGACGACTACCTGGACACCCTGCTGGCGCAGGGGCTGACGCAATCGGTGGCGGTGATGCGCCCATGGGTCATGGCCATGTGAGGCACCGCGCTGTATCGGAGGGAGCATGGGCAAGAAGACCCTGACCAACGCACACTGTCTGCTGGAGCTGGTCGAGCGCGTGCCGGCCTCAGTCCTCAAGCTGTTCGCCGGCCTGCCCGAGTGCCTGGGACTGCAGCGCGGGTTTGATTGGACGCAGCCCGACGAGGGGCTGAGCGCTGCCCTCATCGAGCACATCAAGCACCTGCGCAAGGAGCAGCGCGATCCGGCCGAGCGCGAAGCTTTGCGGGTGCTGCGCCTGAGCACCGTGCGCGGGGCCGCCATCCTCGCCACCGTCGCCGAGCAGCTCTACGACGAGGACCTGCTCGCACGGTTTCGTGCGCAAGAAGGCGGCGAGGTCGGTCGCGCGGTGTGGATGCGCACGCACAGCGAGGCCTCGATCAAGCTCTTCGACACTGCCGAGTCCATCGTCAACACCCAGGACCTGAAGGGGCTCAAACGCCTGCACGACGCGTTCGACGTGCCTGGCGAGGCGCCGCCCTTCCTGTGGAACGATGAGGTCAAGGACCGGCTGGAAGCGCAACTCACCGAGGCGATGCGGCTGGCCGAGCCCTGCGAGGTCATCCACGTGGCCATGGAGGAGCCGAACCGGCAAGGCCAGACCCAGGCGACACACTACCTCGTGGTGCGTTTCGCCGGCGATCAGGTGGCCGCGGTGGAGATGCGCAACCGCCAGCGCAAGAGCTTCTTCTACTTCCCGGCGCGCGACGCCACCCTCATCTACGCGCCTCATCGTGGGCTCGTCGAAGTCTTTGCCCCGACGCTGGGCACCCGTGCGCCGCTGGCCAACGTGCTGTCCCGGCACGGCTTCAAGGCCCCCTTGTCGAACCGTCCGCTGGACCGCTCGCGCTACGACCTGTCGCGCTTTGCGCGGCCACTGAAGGACACCAAGCCGCGCATCGACGGGGGCCGCATCGAGCGGCTGTATCTGACCGAAGCCAAGGCTTTGCTTGGGCATGCCACGGACGCCGTCACGCTGCACATCGACAGCGGCGCAGAACTGCACGAGGTGATCGACGAGCGCTGGGGCAACCACCCCTTCGCGCAGCCTGGTGCCTTGCTCGGTGTGACCCTGGTGGCCGAACTGGTGTTCGAGGGGGAGACGGCGGCCACCCCGCTGGCCATCGTGCTGGCCGAGCCCGGTCGCTGCAGCCTGGCTGGCGAGAAAGACCAACGCCTGCGCCGCGCCGGGATGCAACTGCTCGAGGCCCTGGGGGTGCGCAAACCGCTGCACCCGGGCTGCGGGCGGGACGATCCGAGCCTGATCGCGCAGGTGGCCCGGCTTCTGGAGAGCGCCAGCAGCCCGATGGACGGCTTCGCACTGCATAAGCTCGGCATCGACATCGAGCGGCTGCAGGACGAAGGCATCCTCATCGAAGGCGAGCGCATCGCCGAGCTGTCGGTCCCCGTCGACGAAGGCGAGCCGATGAAGGTGGTGCTCGAACGCTGCGCCGATGCCGACACCGTGCGCTACCGCGATCCTCTGACGGGCAACGACGTGGTCATGCCGGCCCGTCTCGCCCGGCGCTGGAAGGTGCAGCTGGACTGGTTGCGCGAGGAATTGATCACGGCGCTGGGATCGGCCTTGAAAGGACCCCGCAGTCGGCACTTCGACGACGAGCCGGTGTTCCTTGGCGAGATCGACATCGACGGCCATGCCGTGGCGCTGTACTTCGCCTCCAGGATGTCCCACGAGCGCGCGTACGCGAAAGTCGACGCTGCGCTGAGGCTTCGTCCGCGCCCGGTGGCGGGCGTGGTGTTGACGACGACCTCGACGCCGCTGCCATTCGCCGGCACCAATGTCGTCATTCCCATCGAGGATGTGCTCGCCGATGCGGGCAACGGCAGCGCCATCGACCTGGACCGGCTGAAGGTGGCCTATCGCCACGGGCAACTGGCGGCCATGGGCGGGTCGACGGTGACGCTCAAGGTCGCCCCCGATGGTCACGCGGCGACGCTGTACCTTCCGGGCAAGGCGCCGTGGCGGGTCACGGGCAAAGCAAGGATCGCCGTCTTGCAGCGGCTGGTGGAGGCCTGGGCCGCAGGAACGCCCCACGTCAACACGAAGGCGCTGATGGCCGGCACGGGCTGCACGTCTCCGGCCAACCTCTTCACCGGCAAGCACTCGCCCTGGCGCGACTATCTCGAAAGGGTCCCAGGCACGCGGGCGTGGCAGCTGAAGCTGACCCCACTCGATCGAGTGATCGTCGATGACAGCGACACGCGCAGCGCTGCGATCGAAGCAGTCACCGAAGACGTCTGACCGCCGTTGAGGCGTCAGCGCGCCGCGCCGATTGATCGGCGTTGCGATCCGCTTCGGAAATCTGCGCACATCATCCGTGACGGTTTCGATTCCCTGGAGCCGTCATGACAAACCTCGAACTTGCATCTCCGGCAGAGATGAGCGCCAGCGCCCGTGCTGGCGAAATCACCACCATCCTTGCGGCCGCCATCGTCCGTACCCTCGGGTCTTCCGGGCTGGAACAGAGCGCGGTTCGCCTTGGCTTCTTGCCCGACCAGCGCGTTCATACAACCCCCTCTCAACAGGAGAAGTTGTGATGAACGAGAAACAAGCTTCCGTCGCGGCGCGGATCGCCGAGCTGAGTCACCTGCCGATGGCCGAACTCTGGGTGCTCTGGGATCGGTACTTCGAGCGGCGCCCGGAGTTTCCGAACCGCACCCATGTCGAATCCCGTATCGCCTACAAGCTGCAGGAAGAAGCCTTCGGCGGACTCGCACCCGAAACGCGCCAGCGCCTTGAGGCCATCGGCGCGAAGCACTCCAAGATCAAACTGCGCGCGCGCCCGCGCAAGTTCGACTTCGCACCGGGCACCGTGCTGCTACGCGAATGGGGCGAGCGCGAGCACCGGGTGACGGTTGACGCCGATGGTCACTTCGAATACGAAGGCCGCCGCTTCAAGAGCCTGACCGCCGTGGCGCGGCACATCACCGGCCAGCATTGGAGCGGCCCGCTGTTCTTCGGCCTGAAGGGAGGCGCCTGATGACGGAAATCGCCTCCACCAAGGCGCGCAAGCGCTGTGCGGTCTACTGCCGGGTGTCGTCAGACGAGCGGCTCGACCAGGAGTTCAACTCCATCGATGCGCAAAAGGAAGCCGGGCACGCCTTCATCGCCAGCCAGCGCGCCGAGGGATGGATTCCGGTGGCCGACGACTACGACGACCCCGGCTACTCCGGCGGCAACACCGAGCGCCCGGCCTTGAAGCGCCTGATGGCCGATATCCAGCGCGGGCTGATCGACATCGTGGTGGTCTACAAGATCGACCGCCTGACGAGGAGCCTGGCCGACTTCTCCAAGATGGTCGAGGTGTTCGAGCGCCACGGCGTGTCCTTCGTCTCGGTCACGCAGCAGTTCAACACCACGACCTCGATGGGGCGGCTCACGCTCAACATCCTGCTGTCCTTCGCCCAGTTCGAGCGCGAGGTCACGGGCGAGCGCATCCGCGACAAGATCGCCGCGGCCAAGAAGAAGGGGCTGTGGATGGGCGGCGTGCCCACCATCGGCTACGACGTGGTCAACCGCCAGTTGGTGGTCAACCCCGCCGAGGCGGCGGTGGTGCGCCGCATCTTCGAGGAGATGTTGACCATTGGCTCACCCACGCAGATCGCAGCGCGCCTGACCGCCGAGGGCATCACGACCAAGGCGTGGACGACGCAGGACGGGCGGGTGCGGACCGGCACGCGCATCGACAAGAAGTACATCCACAAGGTGCTGCGCAACCGCATATACCTCGGGGAGTTGTCGAACCGGGGCCAGTGGTACCCCGGCGTGCACGAGCCGATCATCGAGCGCGAGCTGTGGGACCAGGTCCACGTCGTGCTGGCCCGCGACAGCCACGCGCGGTCGGTGGAGACCAAGATCCGCTCGCGCAACGACGCGCTGCTGCGGGGGCTGCTGTACGCGCCGACGGGCGAACGCATGTACCCCACGTACTCGCGCAAGAACGGCCGCAAGTACCAGTACTACGTCTCCAAGTCCGAGAGCCGCTTCGGCGTGCCGGGCAAGAGCTACGAGCGCCTGCCCGCCCGCGAGATCGAGGCGGCGGTCGTGGCCCAGATCCGCACCGTGCTGACCAGCCCCGAATCCATCGCCGCCGTCGTGCGCCACATCCAACGCCAGGGCGTGCCGATCGACGAGACCACGGTCGTGATGGCGATGGGGCGCCTCAACGACGTGTGGGATCAGCTCTTCCCGGTTGAGCAGCACCGCATCGCCAACCTGATGATCGAGCGCATCGATCTCGTCCACACCGACGAGATGCAGGGCATCCGGGTGAAGTGGCGCGAACTGGGCTGGGACGCCTTGATCGGGGAGTTCGCGCCCAGGAGCATCGGCGCCGAGCTGCTGGAGGTCGAGGCATGAAGGACGGGACGCTCGAGACCTTCGTGCCGCTGACCCTGCGGCGGCGCGGCGTGCGCCGGCTGGTTCAGCACCAGGCCGAGGACCGGGACGCGCACGACAGCACGCTCATCGAAGGGATGGCACGGGCCTTCCACTGGCAACGGCTGCTAGACAGCGGCGCGATGCCCAGCGGCTCGGCCATCGCGCGTGCCGAAGGGCTGCATCACTCGGTGGTCAACGAGCTGCTGCGCCTGACGCTGCTCGCGCCCGACATCGTCGAGATGCTGATGGCCGGGCGCCAGCCGCGCCGGATGAGCCTGATCTGGTTCCAGCGCCACCCGCTGCCGGTGGACTGGGCGGCCCAGCGCGAGATCGTGCAGCGCTTCGAGGAGGCGGCGTGAGCACCAAGCACCGCGGACGCTTCGAGGGATCGCCGGTCACCCAGAGACTGCCCACACCTGCGGGCGCCGTGAAACTGGAAACCTTCGTGCCCTGGCGGCTGGTGCAGCGCGGCATCCGCCGCGCGGTGATCGCGCCACCCGGCGCGCAGAAGGCGGTCGAGGTAGTTTCGGCGGGGGGCGAGCCGCTGCGCACCGAAGCCAAGGACACGGCGTTGTTGCGTGCGCTTGGGCTGGCGCACCACTGGCAGCGGCTGCTCCATGAGGGGCGGGCGGCGTCGGTGGTGGAGATCGCGCAGGCCGAGCAAATCGACATCACCCAAGTGCGCCGCCTGCTGCGCTTGACCTTGCTGGCGCCGACGGTGATCGAGACCTTGCTGCGCGAACCGCAGCATCGCCTCGACCCGGTGCTGCGGCAGCCATGGGCGACGTTGTGGCAGGATCAATGCCGCCAGATCGAACGGCTTCATCATCGGGATGCGCCTGAGGCATCTTCTACGCGATGAGCCCCCTGATGCATCCGAACACGCCGTACTTCACGCCAAGGTCAACAGACCGCTTCGCTGCAAGAGAGGACCGGTGTCCGTTCATGACGCGCTTGCCAGCAGCGCGCGCAGCTCGGCTGCGATCGCGCGCCATCGCTGCTTGTTCATCTTCACCAAGCCGAAGTGGCGCAGCATGAACGCGCCTTCGGCTGCCAAGAATGCGATCCAGGCGCGGCGCTGCTCGGCGCTCGTGTGATCGAGTCCAGTCAGCCGTTCCCGATACCACTGGCGCACGCCCTCCAGATCTCGCGGCGACTGCAGCAGCGCAGCCAGCAAGCCGGCGGCCTTGGCGCTGGAGAGGTCGTCGGATCCGAAAGTAGCAGCCACGTGGGCACGCACCTTGCCGATGGTCGAGGCGTCGGTGCCCGTCATCTCGCGATAACAACGGTCATAGGCCTGCCCGAATCGCTCGAACAGCGCATCGATCAATGCCGCCTTTGTCCTGAAGCACGACTGGCCCCCCCCTTTGCTGATGCCTGCGGCCTGGGCCACGGCATCGATGGTCAGTGCCGAGGCCCCGTGTCGCCGGACCAACATGTCTGCGGCGTCGAGCACCGCCTCTCGGTCAATGGAGCGGGGGCGGCCCATGCCATTGCCTCCTGTCGATATCAATACGGTCGTATGATAACGGCGACACCCCACTCTGAAGCCTCACCGATCGATCCCATGCAAACTGCCGCTCATCCCTCCTGGGGGCGTCGCACCTGGCCCGTGGCCCTCGTGGGCTGGGTGGGCGTGCTCGCCTTGCTGGGCCAGCCGCTGCCCGCCGTGCCCGCGGATCTGGCCGCACAGTGGGCGGCGTTGCCGCATTGGGCCCAGCGGGCGGTCTTGATCGTCCAGCCCGGGCTGCTGGTGCTGGCCGCCAGCGCGGTGGGGGCGGCCGTGGCCCATCGTGTGGGCTTGCGCAGCGCGCTGGCCGGCACCGGCGCCTGCCCGCGTGGCCAGACATGGGCGGGGGTCGCGCTGCTCGGCGCGTGCGTGGGCGGTCTCGTGCACGGGCTGGATCGGCTTTGGGCGCCGCACTTGGGCACGGCCTGGCAGGCCCTGGCGCACGCCCAGTCGGCCCAGCCCAGTCCCCCGTGGTGGATCGGCCCGCTTTATGGGGGGCTGGCCGAGGAGGTGATCGCGCGCTGGGGTGTGATGAGTCTGCTGGCCTGGGGATTGGCCCGCGTGTGGGGTGAGCACCGTCAGCGGCTGGCTCTGGCGCTGGCGGTGGTCGTCTCAGCGCTGGCGTTCGGCGCGGCCCACCTGCCGATGCTGGCGGCACACATCGACTTGAGCCCCGCCATCGTGGTGCGCACGCTCGCGCTCAACGCCCTGGGTGGCGTGGTGTACGCAGTCGTGTTCATCCGTCACGGCCTGGAAGCGGCCATGGCCGCGCACGCCAGCACCCACCTGGGACTGCTGGCGGCCCGAGCCTGGGGATGAGGCCCGCCATGCCTGCGGCCTTCACCCTGCTGCCTGGTGCCTTGAAGGATGGGTGCGTCGCGGTTTTGCCGGCGCGTTCGTGACCATGGGCGCGCGCTTGGCTTTCACGCAACGCTGAAAGCGTCGCCGGATTCATGTTGATCATACAAAGATCGGCCATGGAACTTCACACCACCCCGGTCATCCCCGTGCTGCGCCGTCGCCTGACCTTGCGGCTGCCACAAGTGGCGCAGATGGCGGGGCCCTGCTGCGCCGAGCTCGAAGCCCTGGCGCGCGCCCAGGGCCGTACCGTGCAAGGGCCGCCCATCTTCGCGGCGCACGGATTGCCGCAAGACGGGCACACCCCCTTTGATCTCGACATCTGCCTGCCGGTGTCCGGCCCGGGCACCGAGGAGTTGCCGGCGCTGGTTTGCATGCGCACGGTTTACTGCGGGCCACTGGAGGGCTTGTTCACGCAGGGCTACCAAGCCCTGCTGGACGCCATCGCGGCAGCAGGGAGAACCCCCAGCGGACAGACCCGCGAGGTCTACCACGACTGGCACAGCCCCGAGTCGCCCGACAACCGCATCGAACTCCAGATCGGCCTCGCCCCATGACGACCGAGCCCACGCTTGAAGTGCGGCGCTTTGCCGCCGAGGACTTCCCCACCTACCGCGCTTGGTACGCCGATGCGCGCTTGAACCGGCATCTGGGCCCGATGGACGAGGAGTGGCTGGCCCATGTGCTGGCCGACACCGAGGGCGAGCAATGGACGGTGCGGTGCGGCGCGGCGCTGGTGGCCGTCATCGGCCTCACCCCTGACCCCGAGCACGGGGCCTGGGTCATCACCGACTGGGCCGTCGATCCTGCCCTGCGCGGCCAGGGCTGGGGGCGACGCGCCTGGGCGGCCTTGCTGGCGCAGCCGGCGCTGCGCGAACGGCGATCCTTTCGTGCCTACGTGGCCGAGGACAACCCCGAAGCCCTGGCCTTCTTCGAGGCGCTGGGCTGGCAACGCCTGACCGCGCCCAGCCGCGAGGATCCGTTTTGGGCTTTGGGATGCACCGTTTAGCACGTGGCGCTCAAGGCCCGCGCGCTACCCGCAAGGTCCGGGCTTTTGCGATAGAGCTTGTGGGCAGCAATCGCATCCTCCTCCTTGGGACGGCCTGATTCTGAGACGCCAGAAAACCGGCCCGCGACGCCCTAAACAACCCGTATTGGCTTGCAGAGTCAGTCATCTGGCGGCCGCGGTCATCGCCAGCAGAGGCGGCATCGGGAAAACTTCGAGAGTGAAGTTTTATGAAGAAGGTTGCCCCATGTCCGCTGTCAGTCCACTCTCGTTCGCCGCCCACGCCGCGACTAGAGCTTCTCGAATGGCGTCGTCTCTCCAGACCCATTACCTAAGTCTGCCCTACGGGCAGATTGCCTACGACGACACTGGCGGTCCGGGGCCGCTGGTGGTGGCCATCCCCGGCATGGGAGACCTGCGCAACGAGTATCGTGCTTTGCGCCCCCTGCTGTGGCTCGCCGGCTACCGCGTGGTGACGATGGACATCCGTGGCCATGGCGACTCGTCGGTGGTGTGGGACGACTATTCGGCCCGCGCCGTCGGGCTTGATGCGCTCGAGTTGATCCAGCGCCTTCAGGCCGGGCCGGCGGTGATCCTGGGCAACTCGTTTGCCGCCGGCTCGGCGCTGTGGGCCGCGCACGAGATGCCGGAACAGGTGCGCGGCGTGGTATTGCTGGGGCCGGTGGTTCGTGATGGCGAGCCGCCGTGGTGGGCGCGCGCGGCGGTGGCGGTCGGCTTCGCCGGCCCGTGGCGCACCGCCTTTTGGCTGGCGTTTTGGGACAGCCTCTTTCCCCTGCGCAAGCCCGACGATCACGTCCAGGCCCGCGCCGTGCTGGCGGCCAGTTTGCGCGAGCCGGGGCGCATGGCGGCGCTACGCGCGATGGTCGGGCTTTCCAAGGCCGATACCGAGGCGATCGTGGCGCGAAGCAGGGTGCCCGCGTTGGTGGTGATGGGAACGCGCGACCCCGACTTCCCCGATCCGGTGGCCGAGGCGCGCTGGCTGGGCGAGCAGTTGGGCGCCGCGCCCGTCCTGGTGGAAGGCGCGGGCCACTACCCGCATCTGGAAGTGCCGGAGCAGGTCGCGCCGGCGCTGCTGGCGTTTCTGGCCCGCACGGCCCCGCTGCGATGACCTCAGCGAGGATCCGTCGAGGCCGGGCCGTCGGTATTTGTCGCGGGCTGGGCGGCTCCCCGGCGCATCGCTTGCGGAGTGGTGCCCGTCCAGCGGCGAAAGGCACGGTGAAACGCGCTGGGCTCCGAAAACCCCAGCAGGTAGGCGACCTCGCCCAGCGCCAGCCGACCCTCGCCCACCCAGCGCAGGGCCAGCTCGTGCCGTACCGCGTCGAGCAGCGGGGCAAACCCCGTACCCTCGTCGCGCAGCCGCCGCTGCAGGCTGCGCTCGCTCAGGCCCAGCTGGCGGGCCACGGCGGGCAAGGTCGCGCGCTCGCCGTCCAGCCCCTGCAGCAAGGCACGCCGTACCCGGTCGGACCACGATGCGGCCGGGGAGCCGAGGCGCTCGAGCAGGCCGTCCGCATGGGCGGTCACGATGCGCGACAGCTCCGCATCGGCCGCGGGTACCGGGCGCCGCAGCACCGCCGCGTCCAGCACCAAGCACGACTGCACAGCCCCGAAGCGCGGGGTGACGCCGAACACCGCGCGGTGATCCGCGAGGCCGCCGGCGGCCTCATGCGCGAAATCGACCGCCACGGCCTGCACCGGAGAGGCACCGATCTGCGCAGCCACCACCACCAGCGAGGCGAGCGTGAACTCCACCGCATGCCGGCTGGGCCGTGCGCGGGAATCGGCCAAGCGGTGCACGATGCGCACCACTGCGCCCTGGGGCTGGATGTCGAACGTGGCCACGTCGTGCAGCAGCCGGTTGTAGCGCACCAGCCGCTGCAGGGCCGTGCGCAGATCCGGCGCCGTGCGCACCGCATAGTCCAGCACCTGGAACATGCCCGGGCGGATTGCCACTGCCACATGCAGCCCGAAGGCCATGTCGCCGCTGCGCCGCGCCGCTTCGTCCCACAGGCGGGTTTCCACCGCCAGTGGTATGCGCGCGTCCGGGTCGTCCAGCCAAGCGGTTTCGAACCCCGCCGCAGCCATCAGCCCATCGGCCGCCACCCCCCGCGCCATGGCCGCGTTCACGATCATGGCGCCGATGCGGGCAGATACGGTTGCGGACGAGTGTGGAGCCATCGCGGGGGAGAGAGTCATGGTTGAAAACAGCGGTATCGCAGCGTCCAATCGGACAAGCGTGGTGTCAGCGAATACCATCCCTGATCACACAGTATATGGAAGACTCTCGCCGCCGGGCGTGCTGGCCGGTACCGTGCGGCATTTGCCGCCCGTTGTCGCTCTGGCTATTTCATCCCTGTTCGAACGGCAGAGATAGAGCATGCGACCAGGGCGGCTGTTCTGTTCCACGTGATCATACGCCGCTATACGCATCACAAACCGGCAATTGGTTGATTGCGATTAGGCAAAAGCGAAAGTGCACTGTCTGCTCGCGGTGATTATTCGATCTGCTCCAATCGGCTCCGGGCCTGTGGGCACTTCGACGCAAAGTAACCAGGCAGCAAACGAATCACATTCTGAGAACGTGGTTTTTCGTTACTTTCCCCCCCTTATCCTGCTTTGCCCAGCAGAAAGCATCAACGAAATCCCGCAACGAGTAAAAACTAAGCCATGAATGCTCATATCAACCTCCCTCATTGCCCCAGCCCATCAGCTTATCGTGTTGCCATTTCCCGGGCGACTCACCAAGTCCTGGATGAACCTCGAGTTTTTGAAGATGGCTTTGCGCTAAAAATGCTTGGCCCTGATGCCGAGAATAATTTCGATCCTTTCCAACATAATGGAGTAGCGGATCGCTCAATGCGAGCGGGTATCGTGGCACGTGCGCGTTTGGCCGAGGATCGCCTACATAAAGCCATTCGGGCCGGAACGCGCCAGTATGTGCTGCTTGGAGCCGGCCTTGACACATGGGCTTTGCGCGCTGCGCAGTTCGGCTCAGCAGTGCGGGTATTTGAGATCGATCAAGTCGCGATGCAGTCATGGAAGGCTGCTGTATTCGAGGCCAACGGTTGGCAAAAACCAGACGAACTCGAATGGATCGGGCTAGATCTACGCAACAAGACTGTTCCCGATGCACTGGTCAACGGAGGTGCAGATTTGACAGCACCCATGGCCATCTCCATTCTGGGTGTGCTGGTCTATCTCAGCGAAGAAAAGGTAGAGCATTTGCTCATGTCATTGAACAGGCTCGCGCCTGGATCGACCCTAGTATTCGACTATCTCGTGAGGGAAGAGATGCTGCCGCCCATGGATAGGGTAATGATGCGTGCCACTGCGGAGGCGATGGCGGCGGGTGGTGAGCCTTGGCTTTCATCGTTCGATCCGAGGCGCTTGAAGACTCTGCTTATGGACGCAGGCTTCGAAGTCGAACAAGACCTGGGTCCGTATGAACTCAATCATATTTACTTCTGTCGGCGTCGCGACGGCTTGCAGATTGCTGGCGGTGGATTTCGACACCTCAGTGCAATCAAGCAGCGCTGAAAATGCTTTGTGCGGACATATTGCCAGCCTACCACAATAGGACTTTGTCTATATGACGCAAATCGTATTCCAAACAGCACGCCTGCATGGACGACGCCTTTGCCACGCTGACGTCGATGCAATGCTATGCATTTATGGCAATCTGGATGTGGTCCGCTATGTTGGAGAAGGTATGCCACTGGATCGATCAGGCTGCAAGCGATGGATCGAAGTTACTTTCCACAACTATGCCGAACGAGGGTATGGCATGTATGCCCTGATCGAGCGGGAATCCGGCCAGATTGTCGGTTTTTGCGGCCTCGTACATCCATCAGGTCGAGTCGATCCGGAAATAAAATATGCGCTGCATCCGAATCAGTGGGGGAAAGGGTTGGCGACGGAAGCAGCCAAAGGTTTAATTTCCTTCGCAGAAAGCATTGGCATAAGAAAGATCATTGCGACCGTTCACCCCAGCAACGATTCGTCGAAGCGAGTTCTGATCAAGGCAGGAATGACCCAATGTGGTGGATCGCTTCAAAAGTGCGACGGCTCCGAGGACTTGTTGTTCTATTGGTCACCCGCATTGCCAATGAAATGAACCTTGCTTTCCAAAAAGGAAGAAGATGCGCTTTGATTTGATGATTTTTGATCTTGATGGAACTATCGTAGACTCATTCGATTTATTCGTTATCCTCCGCCCCTCGATTTCCTTGGACACGCTCTTGCGGGATCCTAACCCCAAGAGGAGAGTCCGAGATGAAGCACA
>NZ_CALFCW010000049.1:0-3200 GCF_937950555.1 uncultured Pigmentiphaga sp. | reverse complement strand
TGGACCTTTTGTGCCGCCTGTGGTCATGCAAATCAGTGGCCCCCGTGGCGATCACCTGCTGGCCCTGGGGCGCAGGAAATGGCGCAGCCAAGGGGGGTACCCGACACTGACGCACGGAGGCCTCTCCCTGTTGGAGGTGCTTTCTCCCTTTGTTGAGCTGACCAAATAGGCGGAGATCATATGTTGTCACCGGATTTGCCGGAAGAATTCTTCAACGAAATACAGGATATTTTCCGTAAGGGACCAGTACTCCTTGTTGGGTCGGGATTTTCCTGCGGCTATGGTCTCCCGAGCATGGGAGATCTGGCAGAGCACTTGGCAAATACCGTTGATGACGTACTAACCACAGCTGAAGCAAGAAATGCTTGGGCGCAGGCAATTGATGCGATCAAAGGCAACCTGGAAGCCGGCCTGAACAATATTCCACTGGGGGCGGCGGGTTGGACCGAAATCGTTTCTGCCATTCGCAGCGAGACGGCACGGTTGATACTTGAAAAGACTGTCGCTGCCGAATCGAGGATTCTTCAAGAAAAAACGGACGAAGGGCACGCACCATCACGCCTTCTGAAGTGGCTGTTCGATGGATCGCCGCAGAATTCGGAGGGCATTCACGTCATCACGACCAACTACGACACGCTGCTGGAGTTGTTTTGCGATCTGGCGGGACTGCCCCTTGATACAGGCTTCACCGGATTCCGTTGGCGAAAACCGCGCCCCCGACCAATATTCCAGAATCACTACAACCAAATCTGGGTAGCTGAAAAGCGTCAGCAGCGATTCGATTACAGGCTTTGCAAGACCGTTCGCCTCTACAAGCCCCACGGCTCCATTAGTTGGCTGACCACTGATGAGGGGCCGATGGAGGTGCTCAACGATACCGCCACAACTGGACGAGCCATTGTTGTTCCCGGCCCGTCAAAGTACCAGGACGCACTGGTCAATAGGCTGTTTGACGAAATGCGTACCGCGATGAATACGGCACTTGCCAATGCGCAGGCACTGTTGTGCATCGGCTTTGGCTTCAATGATGACCACTTGCAAGGTGTCATCAAGGACCGCCTAGCTGCAGGCATGCCCGCGATCATTGTCACACGCGACCCGACCCCAAACATTGAACAACTGCTTGGCGAGCACCCGCACGTGATCGCAATATTCAAGGATGGAGATGGCTCAGTTTGTCGCTGGAATGGAAGCATGCTGCCATGCCCAGAGTCGCTCTGGCAATTGGATGATTTTTTGAGGAAATTTTTGGAGTGAGGCGAGGATGAGCATTTTCAACTTCACAGACGAACAGTCATTGGGCGAAGTTCGCAGTGTTGAAACCTCACGGATCACCGTGCGAGTGACGGACGGACAGCGTTTGCAAAAAGCACGCGTTGGTCGACTGGTGGCCATCCAGTCGATGGGGGACGAATGGCTGATAGGCATCATCGAAAGGGTATGGCGGCATCCGGTGGATCTGCCGACGCTGCCCGAAGCCGAACCGCCAGTGGATCTGTCTGGCGTACCTCAAGAAGAAAACGGCCTTTCGATTAGTTTAGTTGGCACGTATCGCGCCCGGGATGGGCAGCGAAAGAATACATTCACGCGTGCTGTCTTCCTCCTACCGGAAATAAACCGGCCGGTTTTTCCCATTGAGGAAAAATCGCTTGAAGTTTTCATGGGTATATTGAGTGCGTCATCCAAGGACGACGCGGTTGCTCCACTCAAGGTGGGCACCTATACCTTGGATGGCAAGGCTAGTGCCTATATCGATGGCGACAAACTATTTCAGCGCCATGCTGCGTTGCTTGGCAGTACAGGATCGGGAAAGTCCTACACAGTCGCATCTATCCTTGAGCAGGCTGCACAGTTACCACACGCTAACATCATCGTCTTTGATCTTCATGGCGAGTATTCGAGCATGAAGTTCGCAAGCCACTATCACATTGCGAGCATCGGCGATCTGAAAGATAAGAAGGACGGTGCAATATTCTTGCCCTTCTGGCTGCTCAACTATGACGAGATGCAATCACTGTTCGTGGATCGGTCTGAGGAGAGTGCTCCAAACCAGGCAAGCGAGCTAATGAAGCAGGTCGTGGAATTGAAAAAGAAGTCTATTGAGGGGTTGGGGAAACATGAGCTGCTCGATGGGTTCACCGTGGATACTCCCGTACCATATAAATTGTCCGATCTTATCGATGCTATTGCAGAAAAAGATCGAGAAATGGTTCCGGGGAAAAATGGGGAAAAGCAGGGGCCGCTTTTCGGAAAATTGACGAGATTTCTGAACAGGATCAAAGTCAAAACGAAAGATCGACGCTACGCCTTCATGTACCAGGCTCCCGCAGAGTACGATACATACGAGGCTTTGCATGATTTGGCGAAAAAGCTACTTGGCACTGGTGGCAAGAATGGCGAAGTGCATCCCGGAATAAAGATTGTAGATTTCTCAGAAGTGCCCTCGGACATTCTCCCGGTTGTCGTTGGACTAGTTGCACGAGTCGTCTTTCAGATCCAGTTCTGGAGCGAACCGGGAGGCGATGGCGATGAGCGCCATCCTATCGTGCTCGTCTGCGATGAGGCGCATCTCTACTTGCCCAGTGGCGTTGCATCTATTGGCCCAATGGAAAAGCGAGCTCTGGAAAACTTCGAGCGCATCGCCAAAGAAGGCCGCAAGTACGGCGTTGGGTTGATGGTGGTCAGTCAGCGCCCATCGGACGTCAGCACGACCATTCTCAGCCAATGCAGCAACATCATCAGCTTGCGTTTAGCCAACAAGACTGACCAGGCGGTGGTTAAACAGCTCTTGCCAGAAAGCCTGGAGGGGCTAATGGAAGTGCTGCCAACGCTGGATGTTGGTGAGGCTGTCATCGTGGGCGATGCCACCCTGCTGCCAACCCGCATCAAGATGGATAAACCAAAACACGAACCACGCAGTGCAACGATTCCCTTCTGGACGCGTTGGGCCGCGCCCAAGGCAGAGGTCGACTTGATTGCTGCCGTAGAAAACATGCGCAGGCAATCACGCGTGTAAGCGTAAGGAATCTTGAATGGCTACTAAAAAAGAACTCCTCCAACAGGAAGTCGCCAAAGCCGTCGGTGCAGGCAAGGCAGTCGCGCTCGAAACCGTCGATTTCAACGATCCGAACCGTCCCAAGACCTGCCTTGAGGTGGATTTTCCCATCCTGCCGGTAAATCAGGTAGCGGTTATCGAGGGC
>NZ_CALFCW010000048.1:0-78956 GCF_937950555.1 uncultured Pigmentiphaga sp. | reverse complement strand
ACTGCGCTGATCAAGAAGGAACAGCAGGTGCTGGGCGCGGTCATCAAGCGCTTGAACCTGACGCTGGATTAATCGAAGCGCGCTGAGCGTCGCCGTGGCGAGAGCGCCCCCGAAAGGGGCGCTTTTTTTGTGCCCACTCCTAGATCCTTCCAAGCAGGTTGGTGCGAGCATGCACAAGATGCTCAAACAGCTCCCGCCGTGCGGTCTCCGCGTCGCGCTGTTTTAGTGCTTGCACGAGGCGACGGTGCTCCGCTTCATATTCCTTGCGTCGCTCGGGTGTGACCATCTTCTTCTTCAAGAAACCCCATTCTGCGCTACTGCGAAACGTAGACAGCATCTTGAACGCGCTGATCAATACCGCGTTGTGGGTGGCCTGGGCGAGGCGTTCGTGCAATGCGTTGTCCCAATGCTCAAACTCTTCGAGCGTATCCGCTGCTTCTGCCCGGGCGCAACAGCTCTCCAATTCTTCAAAGTCGCTCGACGTTGCGTTGCTGACGACGAGGTCGATGATGGTGGGTTCAAGAAGAAGGCGCGCCTCCATGATTTCGGCAGGACTCGCTGAAGGAAGGGAGGGCACGCCCTCAGGTGGACAAGCTGGGCGGAGCGGCTCCGCAAGCGCTTCTGACACGTAGGTGCCGCTGCCAACTTTCTGAACGATTAAGCCTTGTTCCCTCAACTCCTGCAATACGCGGCGCAAGGAGAAGCGGCTCACTCCGAAGCTTGTGCATAGGCTGCGCTCGGTGGGCAGCCGGGTGCCGGGTGGCCATTTCCCTGAATGCAGGCCTTCAAGCAACGCCTTGCGGAGCGTCTGGACGGGATCTGCGCGGACCGGAAGCTCTAGTTTCACCGAGTTATTGGTCATTATCATCTCTTATTGGTCTAAATTGGTTTGATTGTAGACGGCTTAATATCGCGGGTTTCCCGGTGTAAACCCTAGGTTTATTCAGGTCAAAATGGTCTTATAGTGCAAGAACCGTGCACCAATCAGTACCAATTCATACCAATTTCCAAATCTTCAGAACTTGTTCGCCGGGCACATTATGAAACTAGCCACTTTCGTCCATGAGCGCCACCGCAGTGTCGGCCTTGTCCTCGACGATGCACGCCATGTCGCATTGCTCGACCTGCCGGACGATGCAGCTCAGAGGGGCGTGCTATCCCTCGTCGAGATGGCCGCCAAAGGTATCGATGTCAGCAGCGTTCGCCGCGGCGAGGTCTTGCCGCTTAGCGAAGTCTGCCTTGAAGCGCCGATCCCGCTTCCCCGTCGCAATCTGTTCTGCGTCGGGCGGAACTATCACGCTCACGCCAAAGAGCTCGCCGGTTCGGTGTTTAAGGCGAGCAGCGTCGACCCGATGGCGTGGCCGATCGTGTTCACGAAAGTACCGGAATGCGTCGTCGGGCCGAGCGATGACGTCGTGCTACCTGTAGGCATATCGAGTCAGATCGATTATGAGGCCGAGCTTGCAGTAGTCATCGGGCGGGGCGGCAAGAACATTGGGCGCGACGACGCGATGAAGCATGTCTATGGGTACACCATCGTCAACGATGTCACGGCCCGTGATGTGCAGATGCGTCACCAGCAATGGGATCTGGGTAAATCGTTCGACACCTTTTGCCCTATGGGGCCGTGGGTAGTGACGGCTGATGAGTTGGATGGCGCAAACACCCGCGTGCGCTGCTGGGTAAACGGAGAGCTGCGTCAAGACGCTTGCACGAAGGACCTGATTTTCGATATCCCGAGTTTGATCGAGACGTGCTCACGGGGCATCACGCTGTACCCCGGGGACATCATTGCGACTGGCACACCCGCTGGTGTGGGCATGGGGTTAACGCCACCGCGCTTTCTCCAGCCGGGTGATGTGGTCCGTGTGGAGATCGATGGCCTAGGGGTGATCGAGAATCGGTGTGTGACCTCAGCTTGATTCTTACTTTGGGTATAGAAGCCCCGCTACGCACCGCAGAGTGCGACGAGAACAAACTTTCTAGGAGACATACGATGAAAAGCAAAATCTTCGTGGCCGCCTTTCTCGGTGTGTCGCTGGCTGCATCATCAGCGATACGAGCAGAATATCCAGAGCGGCCGATTAACCTTGTCGTGCCGTTTCCCCCGGCGGGAACGGCCGACAACATGGCGCGCGCCATCCAGCCTGCGCTCCAGCGCGCACTCAAGCAAACCGTGGTGGTAGTTAACCGTGCGGGCGCAGGTGGCGCGATTGGAGTTAGCCACGTCGCTAGCGCTCCCCCCGATGGGTACACGATCCTCTACTCATTGTTGAGCGTAGCAAGCTTGCCGGACCAAGCCATCGTTAACAAGCAAAAGCCGCCGTTCACGTTGGACCAGCTCACCCCCATCGCTATGTTGAGCGCCGAACCCGTCGCCATGGTGGTTCCGGCCAACAGCCCCTACAAGAGCTTCTCGGAGCTCATTGCTGCAGCTAAGGCCAAGCCGGACACGTTGACCTATGGGTCGACGGGGTTTTTCGGGGAGGTCCATGTGCGCACCGCTGCATTCGCAGACGTGGCCCAGATAAAAGTCCGCCATATTCCGTATCAGGGCGGTGGTCCCCTCGTGAATGCCATGCTGGCGGAAGAAGTCGATTTCGCGCTGCTGTCCCGGGCATTGTCTCTTTCGCAGGTGAAGGCAGGGCGCCTGAGATACCTCGCAACCGCCGGAGATGAGCCTTGGGCGGACCCCCCCGGCCTACCACGCATGAAGGATGGCGGAGTGGATTTCGACTCCGTGGCAGGTACTGCCATCTTCATTCCTTCCGGCACACCCGAGGCGATAGAAAAGAAGATCCGGCAGGCGGTTGCGGAGGCTGCCCATGATCCGGAATTCAAGAAGGCCGTTTCCTCGATGGGCGGGCAAGTGAAGTATTTCGACGGAGAGCAGTTCGCGAAGTTCTGGGCTTCCTACGTGAAGTCCATTTCAGCCATTACGCGCCGCATCGCTGCGACGGAGACCTGGGAGGCACCAAAATGAGCAGCGAGGCGCCTATTTTCATTGGGACAGAAGTCGTTGAACGGGTGCTGACCTGGAAGGAATTGGTGGAGGCCTTGCGGGCCGCTTATACCCTGGATCATGACGAACACATCAGTCCGCCCCGTACATTTGCGCGCGGCGATGGCGCCTCGTTGCGCGCATTGGTGAGCGTCCCACCGGGTAAACGCTTTATGGGAGCGAAGGTGTTCGGCCGCGGTCGCAACCAAGGCATGAACTACTTGATCTCGCTGGTAGAGCAGGACACGGGAGAGATCCGCGCGCTGTTGGATGGTAACAAGATAACGGCTTATCGAACGGCGGCGACGTCCGCATTGGCGGTGGATTGTTTGGCGCCGCATCGGCCGCTGCGCTTGGGCGTCTTGGGAAGTGGCGCCGAGGCCCGCGCCCATGTGCAAGCGATCGGTGCGTTGCGAAAAGTCGAATCGCTGCAAGTTTACAGCCCGACGGCCGCCAACAGGGAACGGTTTGCGCGAGATTTCGAAGCCTCGCTAGGCGTTCCGTGCCGCGCGGTTTCCAGCGCCGCGAGTGCGATGGATGGCGTCGATGTCGGGATCGCCGCGGCGCGGTCGCGTGACGAGACGCCGATCTTGCACGCCGACGACTTGCATCCGGGGATGGTAGTGGTCTCCGTCGGGTCGACCCTCCCTCAGCAGCGTGAGCTCGATGCCTCTGTGATCGCGCAGTGCGACCTTATCGTTTGTGATACCCCGGACGAAGTCGTTTCCCAATCGGGCGACATGCTCGGCGCGCGAGCAAAAGGGATCGAATTTGATGCCAAGGTGCTGTCGCTCAACCGACTTGTACGAGGCGAGATTGGTAAGGACGCAAAGCTTCCGCTGTTCAAGTCGGTGGGTTCGGCGTTGCAAGACATCGTTGCGGCAGAGCTCGTTTATGAGCTCGCCATTCGAGAAGGGTTCGCCACAGGCTTGCCTATCTCATTTACCTATAAGCAGTGACGCATTTTTCCAATTAGGAGTTTGGACATGGCTTCCTATAAACGACACGAAGCCCGGGAGTGGGCGTTCGAAAATCTGCGCGGCGTTGCCAATGTGGTGATCCCGTCGTTCACCGCGGACCTAAAAGGACTCAACGAGAAGGGGATTCGCCACGACATCCGCCATGAAATCGAGCTTGGATTCTCTGGTGCCCTTCTTGTATCAGAGGTAGCCATGACTGTGAGCGAGTACGAGCAATTCTTCGCTTGGGCCAACGATGAGGCCCGGGGTCGGCTCAAGCTCATCCATCACGCGAGCTTCAATACCCTCGAAGAGAATATCGAGGCAGCCAAGATCGCGGAACGCAACGGCGCCGAGCTCATTCTCTTGTCTTATCCGGCCAACTTCTACGCGCGGACCTCGCAAGACATCTACGACTATACAAAGGCCTTCTGCGACGCCACAAACTTGGGTGTCATGCTATTCCAAGTGCCCCACTGGGGGTTCGACCGAGTGCACCCATCCGATATCGAGGCGTCGCTGATCCGGCGCTTGCTGGACGACTGCCCGAATATCGCCGCCCTCAAGGCTGAGGGCGGGATGCCAAGCATCATGGGCTGGGTGGAGGCCTATCGGCTGTTCAGCAAAGAAGTTGTCGTCACGATGCCGCTGGAGCAGTACGCACTCGCCTTGGCGCAGCTGGTTCCCATCCAGTTCATCGGCACCAGCGATACCGAGTACTACGGCAATATGATTCCTCGCATCTTCAACCTCATCCAAGAGCAGAAGTACGACGAGGCCACGAAGCTCTACTGGCAGCTGACGCCGGCGCGCAAGGCGCGCGCTGCGGCCAATGCCTATTCATCGCAAACTCAATTCCTCAACCGCATGCTCTGGAAGTTCGAGGGCTGGCTCAATGGATTCAACGGCGGCCCTCTCCGCCAGCCTACCATGCGGATCAACGAGAGTACGATGAACAACCTTCGGGAGGCGCTGAGAAAATCTGGCATCACACCGACCGATTCGCCCAATAGCGATTTCTTTATCGGCCGGAATCCCGTGTCGACCGTGGAGTGACCGTATGAGAGAAACCATCGTGCGGTCCCTAGAGCGAATCCCTACCGGTCTCTATATCGACGGCGCGTGGGTCAGGCCGGCTCAGCCCCGCTCGTTCGTCGTTTCCGATCCGGCGACGGGTGAAACGCTCGCCCAGGTCGCCGATGCCGACCTCGATGATGCGAAGGCTGCCGTCGATGCGGCGTCGGCGGCGCTGCCAGGATGGCGCTCCATGCCGGTGAGGCAGCGTGCCGAGATCCTGCGCACCGTTCATGCGCTGATGCTGGACCGGCTCGAAGACCTGGCTCGGATAATCACGCTCGAGAACGGCAAACCGCTGGCCGACAGCCGTGCGGAGGTCCGCTATGCCGCCGAGTTTTTCCGGTGGTATTCGGAAGAGGCGTGCCGCAATCTGGGGGCGCTCAGTCATGCGCCGTCGGGCGGCTATCGGATTATGGTTCAGCACGAACCCATAGGGGTCGTGGCCCTGGTCACGCCTTGGAACTTTCCTTCGGCAATGGGCGCGCGCAAGATTGCGCCTGCGCTGGCAGCAGGCTGTACCGCCGTGGTCAAGCCGGCTTCTCTGACGCCGCTCAGCATGCTGGCGCTGGCGCCGATTTTGGCCGAAGCCGGCGTTCCCAAGGGCGTCGTGAACATCGTGCCGACGTCACGTTCCGGAGCGCTTGTGGACCATTGGCTTCATGATCCGCGGGTTCGCCTTGTTTCCTTCACCGGCTCGACCGAGGTGGGGCGGACGTTGCTGAAATCTGCCGCGGACCAAATTCTCAAGACACCGATGGAACTAGGCGGGAATGCCCCATTTCTCGTGTTGAACGACGCAGACGTCCCGGCAGCGGTCGAAGGAGCGATGATTGCCAAGATGCGCAATATGGGAGAGGCGTGTACGGCTGCGAACCGCTTTTATGTTGAAGCCAGTATTTACGACTCGTTCGTATCGGCCTTCGTGGAGCGCATGCGCGCGCAGAAGGTCGGACACGGGCTCGACGAGAGCAATCACGTAGGCAGCCTGATTGACGCTGCGACTCGCGACAAGGTTGAGGAGCTTGTCCAAGATGCCGTGGCCAGGGGCGCCCGCGTCCTTTGCGGCGGAGAGCGCGTACCCGGGCCGGGCCATTTCTATCTTCCGACTGTACTCGGCGACGTTTCCTTGGATAGCCGCGTCTTGAAAGAGGAGATTTTCGGGCCTGTTGCGCCCATTGTGCGCGTGGCTTCCGAAGACGAGATGGTCGCACTTGCCAATGATACCGAATACGGTCTGGCGGCGTATCTTTATACGCGCGACCTTTCCAAGGGCCTAAGGCTAGCGGAGCGCCTGGAGTTCGGCATGGTGGCCTTAAACCGGGGGCTGCTTTCCGATCCGGCGGCACCGTTTGGCGGTGTCAAGCAGAGCGGGCTAGGCCGGGAAGGAAGTTCGGAGGGGATGCACGAATATATGGAGACCAAGTACATCGCAGTCGCCTGGTAGGCAGGCAGGGGCAGTTGACACGCGGGTATAGCGCATTGGCGCGCTATACCCCACCGGCGTAGCCCGCCTGCCGCCAGGCTTCGAAGACGACGACGGCCACGGAATTGGACAAATTCAGGCTGCGTTGGCCTGGCCGCATGGGTAGCCGCAGGCGCTGCGCATCGGGGAACGCGTCGCGGATGGCGGGCGGCAGTCCTGCCGTTTCGCTGCCGAAGACGAACACGTCCCCGGGCTGGAAGTTTGCGCAGCCCAGCAGCCGCGAGCCCCGCGTCGTGAAGGCAAACACCCGGTCCGAAGCCGCCCCGGTGGCGGCCACGGCGGCCGGGAAATCGTCGTGCACTGCGACCGAGGCCCACTCGTGATAGTCCAACCCGGCCCGGCGCAGCTTGGCATCTTCGAGCTCGAACCCGAGCGGCCGGACCAGGTGGAGCTGCACGCCGGTGTTGGCGGCGAGCCGGATGACGTTCCCCGTGTTGGGCGGGATTTCGGGGTGGACGAGGATGACGTGGAACACAATGCGGGAGGTAACCGGAAGAATGGGGCGATGGTAACGCATCTGCCCGCCCCGGCCGGCCCGCTATAGTTCCAGCACCAGCTTGCTGCCCCGGGCGCGCGAGCAGCACGTCATCATTCGGTTGTTCGCTTCCCGCTCTGCCTTGGTGAGCACCATGTCGCGGTGATCGACTTCGCCGGCGAGCACGCGCACTTCGCAGGTGCCGCACAATCCTTCCTCGCAGTCGCTGGACACGTCGATATTGGCCGCGCGCAGGGAAGCGAGCACGGTCTTGTCCGCCGGGACCGTGATCGTGATGCCGGAGTCTTTCAGCTCGACTTCGAACGCGTGTTCCTTGGCTGGGTCGAGCTGGGGAAGGTCGGATTCGAAGTGCTCGACGCGCAGCGCGTCCGCGGGCCAAGCCGCGCAATGCGCCTGGACGGCTTCGAGCATGTGCTTCGGCCCGCAGGCGTAGACCTGCCAGCCCACGCGCGGCCGGCCCAGCAGCGCGGCCAGGTCGTTGCGCCGGCCTTCTTCGGACACGTAGACGTGCAGGCGATCGCCGTGCAGGGCAGCCAGTTCCTCGAGCAACGCCATGCTGGAGCGCTTGCGGCCGCTGTAGTGGAGCTCGTAATCGAGCCCGAGCTCCAGCGCGCGGCGGGCCATGGCTGCGATGGGCGTAATGCCAATGCCGCCCGCGATGAATATCAGCTTGCCGGCGGTCTCATCCATGCGGAAATGATTGCGCGGCCCGCGGATGCGGAGCTTGTCGCCGGCGCGTACCTGCCCGTGTATCCACGCCGAACCGCCGCGGCCGGTGGGTTCGTGCAGTACGGCGATTTCCAGCGCGTGTTCGTCGGCCGGGTCGCCGCAGAGGGAGTATTGGCGGGAGCGGTCCGGTGCGCCGCATTCGACGTCGATGTGCGAGCCAGGCGTCCAGCGAGGCAGTGCGCGGCCGTCGGGCGAGACCAGGCGGAGTTTCACGATGCCGTCCGCGATGCGGGTCACGCTCTCCACCACCACCGTGCGGGCGATGGCGTGGCGCGAGGGTTCGCCGATCCGCACTGGGGCCTGGGCCTGCAAGATGCCGGGGTTCCGGCGCTCGGGGTTCTGTGCGGGATCCCACTCCACCCAGAGGTGCTCCGGGCCGCGGAATGATGTGTTCGGAACATAGGTGAAACGCTGTTCGGCCAGTCGCATGTGGGGCAGGCGGCGGGTCAGCTCTTCGAGGATGACCTGTATCTCCATGCGCGCCAAGTTCTTGCCCATGCACTGGTGCGAGCCGTAGCCGAAGGTCAGGTGGTCGCTCGCATTCTCCCGGCGGATGTCGAAGAAATCCGCGTCGGCGAAGTGCCGGTCGTCGTGGTTGGCCGACGATGTGACGATGAGTAATTTGGCGCCCGCGGGAACGTCCACGCCCTCGATCTTCGTATCGCGCGTCACCAGCCGCCGCCAGGCTGCGATCGAACCGTTGTGGCGCAGGCACTCTTCGACCGCGTTGGGAATCAGCGTAGGATCCTCGCAGATGTCGCGCCAGGCGTCGGGGTGCTGCAGGAGCAGCTTGATGGCGTTCGCCGCCGCGTTCGCCGTCGTCTCGTGTGCGGCGACGATGCCGGCCATCATCATCGAGTGCAGATAGGAGTCTGTCACGATGTCCGGATGCAGCCTCTGCATGCGGATGCCGTACTGCATCCAGCCCGGCTGGTCCGGGTCCTGCCGCATTTTCTCCAGGACCTTGCCGGCGTACCGCCAGAAATTGCCGACCGCATGCGCGACCGCCACCTGCTCTTCCGGCTTCGGACGCCCCCACGTATTGACCGTATGGGCGATGGAATAGCGCCGCAGCGTGTCCATGTCTTCTTCCGGAACGCCCAGGAAATGCAGCGCTACCGTGAGCGGCACCTCCCACAGCATCTGGTCGACCAAGTCGGCGCGGCCGTCGTCGATGAATCGATTCACATACTCGCGCGTCAGCTTCCGGACCAACGGCTCGTGATGCCTGATGTGCTCCGGCGTAAACGGTTCCATCAAGAGGCGCCGCCGCGGCATGTGCGCCGGTTCGTCCTCGTTGACCAGCGTCCGGTTCATCGCATAGCCATACTGTTCCAGCACGGCGTTGGCTTCCGGGCCGGTGGGCGTGATCTTCTCGAGCGCGATCGACGGGCTGAACGTAATGTTGTCGCGGAAAATCGCCTTGATCGCGTCGTAGCGCGTAACGACCCAATAACCCAACTTGGGGCTGTAAAAAATGGGCTCCTGCTCGCGCGCCCAGCGGACGTATTCAGGCGGGTCTTGCTGGTAGGCGTCGCTGAATGGATCGAATTCGGCTGCGCGGGCGCTGACGGGGCAGCCCGTCGGGCTAGTGGTCATCGCTGCATGAACGGGGCAGCCCCCGGTGGAGGGTGGGGTAGCGGCCATGGGTGTCTCCCGGAAAAGCATCCGTGTTTTGCGTAATTATTGTACGCATTGCGTAAATCGGCAATGGGTGTCAACGAGCCGTGTCCTGATGCGGATGCCAGGACCGGATGCTCGGGCGAATTTGGGAAAAGGCAGAGGTGGAAGTGCTTGCCCGGGCTAGCGCCCAAACCCCAACCGCCTGCTGACTGTTGCCGCCGCTTCCCGCACTGCGCGCGCGATCTCGCCTTCGGGCTCGGGGTCGAATGCGCCCGACGGGCCGAGCGCGGTCATGACGACCGTGACGCTGCCGTCGGCATTGAACACCGGCGCCGCGACGGCGCTGATGCCGGCAAGCATGAGGTCACGCACGGGGGCGCAGCCCAGCGCGCGGATTTTCTCGAACACTTTTTCCGCGGCGGTGCGGTCGGGCACATGCAGGCGCTGGTCCGGCGTGGCCGCGTCCAATTCTTTCGTGATTAGTGCCTCCAGTATGGCGGAGCGGCAGAAGGCGCCGAAGGCGCGGCCGGTGGCCGACCACAGGATGGGCATGACGGAGCCGACGCGGACGTTGACGGCGACCGGGTGCACGGGTTCGCTCCAGCGCACGATGGTAGGACCGCAGTTACCCAGTACCGAGACGAAGCACGATAGGTTGTGCGATTCGCCGAGCTTCGCCAGTTCGGCCGAAGCGAGGGTCAAGGCATCGGATTGGCGCATGGCGGCCAGTCCGATGGCCAGCGATTCGGGGCCGAGCAAGTAGCGCGAGGTCGCCGGATCCTGGATGACGAAATCCGCTTCCACCAGGCTCGCCAGGTAGCGGTGGACTTTGGCGGGGCTTTCGCCGAGCCGGCCGGCCAATGCGGTGAGGGAGGCGGCGCCCCCCATGGCGGCCAGGGTCTTGAGCACGGTCATGCCGGTGCCGGCCGATTGCACTTTGCTGCGGCGCGAGGGGGGGCGGGCCGGTTTGGGGACGGAGGTAGGGGCGGCGGAAAGCTTGCTGGCCATGGGGCGTCCGGATTGGCTTAAAGAACAATATGTTACGCAAAGCGCGGCGCTATCTTGCGTCTTTGCTTGCCGCTATAGTGGGTGCGTGTCCTTCAATCCGTCAGGAGGCGCCTATGTCTGGGAAATCGGTGGCTTGGGCCGCGCTAGCGCTAGCCGCCGCGGCCAGCGGTACGGCCTGGTCCCATCATGGTTGGTCCTGGGCCGAGGCCGAGCAGATGCAGCTTCGCGGTGTCGTCCGGCAGGTGCAGATTGCTCCTCCCCACCCTTGGCTCGATGTGCAGACGGCCGAGGACGGCCTGTGGCGCGTGGAGCTCGGCAATCCCTCGCAAACCCGGCGTGCCGGGTTCGTCGAGGGATCCGCCAAGCCGGGGGACGAAATCGTCGCGACCGGCAACCGTTCGCAGGACCGCAACGAGAAGCGCATGAAGGCGGTGCAGATATCCGTGGGCGGCAAGACCTACGATATCTATCCCGAACGCATCCGCCGCTGAACGCTGATGCTCGAGTGGCTGGAGGGCCTGCCTCACGCACTTGTGCTGCGGCATTCAGGCACGGCGTATCTGTTCGTCAGCGCGGCGCACATCGCCTCGATTGGCCTGCTGTTGGGAAGCATTGTGGCGCTCGACCTGTGTTTGCTCGGGTTTGCCCGGGTCGTTCCGCTGGCTGCGGCGGGACCGTACCTCAGCCGGGTGGCGGTCGTGGGCCTCGCCCTGGCGGTGCTGACAGGGGGCTGGCTGTTTTCTGTGCGGGCCTCGGAATATGCCGCCAATCCGGCGTTCCTCGCCAAGCTGGGCATCGTGGGAGCCGCGGTGCTGAATGCAGCGATCGTGCATGGGAGCGGTGCATGGCGTCGGGCGCTGTCGGCCACTTCGCCACAGCCGGCTGTCCGCGCCCATGCCGCAGTTTCCATGCTGCTGTGGTTGGCTGCCGTGGTGGCGGGCCGATGGATAGGCTTCTTGTAGCCGGGACGCAGGCGGACCGTTCAGCTGAGTGCAGCTAGCGTCGTCCGCAGCGCTTGCGCTGCATCTTTGCCCAGGGCGGACTCGATCTCCGCATGCGTCGTGCGCCAGGCCGGCAGCGCTTTTCTCAGTGTCGCGTGTCCTTTTTCGGTCAGGAACAATAGGCGACTGCGGCGGTTGCCCGGGTCGGCTTCCACGCGTACCAGGCCTTCGCGCTCGAGCGGCTTTAGCGCGGCCGTGAGGGTGGTCCTGTCCATGCCCAGCAGTTGGGCGACGGGGCCCATGGTGGGGGGCTCGGGGCGGTTGAGCGCCATTAGCAGCGAGAACTGGCCGTTGGTCAGGCCGACCGGCCGGAGTGCTTCGTCGAAGCGCTTGCCCAACGCCCGCGCGGCTCGCTGCACGTGCAGGCACAGGCAGGCGTCCCGGACTTCGAGCGTGGCGGAGTATGGAATTTTCTTTGACATGATGTTCCAATTATGTTGATATCAACGTAAAGAGCAAGTCTCACTGCTGCCTGACGTGGCGCCATTCCGTTTTTTCATCTTTCAGGGAGACCGATGATGAAGTACGTCGAAGGGTTTGTCGTAGCGGTGCCCCGGGCCAACAAGGAGCTTTATCTCCAGCACGCGGCGCAGGCCGCACCGCTTTTCAAGGAGTTCGGCGTGACGCGCATGGTCGAGTGCTGGGAAGACGACGTTCCCGACGGGAAGCTCACGGATTTCCGCCGAGCCGTGCAGGCCAAGGAGGACGAAGCAGTCGTGTTTTCCTGGTTCGAGTATCCGTCCAAGGAAGTGCGCGACGCCGCCAACGCGAAGATGACGTCTGATCCGCGCTTGCAACGCATGGGAGAGAGCATGCCTTTTGACGGCAAGCGCATGATCTTCGGCGGTTTCGCGCCTATCCTCGACGTATAACGCGTCCGGCCATCGGGCGGCCCGGTTTCATTGGGTCTCGCTTCGCTCGGGCGCCTCGGCGGCCTTGCCGCCAGCCGAGGCGAGTGCATCGACGTGCCATCCTCCCCCCAGCGCGGCGATGAGGTTGACGCTGGCCGTCAGGCGGTTTCCGAGCAGCGACAGCGCCGTGCGTTCGTTGTTCAGCGCTGCGGTCTGCACCGAGACCACGCTCAGGTAGTCGATCAATCCGGATTCGAACTGATTGGTGGTCAGCCGCAAGGATTCCCGGGCTGCGTCCAACGCGCGCTGTTGCACGGCCTGCTCTTCTTCCATGACGCGAAGCTGCGACAAATAGTTCTCCACCTCGGCCAGGGCCGACAGCACGGTCTGCCGGTACGCTGCGACCTGCTGGTCATAAGCGGCCTGCGCTTGCTGCGCCTGGGCGCGGCGAAGACCGGCGTCGAAGAGTGGCGCGGCGAGCGCAGGGCCGAGCGACCAGAAGCGGGCGGGGGCGGTCAGCCAGTCGGAAAATTGGGAGCTGCGGTAGCCGAGCGAGGCCGACAACGTCAGGGAAGGGAAGTAGGCCGTCTGCGCAACCCCGATGCGTGCATTGGCGGCCTGGACTTGGCGTTCGGCGGCCGCGATGTCGGGGCGCCTTTCCAGGAGTTCCGATGGCAGGCCAACGGGTATGGCGGGGAGTACGGGCCGGAACGCAGCCGGTGGCAGGCTGAATTCGGACGGCGGCTGCCCGACCAGGATGGCGATCGCGTGCTCCAGCTGCGAACGCTGCCAGCGCAGGTCGACAGCCTGCGCGCGGGTGGATTCCAGTTGGGTGCGGGCCTGGGCGATCTCGGCCTTGGCTGCCACGCCCACCGCGTAGCGGTTTTCGTTCAGTCGCAGCGAGCGCTCGTAGACCTTGATCGTCTCATCCAGCAGGCGCTGCTGCTCGTCCAGGATCCGCAACTGGAAATAGGTGCGCGCCAGTTCGGCCTGGGCGCTCAGGTGGGCGTTGGCCAGGTTGGCGGCGCTGGCCTCGACGCTGGCGGCGTCGGCTTCGAGGCTGCGGCGGATGCGCCCCCAGAGGTCGACCTCCCAACTGACCGAGGCATTCATGTTGTACTGGTTGCGTATGCTTTGGGAACCGCCTTGATTGGTCACCACGCCGTTGCTGTTCGTAGTGACGCTGCTGCGTGAGCCGGTGCCGGTGCGCGTGGCCGAGGCGTTGCCCGTGACGCTGGGGAACAGCTCGGAGCGTGTCGCACGCAGGACGGCCGCGGCCTGGCGATACTGCGCTTCGGCCTGGGCGATGGTCTGGTTGGCCGTCGCAACCTGCTCCATGAGGCCTGACAAGACCGGGTCTCCGAACACTTCCCACCAGGGGCCGCGTTGCTCGTGGTCGCGCGGTTCGGCGGCCTTCCAGCCGGCGGCTTCCTTGAAGGCGGTGCCGGTAGCGACAGTCGGCCGTACATAATCAGGGCCCATCGCGCACCCGCCGAGCATGGCGGCGAGGACGATGCCGACCGCCGTCCCAGCGCGGCGGCAGGAGCTCGAGAAAAAGAGGGGCGCGCCCGATCGTGCGGGCAACGTCTTGCTCATAAGTTGTCTCCGGGTAGCGCCATGCCCGCGGACCGCGGACGGCTCCAGCGCCGTTGCGCCCGCCGGTGCAGGCGGTCGAGATACAGGTACACCACGGGCGTGGTGAATAGCGTCAAGATTTGGCTGACCACGAGCCCGCCCACGATGGTGATGCCCAGGGGCTGGCGCAACTCGGCGCCGGCGCCGGTGCTAATGACTAGCGGCACTGCGCCCAGGATGGCGGCCATCGTAGTCATGAGGATGGGGCGGAACCGCTTCAGGCATGCCTCGTAGATGGCCTCGCGCGAACCCAGGCCGTGCCTGCGCTGCGCATCCAGCGCGAAGTCCACCATCATGATGGCGTTCTTCTTGACGATCCCGATGAGCAGGAATACGCCGATCAGCGCGATGAGCGTGAACTCGTGGCCCAACATCATGAGGGCAAGCAGCGCCCCCAGTCCTGCCGAAGGCAGGGTCGAGAGGATGGTCAGCGGGTGGATGTAGCTCTCGTAGAGCATGCCCAGCACGAGGTACATCGTCACGAGCGCCGCCAGGATCAGCCACGGCTGTGCGCTGAGCGCCGACTGCATCGCCTTGGCGCTGCCCGAGAATCCGGCCTGGATTTCGGTGGTGGGGAGGTTGATGCGCGCCACCGCTTCATTGATGGCGCGCGTGGCCTGCTCTAGCGAGACCCCGGGTGCCAAATTGAAGGAGATGGTGTCGGCGGCAAACTGGCTTTCGTGCGAGACGCTGAGGGGGGCATTGGTCATGCGCCATTTGGCGAAGGCCGAGAGCGGGACCCGATTGCCTTCGGACGTAATGACATACACCTTCTCCAGTGCGCTGGGATCCTGGGCGAACCGGGGGTCGACCTCCATCACCACGCGGTATTGATTGAGGGGGTTGTAGATGACCGAGATCTGGCGCTGGCTGAACGAGTTGTTGAGCACGGCCGCGATCATGGACATGTTCACGCCCAGCCGGGTCGCAGTTTCACGGTCGATTTCGAGCGAGACCTGCCGGCCTTTGTCTTCCACGTCTAGGTCGATGTCGGTCAGCTCGGGCAGGGCGGCCAGGGCGCGCGATACCCGGGGCATCCAGGTGCGCAGCACGGAGAGCTCGGAGGCCATCAGCGAGTACTGGTAACCGGAGTTGGACATGCGCGCGCCGATGCGTATGTCTTGGTTGGGCATCAGGAACATGCGCGCGCCCGGCACGTTGCTCAATTTGCCGCGCAGGCGGTTCATGACTTCGTCGACCGAGACCTTGCGCTCGGATAGTGGCTTGAGCTGGATCATCAGGAAACTGGTATTGCTGCCGCCGCGACCGCTGCTGTATCCGGCCATGCTTTCGACCGCCGGGTCTTCGAGGACGACCTTGCGGAAATACTCCAGCTTGGGGCGCATGGCCTGGAACGAGGTGCCCTGGTCGGCGCGGATGAAGGCCATCAGCTGCCCGGTGTCCTGCTGCGGGAAGAAGCCCTTGGGAATCTTCACGTACATGTAGCCGTTCAGGCCGATGACGACCAATAGGACGACGAGCGTGAGCAGCGAGTGCCGCAGCACCCAGTCCAGGGCGGCTCCGTAGCCGCGGGTGAGCCACGCGAGGAACGCCTCGATCGCCCGCGAAATGCGTCCCGGGCGGCGCGCCTCGCGCACCGGCCGCAGCATGCGGGCGCACATCATGGGCGTGAGGGTCACCGAGACGACCAGCGAAATCAGAATGGCCGCCGACAGCGTGATGGAGAACTCCCGGAAGAGGCGTCCCACGATATCGCCCATCAATAGGATGGGGATGAAGACAGCCACCAGCGACAGGCTCATCGACAGTACGGTGAACCCTACCTCGCGCGAACCCAGCAATGCCGCGCGCAGCGGCGACATGCCGGCTTCGAGGTGACGCGCGATGTTCTCGAGCACCACGATCGCATCGTCGACCACGAAGCCGGTCGCCACGATCAGGGCCATCAGCGACATGGTGTTGAGCGAATATCCGCAGAGGTACATCACCGCGAAGGTGGCAATGAGCGAGACCGGCACCGCCACGCTCGGGATGAGTGCGGCGCGTAGGTTCCGAAGGAAGAGCAGCACCACCAGGATGACCAGGATGACCGCGATAATGAGCGTTTGTTCGGCTTCGGCCAGCGAAGCGCGGATACTGGGGGTGCGGTCCTGGGCCACGGTGAGCGTCACGTCTCCCGGCAGCATTGCGCGCATCTGCGGCAGCGCTTCGTGGATCCGGTCTACCGTCTCGATGATGTTGGCATTGGCCTGCCGCCCCACGACGAGCAGGATGGCCGGGCTATTGTTGAAGAAACCCATGTTGAACAGGTCTTCCACCGAGTCTTCGACTCGCGCGACGTCGCTCAGCAGCACCGGCGAGCCGTTGCGGTAGGCGACGACCAGCGAACTGTATTCGCTGGCCTTGCGCAGTTGATCGTTGGTGGCGACCAGCCAGCTGGTTTTGTCGTTCTCCAGCATGCCTTTGGGCCCGCGCGCATTGGCGTTGGCCAATGCAGTGCGCACTTCGTCGAGTGCGATGCCGTACTGGTTTAGCGCGGTGGGATTCAGCTCCACCCGCACGGCCGGCAGCGAGCTGCCTCCTACTTGCACGTCGCTGACGCCCTTGATCTGGGCGATGCGCTGGGCCAAGATGGTCGAACCGACGTCGTAAAGCTGGCCCTGGTCCAGCGTCTTGGAGGTCAGCGCGAGCACCATGATGGGCGCCGAAGCGGGGTTGCGCTTGGTATACGTGGGGTTGCTGCGCAGCGCAGAAGGCAGCATGTTGCGGGCGGCGTTGATGGCGGCCTGGACGTCGCGGGCCGCGCCGTCGATGTCGCGGCTCAGGTCGAATTGCAGCGTGATGCTGGTCGAGCCCTGCGTGCTGCGGGATGTCATCTCGGTGATGCCAGCAATGCTACCGAGGGCGCGTTCCAGCGGCGTCGCCACGCTCGACGCCATGGTTTCGGGGCTGGCGCCGGGCAGGCTGGCCCGCACCGATATGGTCGGGAAATCCACCTGCGGCAGCGGCGCAACGGGCAATTTGACGAAGGCGAGCGCGCCCGCGAGGACGACGGCGATCGCCAGCAGCACTGTGGCGACCGGACGCATGATGAACGGCGCCGAGATGTTCATGACCCGCCGCCCGAATGGCCCATGGCGATGTTGCGGCTGCTGCGCCTGCGTCGCATCGCGTGGCCGAGCCGGTCAAACATCAGGTAGATGACGGGCGTGGTGAACAAGGTGAGCAGTTGGCTCACCAGCAGCCCGCCCACCATGACGATGCCCAGCGGCTGGCGCAGCTCGGCGCCGCTGCCTGTGCTGAGCATCAGCGGGACGGCGCCGAACAGGGCGGCGAAGGTCGTCATCAGGATGGGGCGGAAGCGCAGCAGCGCCGCCTGGTGGATGGCGTCGCGCGGCGCCATGCCCTGCTTGCGCTCGGCGTCGAGCGCGAAGTCGATCATCATGATCGCGTTCTTCTTGACGATGCCGATCAAGAGGATGATGCCGATGATCCCGATCATGTCGAGATCGTGGCCGGCAAGCATCAGCGCCAGCAGCGCTCCCACGCCTGCCGAGGGTAGCGTGGAGAGGATCGTGATGGGGTGAATGTAGCTCTCATACAGGATGCCCAGCACGATGTACATCGTGGCGATCGCCGCCAGGATGAGCAGCAGCGTGCTATTGAGCGAAGCCTGGAAGGCTTGGGCCGCGCCTTGGAAACTGGTTTGTATGCCCAGCGGCATGCCGATGTCGCGCTCGGCCTGCAGGATGGCCTCTACCGCGCTGCTCAACGAAGCGCCGGGCGCCAGGTTGAAGGAGACGGTAGCGGCGGGAAATTGCCCCAGGTGGTTGATCGACAGCGGAGCGGTCCGCTCCGAAACGCTGACTACGTTGGTCAGCGGTACTTGCTTGCCGTCGGACGTGCGGACATAGATCTGTGACAGCGACGACGGATCCTGCCGGAACTGGGGCGCGACTTCCAGCACCACCCGGTATTGGTTGGCCTGGGTGAAGATGGTCGAAATCAGCCGCTGGCCCAGCGCGTCGTACAGGGCGTTGTTGATGTCGCTGGCCGTGATGCCGAGCCGCGAAGCTGCGTTGCGGTCGATTTCGACATAGGTTTGCAGGCCGCGGTCCTGCAGGTCATGCGTGACGTCGGCCAGCTGCGGCAGCGTTTGCAGGTGTTCCACCAGCCTGCGGGTCCACAGGCTGAGATTCTCCAGGTCGGGGTCCTGCAGCGTGAACTTGTACTGCGTGCGGCTGACGGTGTCTTCGATGGAGAGGTCTTGCACCGGTTGCATGTAGAGGCGGATGTCTTCCAGCTGGTCGAGCCTGGCCTGCAGGCGGGCGATGACCTCTTGGGCGGAGCTTGTGCGCTCAGCGTGCGGCTTCAGGTTGATTTGCAGCCGTCCGGTGTTGAGCGTGGCATTGGTGCCGTCGACGCCGATGAAGGACGCCACGCTGGCCACGTCCGGATCGCGCAGGATGATGTCGGCCGCCGCCTGCTGGCGGCGGGCCATGGCCGCGAACGATACCGAGGGCGAGCTTTCGCTGATTGCCTGGATGACGCCTGTGTCTTGTTGGGGGAAGAAGCCTTTGGGTATCGCCACATAGAGGAGGATCGTCAGCAGCAGCGTGCCCAGCGCCACAAGCAGCGTCAGCGGCTGATGGGCGAGCACGCGTTGCAGCATGCGGTCGTAGCCGGCGATCAGGCGGTCGAACCATTCGCCGCTCTTGCGGTAGAACCAGCCTTGTTCGGCGTCGGGGACGTGGCGCAGGTATTTCGCGCACATCATGGGCGTCAGGCTCAGCGACACCACGAGCGATATCAGGATGGCTACCGCCAGGGTGATGGCGAACTCCCGGAACAGCCGGCCGATCACGTCACCCATGAAGAGCAGCGGAATGAGGACGGCGATCAGGGAGAAGGTCAGGGAGATGAGGGTAAAGCCGATCTGAGCGGCGCCCTTGAGTGCCGCCTGCACCGGGGATTCGCCTTGCTCGAGGTACCGGGCGATGTTCTCGATCATGACGATCGCGTCGTCTACCACGAAGCCGGTGGCGATCGTCAGCGCCATCAACGTCAGGTTGTTGATGCTGAAGCCCGCCAGGTACATGATGCCGAAGGTGCCGATCAGCGACAGCGGCACGACGACGCTGGGAATGACGGTGGCCGTCAGGTTGCGCAGGAAGACGAAGGTCACCATGACCACCAGTGCAACCGCCAGCATCAGTTCGAATTGCACGTCCTTGATCGACGAGCGTATGGATTCGGTGCGGTCTGAAAGCACGGCGACGTCCAGCGTGCTGGGCAGCGCCGCTTCGAGATCGGGCAGGATGCGCCGGATGTTGTCCACGACCTGTATCACGTTGGCGCCGGGCTGGCGCTGCACGTTGAGCAGGATCGCCGGTTTGCCGTTGGCCCAGGCTGCCTGGCGGATGTTCTCCGCGTCCTGCACCGTCTCGGCGACGTCCGAGAGGCGGACTGGCGCCTGGTTGGTATAGGCGATGATGAGGTCGCGATACTGCTCGATGGTCTTGAGCTGGTCGTTGGCGTCGAGCGTGGTTGCCCGGGTCGGGCCGTCGAAATTCCCCTTGGGCTGGTTGACATTGGCGCCGGTGATCGCGCTGCGGATGTTGCTCAGGTTCAATCCGTACGCTGCGAGCGCCTGGGGATTGGCGCGGATGCGCACGGCCGGCCGCTGGCCGCCTGCGATGCTGACCAGGCCCACGCCCGAGACCTGCGAAATCTTTTGCGCCATGCGCGTATCGACCAGGTCGCGCACCTGGTAGAGGGGCAACGTGGGCGAGCTGATCGCCAGGGTGAGCACCGGCGTGTCGGCCGGGTTGACCTTGTTATAGATGGGGGGCGCGGGAAGGTCGCTCGGCAGCAGGTTCCCAGCGGCGTTGATGGCCGCCTGCACCTCTTGTTCGGCGATGTCCAGCGGCAGGTCCAGGTTGAACTTGAGGGTGATGACCGACGCGCCGCCGGAGCTGATCGACGACATCTGGTTGAGCCCGGGCATCTGGCCGAACTGGCGCTCGAGCGGAGCCGTCACGAGCGAGGTCATGACGTCGGGGCTGGCGCCGGGGTACTGCGTGACCACCTGGATGGTCGGATAATCGACCTCGGGCAGCGCCGAGACCGGCAACATTTTGTAGGCGATCAGCCCGGACAACAGGATGGCCAGCATCGCCAGGGTCGTGGCGACCGGCCGCAGGATGAATATCCGCGACGGATTCATGGCGCGGCGCGTCCCGGCGAACGGCGGCGGTTGCCCGGGTTGGCGCCGCGTTGCAGCTGGCTACCGGCCGCCGCCGGCACCGCGTCGGGTCCCTTCACCACCTGCACCTGGGATCCATCGCGTAGGCGATCCACGCCTTCCACCACCACTTGCTCGCCGGGCCGCAGGCCCTCGAGGACGGCGACGCGTTCGCCGTCCGCCTGGCCGAGCTTGAGTACGCGCAGCTCGACTGTGTTGTCTTCCTTGACGACGTACACGAAGGTCCCGGGCGTGCCCCGCTGCACCGCCGTGGTCGGAATGACCGTGGCGCGCTCGAGGGTGCGTACGTGCAGCCGCACGTTGACGAACTGGTTGGGGAAGAGGCTTTCGTCCTTGTTCTCGAAACGCGCCTTGAGCTTGACCGTGCCGGTGGCGGTGTCGATCTGGTTGTCGACCGTCGTCAGCACGCCGTCGGCGATATGGCGCACGTCGGCCCGGTCGTAGGCCTGTACCGACAAGGTCTTGCCGGCGCGCAGCTGCGCCAGCACGTCGGGCAGCTCGGTTTCGGAAATGGTGAACAGGACGGAAATGGGCTGGGTCTGGGTGATGATCACCAGGCCGTTGGCGTCGCTGCTGCGGACCAGATTGCCCTGGTCGACCTGGCGCAGGCCGAGGCGTCCCGAAATGGGCGCCGTGACCCGGGTGTAATCGAGCTGCAGCTTGGCGTTGTCTACCGCGGCTTGGTTGGTCTTGAGCGTGCCTTCATACTGGCGCACCAGGGCGATTTGCGTGTCCACCTGCTGGCGCGCGATGGAGTCTTGCTCATATAGCGTCTGGTAACGCGCGAGGTCGCGGCGGGCATTGTCCAATTGCGCGCGGTTCTGTTCCAGGACGCCTTCGGCCTGGGCCAGTGCGACCTGATAGGGGCGCGGATCGATCTGTACCAGCAGGTCGCCGGCCTTGACCAGCTGCCCTTCCTGGAAGAATACCTTCTGCAGTTCGCCGTCGACCTTGGCGCGCACGGTAACGGTGTTGTAGGACGTGACCGTGCCGAGCGCCTTGATGTAGACCTTCATGTCCTCGGCCTGCGCCGGCACCACGCGTACCGGTGTGGCCATCTGGAAGCCGCCGGGCGTTGGCACCCCTGGGGCGCCCGGCCCGCGGGGTGCGCTGGCGCCGCCCGCGGGAGGCGAGGACGCCCGGTGGGCGTGCCACCACCCGTAGCCGGCGGCCGCCAATATGACGACGATCGCCAGTCCAAGCCAGCGCCGTTTTTTCTTGCTGTTCGACGGTGAGGAAGGATGTGCCCGCTCGGGCTGGGAAGGAGTGTCGGCCATGGGGTTCCGGAAAAGGCTTGCTTAATCTCGCCGGCCGGGAAATACGCCCCCGCGCGCGGCGCCCTCTAAGGTATTCCAGTTGCGTCCCGAAGTGTTGAAGAGCACGTGGGATTGAAATGAATCGAAATCGTTACTTGCGCCACTGCGCCCGCGGCCGATGTGGCGGGTCGGCCGGGAAATGGCCGGGAGCGCGGGCGACGGCCAGCGCCACTACCGATGCCGCGCCGGCTGCGCGCAGCGCGGTCGCCGCCGCATGCATGGTGCTGCCCGTGGTCATGACGTCGTCGACCAGCGCGACGTGCATACCGCGCGCGTGGGGAGAAGAAGCATACAGCGTTTGCGCGGCGCGTCGCCTTTCGAGGCGTCCGAGCCCGCTTTGCTTGGCTTGTTCGCGGTTTCGGGCCAAGAGGTCGCGGCGCACCGGCATGCCTAGGTCCCGGCCGACCGCCCGGGCGATCTCCCCCGCGGGGTTGAACCCGCGGCGCCGCAGCGAGGCGGCCGAGGCGGGAATGGGGACCAGCACCGTGGCGGGATGCAGGGGGGTGCCCTGGTGCCTAATCGCTTCGGCGAGCAGATTCCCGAGTAGATCCGCCCGTCCGTAACGCAGGCTGTTTTTCAGTTGCAGGACCAGTGCATCGGCCGGAGGAACGTAGTCGAAGGCGATGAAGGTGCGTTCGAAGGCCGGTTCCCGGCCTTCGCAGTCGGGGCATGCCGCGTCGTGCGCGGGCAGGGGCAGCGCGCAGCGCCGGCATCGCCAGGGCAGGCCGAGGGTGGCCGGCGTGCGCGCTGCCCAGCATATGGCGTCCTCGCAGGTCTCGCAAAGCAGGCCGCCCCGGCTGCGGGCCCCGCACAAGGGGCAGTCGGACGGGACGAGCGCGCGCAGCATGGCGAGGGCGGCGGGCCACGGTGGCCAGGGCGGGCGAGGGAGCTTGGGCATGAAAAATCTGGCAGTGGCATCATGGAGGCTGGATGTGCGCCGAGGAGGCGCCCTCTTCGGCGGCTGGCCGGCCCCGGGCGCTACCCGTGGCCGTATCTGCCATGCCCGGGATGCGCCGCGGCGAGGCGGCAGTGTAAGAATTCCTGGAATATTCGTGCGGTATCCAATGACAGAAAACTCCCACCTGGAACGCCTGCCTTCCCTGCCGCTGGTGCGCGAGCACGTCGTGCGCCAGTTCGGCCGGCGCGGCGACCTGGAGGCGGGGCAGTTCCTATACGGCGAGATCGGCGCCCGCATGTTCGAGCGGCTCGAGTACATCCGGCTTGCACCCAAGGCGATCCTCGATGCGGGTTGCGGGGCGGCCGCCGCCTTTGCCCGGTTGCGCGAGCGGTATCCGGACGCGGCCTATACCGGCCTGGACCTGAGCGGGGCCGTGCTGGCCCACGCCCGTCGGCGGTACTTGCCGACCCTGGGGGCGCGGCTGCGGCAGTCGGTTTCGCGGCTGGCGGGGCGTCCCGCGGCGATGGCCCCCGTTTTCATCGAGGCCGACATGGGCGCGACCGGCCTGCCGCCGGAATCCCAGGACCTCGTCTGGTCCAATATGGCGTTGCACTGGCATCCCGAGCCGCATGCGGTGCTGGCGGAGTGGCGGCGCGTGCTGCGTACGGGCGGGCTCGTCATGTTCAGCTGCCTTGGCCCGGGCACGTTCCGCGAATTGCGCGACGCGCTGGCGCGGGCCGGGCTAGAGACGGCCACGCCGGGCTTCGTGGACATGCACGATTTCGGCGATCTGCTGATCGAAAGCGGTTTCGCCGATCCCGTCATGGACCAGGAAACGCTCACGTTCACGTATCGCCATGTGGACAGCCTGCTCGACGACGTGCGGCGCCTGGGCGGCAACCCCGCGCGCGACCGCCGGAAGGGCCTGGCCACGCCCGCATGGCGGCGCCGGCTCGCCGACGCGCTCGAGGCCGGCCGCGGCGCGGACGGCTTGATTCGGCTCAGCGCGGAGGTTGCGTACGGCCATGCGTGGCGGGCAGCATCCTACCGCGCGGCGCCGGGCGAGACGCGCATCGCGATCTCGTCGATCGGCCGCGGCAGAGCGCTTTGATCGAGCTCAAAGCAATGCAAGTTGCTGGCGGTGCTGGGCAACCCGTATAATCCTGCGATTCTATGCGCTCGCAACATAATTATTTTCCAATGGCGCATGGTCGAGGAGTTTTGTGGCGGAAGGGGACCCGCGCAAACCGCGCACGGTTTCGGCCGCCTGAATAACACTAACGCTGTTCTTCGAGGTCGGACATGAAGAAGTGGTTGGTTGGGTCGTTGGGGGCGATGATGGTCAACGTGCTGGCCAGCGGCGCTGCGCTTGCCGTCAATGACAGTCCCGGCGGTCCGAAAGTCAATCAGCTCAACCTGCACGAGCCCGTCACCAGCATCGCCGCGCAAATCGAGTGGCTGCACTGGATGATGCTGGGCATCTGCCTAGTCATCTTCGTCGGCGTGTTTTCGGTGATGTTTTATTCCATCTGGGCTCACCGGAAGTCCCGCGGCGCCAAGCCGGCCTCGTTCCATGAAAGCATAGGGGTGGAAATCACCTGGACGGTCATTCCTTTCCTGATCGTCATCGGCATGGCCCTGCCCGCCACCAAGACCGTGGTCGAGATGAAGGACACCTCCAACGCCGACCTCACCGTCAAGGCCACGGGGTACCAGTGGAAATGGGGCTACGACTACTTGAACGGCGAGGGCGAGGGGATCTCCTTCCTGTCCAACCTGACCACCCCGATGGCGCAGCGCATCGGTGCCGAGCCCCCCGGCGACAACTACCTGCTGGAGGTCGACAACCCCCTCGTGGTGCCGGTCAACAAGAAAGTTCGCGTCATTACGACCGCCAACGACGTCATCCATGCCTGGATGGTGCCGGCCTTCGGCGTGAAGCAGGACGCCATTCCCGGATTCGTGCGCGACACCTGGTTCCGTGCCGAGAAAATCGGCGAGTTCCGGGGGCAGTGCGCGGAGCTCTGCGGCAAGGACCACGCCTACATGCCCATCGTGGTGAAGGTGGTGTCGCAGGAAGACTATAGTAAATGGGTCGAGGAGCAGAAGGCCAAGATGGCCGCGGAGGCAGACGATCCCAACAAGACCTGGACGGCGGATGAGTTGCGCACCCGGGGCGAGAAAGTGTATGCGTCCAACTGCGTGGCCTGCCACCAGGCCAACGGCAAGGGCGTGCCCGGTACTTTCGCGCCGCTGGATGCCGCCCAGGTCGTGTTGGGCCCCAAGGGCCCCCAGATCGAGACCGTCCTCAAGGGGCGTCCCGGCACCGCCATGGCTTCGTTCGCCCACCTGTCAGACGTGGAAATCGCCGCCGTCATCACCTATACCCGCCATGCCTGGAGCAACGCGGGCAAGGGCGAAGACCCCGTCGTGCAGCCGGTGGACGTGAAATCCGCCCGCTGAGAATCTCGCGCGGCCGCCTCGGGCGGCCCACGCAGTACCGGTTCAGTTTTCACAATTGATGCCTTCGTCAGGATAGCGAAGACGGTAGTACGGAGCAGCAAGGAGCCATCATGAGCAGCACCGCGATCGATCACGCCCACGGGCACGATCATGACGACCACGCCCACGCCCATCCGACCGGCTGGCGGCGCTGGCTGTTCGCCACGAACCACAAAGACATCGGTACGATGTATTTGATCTTCTCCTTCGCGATGCTGCTGGAAGGAGGATTGCTCGCGCTATTGTTGCGTACCGAGTTGTTCGAGCCCGGCATCCAGTTCTTCCAGCCGGAGCTGTTCAACCAGTTCACCACCATGCATGGGCTGATCATGGTGTTCGGCGCGATCATGCCTGCGTTCGTGGGCTTCGCGAACTGGATGATCCCATTGCAGATCGGTGCGTCCGACATGGCGTTCGCGCGCATGAACAACTTCAGCTTCTGGCTGCTGCCGGTCGCCGCGATCCTGCTGACGATCTCGTTCTTCGTCCCGGGCGGCGCCACGGCCGCAGGCTGGACGCTCTATGCGCCGCTGTCCGTGCAGATGGGACCCGGCATGGACTTCGCGATCTTCGCAGTCCACATCATGGGCGCCTCGTCCATCATGGGCGCGATCAACATCATCGTCACGATCCTGAACATGCGCGCTCCGGGCATGACGCTGATGAAGATGCCGCTGTTCTGCTGGACCTGGCTCATCACCGCCTACCTGCTCATCGCGGTGATGCCCGTCCTCGCCGGCGCCATCACCATGGTGCTGACCGACCGTCACTTTGGCACGTCGTTCTTCAATGCCGCAGGCGGCGGTGATCCGGTCATGTACCAGCACATTTTCTGGTTCTTCGGGCACCCCGAGGTCTACATCATGATTCTGCCGGCGTTCGGCATCATTTCGTCGATCGTGCCGGTGTTCGCCCGCAAGCGCCTGTTCGGCTATGCCTCGATGGTGTATGCCACTGCGTCGATCGCCATCCTGTCGTTCATCGTGTGGGCCCACCACATGTTCACGACCGGCATGCCCGTCACCGGCCAGCTGTTCTTCATGTATGCCACCATGCTGATCGCCGTGCCCACGGGCGTGAAGATCTTCAACTGGCTGGCCACGATGTGGCGCGGGGCGATGACCTTCGAGACCCCGATGCTGTTCGCCATCGGGTTTATCTTCGTGTTCACCATGGGCGGGTTCACCGGCCTGATCCTGGCCGTGGCGCCGATCGACATCCAGGTTCAGGACACCTACTACGTGGTGGCGCATTTCCACTACGTGCTGGTGGCGGGCTCGCTGTTCGCCCTGTTTGGGGGCACGTACTTCTGGCTGCCGAAGTGGACGGGCGTCATGTATGACGAGAAGCTGGGCAAGCTCCACTTCTGGTCTTCGCTGATTTCGTTCAACGTCACGTTCTTCCCCATGCACTTCCTGGGCCTGGCCGGCATGCCGCGCCGCTACGCCGACTACGCCGCGCAGTTCACCGACTTCCACCAGATCTCCACCATTGGTGCGTTCTGGTTTGGCCTGTCGCAGCTGCTGTTCCTCTATATCGTGGTCAAGGCCTATCGCGGCAAAGGCGAACCGGCTCCGGCCAACCCCTGGGGTGCGGAAGACGGCGGCCTCGAATGGACGCTGCCTTCGCCGGCTCCGTACCATTCGTTCGAAACGCCGCCCGTGGTCAAGTGAATGCAGACCCCCGAACAGCGCCGGCGCAACCGGCGCACCGGCCTCGCGCTGGCACTGCTGGCCGCCTTGTTCTTTCTGGCGGTAGTCCTGCGCAAGGTCTGGATGGGGTAGGCATGCTCCCGCGTTCCGGAGGCAGGGCTTGCCGGAGCGTAGGGGGCGTTGGGTAGAGGGCAGGTGCTTATGGAAAAGTCGGGTCGGGGAATGGACAATCGCCGGATGTTGGCCAAGCTGGCCGTCATCATCGTGCTGATGTTCGGCTTCGGTTACGCCTTGGTACCGCTTTATCGGGCCATCTGCGAAGTCACCGGCATCAACGTGCTGACCAAGGTCGACGAGGATGCCGCACGCTTCGCCCGCAACACGCAGGTCGACACCAGCCGCACGATCAAGATCGTCTTCGATGCGAACATCCAGGGGCCGTGGCGTTTCCGCCCGGTGCAGAGCTCGATGGAAGTCCATCCTGGCGAGCTGGCCACCATCGTGTACGAGATCGCCAACCAGCAGGATCGCGAAATGGCGGGGCAGGCCATTCCGAGCTACGCGCCCATGCAGGCGGCGCAGTATTTCAAGAAGCTCGAATGCTTCTGCTTTTCGCAGCAGGATCTGAAGGCGCGTGAGACGCGTGAGTTCCCGGTGGTGTTCGTGGTGGATCCCAAGTTGCCCAAAGACGTGCATACGATCACGCTGTCGTACACCTTCTTCGAAGTGGGTGGGCGGTCTGCGGGCGTACGTCCGGCAGGCGAGGAGGACCGGAGTTGAGCGACGACCTGAAGTCGGCCGCAGGCCGCAAGCTCAATTTCTTCCAGACGCTCGGGGCCGTGCTGTGGTCGTTCACGGGCTTGCGGCGCGGCGCGGACTATCGCGCCGATGCTGAAAAGCTCAATCCTGTTTACGTCATCATCGCCGGGGTGCTGATGGCGGTGGTGTTTGTCGTGGTGTTGCTGCTGATCGTCAAGTCGGTCGTCAGCTAGAAGAACAAGGACGGCCCCAAGGCCGTCTCCAAATCATGCGGTTTTGTGGAATTCGCGAAGGAGAGTTGAGATGAGTGCAAGTCACTCGGTTTCCGGCAAGGAGGCACCCTATTACTTCGTGCCTGCCCCGTCCATGCACCCGGTCACGGCGAGCTTGTCGCTGTTGTTCTTCTTGCTGGGCATGGCCTTGTGGGTGAACGGGGTGGGAGTCGGGCCGTGGTGCGTGCTGGCCGGCGTGCTCGGCTTCCTGTTCGTGCTCTACCGCTGGTTCGGGGACGCAATCGCCGAGTCCAACGGCGGGCTCTACAGCAAGCGCGTCGACGTGTCTTACCGCTGGAGCATGAGCTGGTTCATCTTTTCGGAAGTCATGTTCTTCGCGGCCTTCTTCGGCGCGCTGTTCTATGCCCGGGTCTACACCACGCCGTGGTTGGCCGACCTCGACCACCGCATGCTGCTTTGGCCGGACTTCACCGGCGCCTGGCCCAATACCGGCCCGGCCGGCGTGATCGAGCCCTTCACCGCGATGGGGCCGTTCTGGATTCCCACCATCAACACCGCGCTGCTGCTCACCTCCGGCGTCACGCTGACGATCTCGCACCATGCGCTGCTCGCCAACCATCGGTCCCGCGCGGCGCTGTGGCTGTTCATCACCATCGTGTTGGGTGCAATATTCATGGGATGCCAGGCCTATGAGTACATCCATGCCTACACCGACCTGAACCTCAAGCTCAGCTCCGGCGCCTTCGGGTCGACCTTCTACATGCTGACGGGCTTCCACGGGTTCCACGTCACCATGGGCGCCATCATGCTGGCGGTGATGCTGCGCCGGCTGATCCGGGGCGATTTCACGCCTACGAACCACTTCGGTTTCGAAGGCGCCGCCTGGTATTGGCACTTCGTCGACGTGGTCTGGCTCGGCCTGTACCTGTTCGTCTACTGGTTCTGATCCGTATCCGCCCCGCCCGCGACGGGTGGGGTGCGACGTTTTGCCGTACTCACATTCCCTTGTGGGTACGGCAAAATAGTGGGCGGAAAGCCCATGCTTTCAGTTCGCGGCGCGCGTCTCGCGGTTCCGCCTCGTTTCCGGGCGCCCGGCGCCAGCCTTCGTCGATCAATTGAAGCCGGTCGCCTGTATCCAGCCCATCCAGTGGGCGAACAGCACGAACAGGAACAGCAGGACGGACAGGCTGATGCGCGCGGTGAGCGCATAAGCCATGCGTTTACTGTTGCCGGTGTCCTTCATCAGAAAAACGACTGCCGAACCCAGACTGTAAAGAATGCCGATGAAGGCTATGGCGACCACGAAGCGCATCGTATTTCTCCTTCTGCCTGCCATTATCGCAGGCGGGGGGCGGTGACGGAGGCAGTTTTGACGGCATCCCGCTTCGAGGCGTCCCGGGCCGGTCGGCGCAAGGCCTGGGCGGCGCTGGTGTTGCTCGCGATGGCGGTCGCCGTGACGGCATCGCTGGGGCGCTGGCAGCTGAACCGCGCCGAAGAGAAGCAAGCGTTGCTGGAGCAGGAGGAAGCAGGACGGCAGATGCCGCCGCTTCGCCTCTCGTCCGCTTCGAGTCCGGCCGATCTCAAGCCTTGGCGCCAGGCCGAGGCGTCGGGGCATTGGCTGGCAGATCGCACGGTGCTGCTGGAAAACCGCATGTCCGGCTCCCGCCCAGGGTTTTGGGTGGTGACCCCCTTGGCCTTGGATTCCGGTGCTGCAGTCGCTGTGCTGCGTGGTTGGCTGCCGAGGCCCATGCCCGACGGGCCGGTAGCGGTCGAGACGCCTGCGGGGGAAGTCACCGTCCGCGGGGTGCTACTTTCGCAAATTCCGCGCCTGCTCGATCTCGCCCGATTCGGCGGGCGCGCGCAGGATTTGCCAAGCGAGTGGCCCCGTTCGAAGGGCGAGCCGCCGCGGCTGCAAAACCTGGACCTCGCTGCCTACGGGCACGCGGCAGGCCTGGCGTTGCTGCCCGTCGTGCTGGAGCAGACCGATGCAGCGCCGGACGGGCTGGGCCGCGACTGGGCAGGCCCCCCGGCGAATGTGGATACGCACCGCGGATACGCGTTGCAGTGGTTTTCTTTTGCGGCGATAGCCGCCATCGCATTTGGAGTTGTCCTTGTCCGAACTTTCCGCTCGACACACTGACCCAAGGCGACCCGAGCGCCGCCGGCGCTCCCTGTTTTCGCTATATGCGGTGCTCGCCGTGTGCGCTGCGCCCGTCGTGGCGGCGGCGCTGGCCTATTTCTTCGAATGGCGTCCCGGCGCCACCAACTATGGGGACCTCGTCGAACCGCAGCGCCCCGTGCCGGAGGCGGTGGAATTGCAGTTGACCGATCTCGACGGCACGCCCTTTGACCTGCGCAGCTTGAAAGGAAAGTGGGTCATGCTTGCCGCAGACAGCGGCGATTGTGGGGACGAGTGCGCCAAGAAGCTGTTCATCATGCGGCAGACCCATGCCAGCACGGGCAAGAACGTGACCCGCCTGGAGCGCGTGTGGCTGATCCTCGACGATGAGCCGGTGCCTACCGTGGTGATCCGCGCGTACGAGGGCACGCACATGGTACGGGCGAACGCCGAGCAGGTGGCGCGCTTCCTGGCCTTGCCCCCGGGCGTGAGTCCCACTGCACAGGCGCTGCGGCAGCACATCTGGTTGGTTGATCCGCTGGGTAACCAAATGATGCGCTTTCCCGAAAACCCCGATCCCACGCGTATTCGCGGGGACATCGGCAAATTGCTGCACGCTTCGCGTGTAGGGTAGGCAGTTATGAATACGGCACAGCCGGCCGCGGGCCGGACCGATCGCATCCGTGCACGCTACGCGAAGCTGGTGGCGGTCACCATGTTCCTGACGTTCGACCTGATCATGTTCGGTGCCTTCGTGCGGCTCACCGATTCGGGGTTGGGCTGCCCGGATTGGCCGGGCTGTTATGGCCAGATCACGCCGCTGGGGGCATTGGACGACATACGTGCGGCTGCCTCCGCGTTGCCTGAGGGGCCGGTCACGCTGCCCAAGGCGTGGATAGAGATGATCCACCGCTACGTAGGCGCCCTGCTGGGCCTGCTCATCATCGCGATCACGGTGGCGGCGTGGAGGTACCGCAAGGTGCTGGCGCAGTCGCCGTGGCTGGCGACGGTGATCCTGCCGGCCGTGTGCCTGCAAGGCGCGTTCGGGGCTTGGACGGTCACCCATCAACTCATGCCGGCCGTCGTGACGGCGCACTTGCTGGGCGGCATGAGCCTGCTGGCCCTGCTGACGTGGCTGTCCGCCCGGCAGAAAGTGCTGCCAGAGATCCCGGCCGGGGTGCGTAGGTGGCGTCCATACGTCGCACTGGGCCTGGTACTGCTTTACGTGCAGTTGGCGCTGGGGGGCTGGGTCAGCACCAACTATGCTGCGCTGGCTTGCATGGATTTTCCCACCTGCCATGGCCAGTGGCTGCCGGAAATGGATTTCCGGAGTGGGTACTCGGTCATGCGGGGCTTGGGTGAATTGCCTTCTGGCGAGCTCATCTCGCAAGACGCGCTGACGGCGATCCACTGGACCCACCGCAACTTCGCCTTCGTCGTGCTGCTCTATTTCGCATGGCTCGCACTCAAGCTGCGGCGCCACGCCGGCCTGCAGGGGCCTTCGCACGCATTGCTGGCCATGCTGGCGGTACAGCTGCTGACGGGCCTGACCAGCATTTTCCTGCAATGGCCTATAGTGATCGCCGTCCTGCACAATGGCGGCGCCGCCGTCCTGACCCTTTTGTGCGTTACGCTTCTGGTCAGGTTGTCGCGGGTCCCGGGCGCGTCTGCGGCCCAGCCGCGTTCGTCTTGAGGTTACGGGTTTTTCCATGGATGGTGTCAGGGTGTCTACCGTCGGTCTGCGTCTTCGGCAATATTGGGTGCTCACCAAACCCAGGGTGACGCAGCTGGCCGTGTTCTGCGCGGTGATCGGCATGTTTCTGGCGACGCCCACGGTACCGCCCTGGCGTACCGTGATCGCGGCGACGATCGGCATATGGCTGCTCGCGGCGGCTGCGTTCGCCATCAATTGCCTGATCGAAGAGCAGGTCGACGCCCGGATGGCGCGGACGGCGCACCGGCCCACGGCCCGGGGCGACATCGGCGCCCTGCAGATCATCGTGATGTCAGGCGTGGTAGGCGGGTTGGGCATGCTGGTGCTCTATACCCTCGTCAACCCGCTTACCATGTGGCTGACCTTCTTCACCTTCGTCGGCTACGCCATCATCTATACCGTCATCCTGAAGCCGCGCACGCCGCAGAACATCGTCATCGGCGGGCTGTCGGGCGCCATGCCTCCTGCGCTGGGGTGGGCGGCGGTGGCCAATAGCGTGCCGGCCGAGGCCTGGCTGCTGGTGCTGATCATCTTCATCTGGACGCCGCCGCATTTCTGGGCGTTGGCCCTTTATCGCAAGAAAGACTACGAGAACGCCGGCCTGCCCATGCTGCCGGTCACCCACGGCCAGCAAATCACGCGGCTGCACATCCTGCTGTATTCGGTGGCCCTGTTCGCGACGACGCTGCTGCCTTTCGTCATCCGCATGAGCGGGGTGGTTTACCTCGCATGCGCCGTGGCCTTGGGCGCGGTCTTCGTCGGGTACGCGTGGAAGCTTTACCGAGCGTACAGCGATGAGCTGGCGCGCAAGCTGTTCAAGTTTTCTGTCCTATACCTGGCCCTGTTGTTTGCGGCGCTGCTGGTCGATCACTGGGTGTAAGGAGCCTTACGGCGCCCATGTGTGCCCGTCCCGTCGCCGGCGTGGCGGCGGATGGGTTTTTCTCCAAAGGTTCGCGATGGTTGCCGATTTTTCCGTTTTTCGACGATTTTTCCTGCGCGCCGGCGTCGCCGCCGTGGCTTCGTTGGCGCTCGCCGCTTGTGAAAAAGCACCCTCGTTCCATAGCACCGACGTCAGCGGCGCAGACCTTGGTGCCGATTTGTCGCTGCCCGATTTCGACGGCCGTCCCCGTGCCCTCCAGGACTTCAAAGGCAAGGTACTGGTGGTGTTCTTCGGCTTCGTGCAGTGCCCCGACGTGTGTCCCACGACGCTGGCCGACCTGGCGCAGGTGAAGGCGCAGCTCGGTCCGGACGGGGATCGTCTGCAGGTCGTGTTCGTCACGGTCGACCCGGAGCGCGACACGCCGGAAATCCTGAAGGCGTATGTGACCCAGTTCGACCCCAGCTTCTTGGGCCTGCGGGGCGATCCCGAGGCTACCGCCCGCGTGGCCAAATCCTTCCGCGTGTTCTATGCCAAGGTGCCCGGCAAGGAACCCGGCTCCTACACCATGGACCATACCGCGGGCATCTACATCTATGACCCGGAAGGCCGGCTGCGCCTTTTGGCCCGCCACAATACCGGCGTGGACGCGCTCGCGAGCGATATCAAGCAATTGTTGTGAGGATAAAAAAACGGGACACCGTGAGGTGTCCCGTCAACCTATCCGCCTCAGATGGGGGAGGGAGGAGAAAAACGAGGCGGATGCATCGGTTGGTATCGGCGAGGCCGACAGGAATGCCGACGGCGGGGGGAGCCCGGCATTCCGACACGCAAGGCGTTGCACCAAGCGCGTCCCACCTGATGGTTAGGCTAGGCTGGGCGCTGGAAGTTCAATGCGTGCGGCGTATTGTCGGTAAATTTCCGCCAGATGCGTAACGGAATGTGACGCGCCTGGCGGCGGCCAAAAAAAGGCGGCTAGGCATAGGCCCGCCGCCCCGGGGTGCCGCAATGCGCGGTCAGGCGTAGGCGGCGAGGGCCCCCCGCATCTTGGTCATCGCGCGTGCTTCGATCTGGCGGATCCGTTCTGCCGAGACGCCGAACTCGTCGGCCAACTCCTGCAGGGTCGCACCGCCTTCGTCCTTCAGCCACCGTGCTTCGATGATGCGGCGGGAGCGTTCGTCCAAGCTTTCCAGCGCCTGTTGCAGGCCGTGGCCGTGTAGTTCGTCACGGCGGCGCTCTTCCAGGATGGTGCTCGGCTCGTGCTGGCCTTCATCCGACAGGTAAGCAATCGGCGCGAACTCCGCTTCGCTGTCATCGGTCCGGGCTTCGAGCGCCATGTCCTGGCCGGAGAGCCGGACTTCCATTTCCGCCACGTCTTGCGGCCGAACGTTCAGGCTGGTGGCGATTTCTTCCACCTGCTCGGGCGTCAGGGCGTGGTTGTCCGATTTCAGGCTGCGCAGGTTGAAGAAAAGCTTGCGCTGGGCCTTGGTGGTCGCCACCTTGACCAAGCGCCAGTTCTTGAGGATGTATTCATGGATCTCAGCCTTGATCCAGTGAATCGCAAACGACACCAGCCGCACCCCGCGGGTGGGGTCGAAGCGCTTGACGGCCTTCATCAAGCCGACGTTGCCCTCTTGGATGAGGTCGGCATGTGGCAGCCCGTAGCCCAGGTACTGCCGGGCAATGGCCACGACCAGGCGCAGGTGCGACAGCACCAGTTCGCGGGCGGCGTTCAGATCCTGCTTTTGTTGGTAGCGCTGGGCCAGCTCGTATTCCTGCTCGGCGGTGAGCACCGGCAGGCGGTTGACGGCGCCGATATAAGCTTCGATCGTACCAAGCGCGCCGGGGTTGGCGATGGCGAGCGCCAGCGCACCGGGGCCGCTTGTGGCGGGCACGAGAGCGTTGGACTGATTCGACGAACGTTTCATAAACGGCTTACCTCCATATCTGAAGGTTAGCACTCTGGGCTAAAGAGTGCTAATCGGTCTTTTTGATCGCGTCGATTGACGGGGTTGATGACGCTGCAGTGCAGCAGGCCGGACGGCGCCCAGGCGAAGCGTTCAAGTGTCGCGCCCGGCGCCGGGCCCCGACGCGACCCAATCGTGATCTCCATGCTGCATAGACCGCGAAATCGGCGTATCGTTCGCGGAAATCCAGCAATTCCCATCCCCGCGCGTAATGCGTCCCTAATTTAATATGGCCCGCCTTCCCCGTTTGTATGCCCCTGACCTTCCCCACCTGGCCCAGGCCCGGTTCGCCGTGCCGTTGTCGGCGGGGGGTGAGGGCGGGGCCATGTTGGATCAAGTCATTGCTTGGCTGACCGGCGATGCGCGCCATTACAGCGTGGCACTCCATGGGTGGACGCTCACTTTCGACCAACTTGTGATCCTGGCGACACCTTCGGGGCCGAACGGGATCTCCAGCCTGATCCAGTCGCTTGGGCGCCGGCTGGCGGCGAGGCTCCAGATTGGGCGGGTGTTCGCCGGGCGCTTCCGGTCCACCCTGGTCGAGCCCGGCGCCTGGGTGCTGCCCAGCCTCGTCTGGCTCGAAACCATTCCAGTGCGGCAGGGGCTGGCGGCTGACGCCGAGCTTTGGCGCTGGTCCTCGGCGCCCGCCCACATGGGGGCCGCCCCGGCCGGGGCGTTGCAGGACCATATGGATTATTGGAGGTGCGGCAATACGCCGTTTGATCGCCAGGCCAACTATCGTGCCCTGGTGCTGGAGGGGCTGCCGGGGGCCAAGATGGCCCAGATCGAACAGGCCCTCTACGGCCAATGGGCATTGGGCGGGCTGGCGTTCGTGCAGGGCCTGGCGGGCATCAGTAGCCGTCGGCCGGTCGCCGGCAAGCGCGGTCGGCCCCGCAAGCAGCCCGCGGACCGCGGACGTGGCGCAGATCCGCACGATAGTGGTGCGTCCCCAATTTAATTTTGCTGTTTCGGGCCCCTAAAAATAATTGGGGACGCTCCCCTTTTTATTTTTCTTGCGCAGGGTGGTGCGCCGCAGTATTGTCAGGAACCCGCGGCGTGCCTGCGTGCGCGCGCCGCCATTTCGATGTCCCAGTACCCGGGTTCGTCCTCGGCGAATCCCCCAGCGGAGCGCACCATGCCCCAATCCAGCCAGGAACTCCATTCGGCCCCGGCGCCGCAAACGGCCGTCATCGACGCCTCCCGCATCGGCCTGCCCGCGCCTGGCCAAGCGCCCAAGGCCCAGGGCTTGTACAACCCGGCCAACGAACACGACGCCTGTGGCGTGGGCTTCGTCGCCCACATCAAGGGCAAAAAGAGCCACTCCATCATCCAGCAAGGCCTCAAGATCCTCGAGAACCTGGACCACCGCGGCGCGGTGGGGGCCGATCCGCTGATGGGCGACGGGGCCGGCATCCTGATCCAGATCCCCGACCAGCTCTACCGTGAGGAAATGGCGGCCCAGGGCGTCGAGCTGCCCGCGCCTGGCGAGTATGGCGTCGCCATGGTTTTCCTGCCGCAGGAGATGGGCTCGCGCCTCGCCTGTGAGGCCGAACTGGAGCGCGCCGTGCGCGCCGAAGGGCAGGTCGTGCTGGGCTGGCGCGACGTGCCCATCGACAAAGACATGCCGATGTCGCCCAAGGTCAAGCAGATGGAGCCGGTCATCCGCCAGCTTTTCATCGGCCGCAGTGGCGACGTCATGGTGCCGGACGCCCTGGAGCGCAAGCTGTACGTCATCCGCAAGATGGCTTCGCACGCGATCCAGAAGATGCAGCTCAAGCACGGCAAGGAATATTTCGTCCCGTCCATTTCCACCCGCACGGTGGTCTACAAGGGCCTGCTGCTGGCCGACCAGGTCGGCCGCTACTATCGCGACCTGGCAGACCCCCGCGCCGTGACGGCGCTGGCGCTGGTGCACCAGCGCTTCTCCACCAACACCTTCCCGGCCTGGCCGCTGGCCCATCCGTACCGCCTCATCGCCCACAACGGCGAGATCAACACGGTCAAGGGCAACTTCAACTGGCTGCGCGCGCGCGAAGGCGTGATGCAGTCGCCGGTGCTGGGCGAGGATCTCAAGAAGCTGTACCCCATCGTCTACGAAGGGCAGTCCGATACGGCCACCTTCGACAACTGCCTCGAGCTGCTGGTCATGGCGGGCTACCCCATCGCGCACGCGATGATGATGATGATCCCCGAGGCGTGGGAGCAGCACGCCGAGATGGACGAAGCCCGCCGCGCCTTCTATGAATATCACGCCGCCATGATGGAGCCGTGGGACGGCCCGGCGGCCATCGCCTTCACCGACGGCCGCCAGATTGGCGCCACGCTCGACCGCAACGGCCTGCGGCCGGCACGCTACATCGTCACTGACGACGATCTCGTCATCATGGCGTCGGAATCCGGCGTACTGCCCGTTCCCCAGAGCAAGATCGTCAAGAAATGGCGCCTGCAGCCGGGCAAGATGTTCCTCATCGACCTGGAACTGGGCCGCATCATCGACGACAAGGAGCTCAAGGATCAGCTCGCCAACAGCAAGCCTTACCGCCAGTGGATCGAGCGCATCCGCATCAAGCTCGATACGCTGCCCGAGCCGGCGAAGGAAGAAATCGAGGAAAGCCGTTCCCCAGTGCCCATGCTGGACCGCCAGCAGGCCTTTGGCTGGACGCAGGAAGACTATAAGTTCATCCTTCGGCCCATGGCCACGCTTGGCGAGGAGGCCACGGGCTCCATGGGCAACGACGCGCCGCTGGCCGTGTTGTCCAACAAGAACAAGAGCCTTTACAACTACTTCCGGCAGCTCTTCGCCCAGGTGACCAACCCGCCGATCGACCCGATCCGCGAGAATCTGGTCATGTCCCTGGTGTCGTTCATCGGGCCCAAGCCCAACCTGCTGGACATCAACAACGTCAACCCGCCGCTGCGGCTGGAAGTCGCGCAGCCCGTGCTCGACTTCGCCGACATGGCGCAAATCCGCCGCATCGAGCGGGTCACTAACGGCAAGTTCAAGAGCTTCGAGCTCGACATCACCTACCCGGTCGCCTGGGGCAAGGAAGGCGTGCAGGCGCGCATCGCCGCGCTCTGCGCCCAGGCGGTCGACGCCGTCAAGAGCGGCTACAACATCCTGATCGTGTCCGACCGCCAGGTCGACGCCACGCGCGTGCCCATCCCGGCCCTGCTTGCGACCTCTGCCGTGCACCAGCACCTGATCCGCGCCGGCCTGCGCACGAGCACCGGCTTGGTCGTGGAGACCGGTTCGGCGCGCGAAGTGCACCACTTCGCCCTGCTGGGCGGCTACGGCGCCGAGGCCGTGCATCCGTACCTGGCGATGGAAGCCCTGGTCAAGGAGCATGAGCACGACCAGAAGGTGCCGCCCGAAAAGGCCATCGCCAATTACGTGAAGGCCATCGGCAAGGGCTTGCAGAAGGTCATGTCCAAGATGGGCATCTCGACCTACATGTCTTACACCGGTGCCCAGATCTTCGAGGCGGTCGGCCTGAACCGCGCGCTGGTGGACCAGTACTTCCCTGGCACGGCCAGCAACATCGAAGGCATCGGCATTTTCGAGGTTGCCGAGGAGGCCCTGCGCATGCACAAGGCGGCCTTCGGCAACGACCCGTTGCTCGAGAATGCGCTGGACGAAGGCGGCGAATACGCCTTCCGCATCCGCGGCGAAGAGCACATGTGGACGCCGGACGCCATCGCCAAGCTGCAGCATTCCACCCGGTCGGACAGCTACCGCACCTATAAGGAATATGCGCAGATCATCAACGACCAGAGCAAGCGCCACATGACCCTGCGCGGCCTGTTCGAATTCAAGTTCGATCCAGCCAACGCCATTCCGCTGGATGAAGTCGAGCCAGCCAAGGAGATCGTCAAGCGCTTTGCGACCGGCGCCATGTCGCTGGGCTCGATCTCCACGGAGGCGCATTCCGTGCTGGCCATCGCCATGAACCGCATCGGCGGCAAGTCCAATACCGGCGAAGGGGGCGAGGACGAGCTGCGCTACCGGGCCGAGCTCAAGCACGGCAAGTCTGGCATCAAGGACGGCGACACGCTGGCGTCCGTGTTGGGTGCGGAGCGCGTGGTGGCCGACGTACCGCTGAAGAGTGGCGACTCGCTGCGCTCGCGCATCAAGCAGGTCGCTTCCGGCCGTTTCGGCGTTTCCTCCGAATACCTGGCCAGCGCGGACCAAATCCAGATCAAGATGGCGCAGGGTGCCAAGCCGGGCGAAGGCGGGCAGTTGCCGGGCCATAAAGTGTCCGAGTACATCGCCAAGCTGCGCTTCTCGGTGCCGGGCGTGGGCCTGATCTCGCCCCCGCCGCACCACGATATCTACTCCATCGAGGACCTGGCCCAGCTCATCCACGACCTGAAGAACGTCAATCCCCAGGCGTCGATCTCGGTCAAGCTGGTGTCCGAAGTGGGCGTCGGCACGGTGGCCGCAGGCGTGGCCAAGGCCAAGGCCGACCACGTGGTGATCGCCGGCCACGACGGCGGCACCGGCGCTTCGCCCGTGTCGTCCATCAAGCACGCCGGCACGCCCTGGGAGTTGGGCCTGGCGGAAACCCAGCAAACGCTTGTGCTCAATCACCTGCGCGGCCGCATCCGCGTCCAGGCCGATGGCCAGATGAAGACCGGCCGCGACGTGGTGATCGCCGCGTTGCTGGGGGCCGACGAGTTCGGCTTCGCGACCGCCCCGCTGGTTGTGGAAGGCTGCATCATGATGCGCAAGTGTCACCTGAACACTTGTCCGGTCGGCGTGGCCACGCAGGATCCGGTGTTGCGGGCCAAGTTCCAGGGCAAGCCCGAGCACGTGGTGAACTATTTCTTCTTCGTTGCCGAGGAAGTGCGCGAGCTGATGGCCCAGTTGGGCATCCGCAAGTTCGACGACCTCATCGGCCGCTCCGACCTGCTCGACACGCGCGCCGGCATCGATCACTGGAAGGCCCGTGGCCTGGATTTCAGCCGCGTGTTCTACCAGCCCGCGGTACCGGCCGAAGTGGCGCGCCGCCACTCGGAAGAGCAGGACCACGGCTTGGCCAAGGCGCTCGACCATCAGCTGATCGAACGCGCCAAGCCTGCCTTGGAGCGCGGCGAGAAAGTCTCGTTCATCACCACGGTGCGCAACGTCAACCGCACCATCGGCGCGATGCTGTCGGGCGTGGTCGCCCGCAAGTACGGCTACGAAGGCCTGCCCGACGACACCATCCACATCCAGTGCAACGGCACGGCCGGCCAGAGCTTCGGCGCGTTCCTGGCACACGGCATTACCCTGGACCTGGTGGGCGACGGTAACGACTACGTGGGCAAGGGCTTGTCCGGCGGGCGCATCATCGTCCGCTCGCCCAACGACTTCCGCGGCCACGGGCCCGAGCACATCATCGTGGGCAACACGGTCTTGTACGGCGCCCTCTCGGGCGAGGCCTACTTCAACGGCGTTGCCGGCGAGCGGTTTGCGGTACGTAATTCCGGCGCCGCGGCCGTGGTGGAAGGCGTGGGCGACCACGGTTGCGAATACATGACGGGCGGTACCGTCGTGGTGCTGGGCGAAACCGGTCGCAACTTTGCCGCCGGCATGTCGGGAGGCGTGGCTTACGTATACGACCCGGACGGCACGTTCCGGCAGCGCGCCAACCTGGCGATGGTCGAGCTGGAGGCCGTGCTGCCTTCGGCCCAGCAGGAGCGCGATGGCTCGCCGCGCCTGTGGCACAGCATGACCCGCGGCGGAGAGCGCGAGACCGACGAGGTCATCCTGCGCCGCCTGGTAGAGAACCACTTCCGCTATACCGGGAGCTTCCGCGCCCGCGACATCATGGACAGTTGGGAGACCTCCCGCTCCAAGTTCGTCAAGGTCATGCCGGTCGAGTATCGGCGCGCGCTGGGCGAACTGTGGGACGCCCAGAATCCGGCGAAGCTGGCTGCGTAGGGGCTGCGCGCGGCGCGCCGTGCCTGGCGCGCCGGCCGCGACGGGCCAACAGTAACGAATTGGACGCCGGGGCACGGCACGCAAGCCCCCGGCATCAAACAGGATTGTCAGGAAAGAGTCATGGGTAAGGTCACCGGATTTCTGGAATACCAGCGCCTGCAGGAAGCCGCCGAAGCGCCGGAGGTGCGGGTCAAGCACTGGAAAGAGTTCGTCATTCGGCTGAATGACGAAGAGGCGAAGCAGCAGGGCGCGCGCTGCATGGATTGCGGTATTCCGTTCTGCACCAACGGCTGTCCGGTCAACAACATCATTCCCGACTGGAATGACCTGGTGTATCGCCAGCACTGGAAGCAGGCGCTGGACGTATTGCACTCGACCAATAATTTTCCGGAGTTCACCGGCCGCATCTGCCCCGCGCCTTGCGAAGCCGCGTGCACGCTCAACATCAACAACGATCCCGTCGGCATCAAGTCGATCGAGCACGCCATCATCGATCACGGCTGGGAACAAGGCTGGGTCGCGCCGCGGCCTCCCAAGGCCAAGACCGGCAAGAAGGTCGCCGTGGTCGGGTCGGGCCCGGCGGGCCTGGCCTGCGCCCAGCAGCTGGCGCGCGCCGGCCACGACGTAACGGTGTTCGAGAAGAACGACCGCATCGGCGGCCTGCTGCGCTACGGCATCCCGGACTTCAAGCTCGAAAAGTGGCAGATCGACCGCCGCATGGCGCAAATGGAGCAGGAAGGGGTGGTGTTCCGTCCCTCCACTTTCATCGGCCGCCCGGAAGATGCCAAGGCGCTCGGCATTTCGGCCACCGTCAAGTCGCCGGACGAGCTCAAGGCTGAGTTCGACGCCATCGTAATCGCGGGTGGCGCGGAAACGCCCCGCGACCTCAAGGTGCCGGGACGCGAATTGCAAGGCGTCCATTTCGCGATGGACTTCCTGCGGCAACAGAACAAGGTCGTGGCGGGCGACAAGATCAAGGACCAGATTCTTGCGACCGGCAAGCACGTGGTCGTGATCGGCGGCGGCGATACGGGCTCGGACTGCGTCGGCACCAGCAACCGCCACGGCGCGGCCTCGGTGACCCAGTTCGAGCTGATGCCCCAGCCGCCCGCCTCGGAAAACAAGGCCCTGACCTGGCCCTATTGGCCGCTCAAGCTGCGCACCTCGTCGTCCCACGAGGAGGGCGTCAAGCGCGACTGGGCGGTGTCCACCAAGGCGTTCAAGGGCAAGAATGGCAAGGTGACTTCGCTGGTGGCGTGCCGCGTCGAGTGGAAGCGGGGCGACAACGGGCAGATGAAAATGGTCGAGGTAGAGGGCTCCGAGTTCGAAATCCCGGCCGACCTGGTGCTGTTTGCCATGGGGTTTGTCTCGCCCGTGCAGCAGGTCCTGGATGCGTTCGGCGTCGAGCGCGATGCGCGCGGCAACGCCCGTGCCAACACGGATGACTACCGGACCAACGTGGATAAGGTCTTTGCCGCGGGCGACATGCGGCGTGGCCAGTCGCTGGTCGTGTGGGCCATCCGCGAAGGCCGCCAGTGCGCCGCCGCGGTGGACGGTTACTTGATGGGCGCGACCGAGCTGCCGCGCTGACCGCTGCACGCGCGCCCGGGCCGCCCCAGCGGCGACCGGGTGCGCGATTCTTCCTCCGGCGGAAATTCCCTTTGCCGCCTCCTCCAAGAGTATGATTTGCACAGCCCCCCGGGGTTTGTTGTAAAAACGTAACTCCGGCGCGGCGCTGCGGCCATGGCGTCGTCTCGCCGCAGCGCTTTCCTCATGGGCGGCCGAATAAGGATGAGCTGGCGACCGGCGGCTTTCATGCGTCGGGAAAGTCCCCCCGTCATTTAAGGGTAAGCCCGGTGGCGCCGCATGCTGCTGTTAGAATCGGCGGCAGATATCCCGCGAATTCGTTGAAAGTTTCGTCGAGCTCCGCCCATCTTTCCGACTCCTCCGTTTACATGCCCGATTCGGCACCACCTATTTCCCCTTCCGATGTCGCGTTGGTCTTCGACCGCTTGACCGTCGGCTATGGCGATCGCACGATCCTGCAAGACATCAACATGCAGGTCAGGCGGGGCCAGGTGGTTGCCATCATGGGAGGCTCCGGCTCGGGCAAGACCACCTTGCTGCGTGCCGCGACGGGCCAGCTCGCGGCCAAGGCCGGGCGGGTGGTCGCCTTGGGCGAAGATATCTCCCGCCTGTCTGGCGACCGCCTCTTTGCGCTGCGCAAGCGCATGGGGGTGTTGTTCCAGCAGGGAGCGCTGTTCACCGACCTGGACGTCTACGAAAACGTCGCATTTCCGCTGCGCGAGCACACGGCCATGAGCGAGGCCGAAATCCTCGAGCGGGTATTGTCAAAGCTGGACGCGGTCGGGCTCAAGGCCGCCGCTTTCCTGCGCACGTCCGAGATCTCGGGCGGCATGGCACGGCGCGTCGCCCTGGCCCGCGCCGTGGTCTTGGAGCCCGAGCTCATTCTTTATGACGAGCCGTTTGCCGGCCTGGACCCCATCTCGATGGGCGTGACCGCGCAGCTGATACGGACCATGACGGATCAACTGGGCTGCGCCTCGGTGCTGATCACGCACGATGTGCAGGAGTCTTTCCGTATCGTGGACCAAGTCTATTTGTTGGGGCGCGGCTCCATCGTGGCGAGCGGGACGCCGGACGAGCTGTCCGCCTCGCAGGATCCCTTCGTGCATCAATTCCTCCACGGCGAGCCGGACGGTCCGGTGACCTTCCAATATCCCGAGACGCCCGCCTACCGGTCGTGGCTCGAGCGGCAGAGGAGGGCCCGGTGATGGCGCTCACGCGGTTTCTGATAGCGCTTGGCGCCGGCACGCGAAGCACGATAACGGGGCTCGGCACGTTCGCCCGCTTTTTCGCGCAGCTGCTCCTCAAGAGCGGCACGGCGTTGCGGCGTCCGCGCCTGGTCGTGCAGCAGATCCATTTCATCGGCAACTATTCATTGGTCATCATTGCCGTATCCGGGCTGTTCGTCGGCTTCGTGCTTGGGCTACAGGGGTATTACACCCTCAACCGCTACGGTTCGGAGCAGGCGCTGGGGCTGCTCGTCGCGCTCAGCCTGGTCCGCGAACTGGGTCCGGTGGTGACGGCGCTGCTTTTCGCCGGGCGGGCCGGCACCTCGCTCACGGCGGAAATCGGGTTGATGAAGGCCGGCGAGCAGCTGGCGGCCATGGAGGTCATGGCCGTCGATCCGGTCCGGCGCGTCTTGGTGCCGCGCTTCTGGGGCGGGGTCATCGCCATGCCCTTGCTGGCGGCCGTGTTCTCGGCCGTGGGCATATTGGGCGGCTGGGGCGTGGGCGTCCAGCTGATCGGGGTGGATGAAGGCGCCTTTTGGGCGCAGATGCAGAATGGCGTCGACGTTTGGCAGGACGTGGGCAACGGCGTGATCAAGAGCCTGGTCTTCGGCGTCGCGGTGACTTTGATCGCGCTCTACCAGGGCTACCAGGCGACGCCCACCCCGGAAGGCGTATCGCGGGCCACGACGCGTACGGTGGTGGCGGGCTCCCTGGCGGTGCTGGGCCTGGACTTCCTGCTCACCGCCTCGATGTTCGGCGGCTGATGAAATGACGCGGCGCCCGCGGCCGGGCGCCGATGGACAACTGGCAAGGGACGACGCGCCGTGGGGGCGCGGTCCGGAGGAAATACGCAATGTCGCGAGAGAAAGTCGATCTCTGGGTGGGAATTTTCGTGCTCATCGGCGCGCTCGCCCTGGTGTTCCTGGCATTGAAGGCGGGCAACCTGCTCAATGTGCTGGCAGTCGGCAACACCTATACGGTGACGGCCAATTTCGACAACATCGGCGGCCTGAAGCCGCGCGCTCCCGTCAAGAGCGCGGGCGTCGTCGTGGGCCGCGTCTCGAGCATTACGTTCGATGACAAGATGTACCAGGGGGTGGTGACCATGGAACTGGATTCCCGCTATCAGTTTCCGGTCGATTCTTCCGCCAAGATCCTGACCTCGGGCTTGCTCGGCGAACAGTACATCGGCATAGAACCCGGCGGGGACGAGAAGAATTTCGTCGCCGGCGACAAGATCCGATACACCCAGAGCGCGGTCGTGCTGGAGAATCTGATCAGCCAGTTCCTCTATAGCAAGGCGGCCGAAGGGGGCAGTTCTTCGCAGGCCGGCGACGCCGCGAAATGATTACAGGGTAGGCGAACGAACATGAACAAGAATATTTTGGCGCTGGTCTTGGCGGCGGGCCTGACCGCCTGCGCGTCCGTGCCCGAGGGGGCGCCTCCCGATCCGCGGGATCCGCTCGAAGGCTTCAACCGCAGCGTGTACAAGTTCAACGACACGGTCGATCGCGCCGTGCTCAAGCCCGTGGCACAGGGCTACGTGAACGTCGTGCCGTCTCCCGTCCGCAGCTGCGTGCGCAACATCTTCGCCAACGTGGGCGACGTCATGTCCGCGCTCAACAGCTTCCTGCAGAACCGGGCGCACGACGGCATCAACACGACTTTCCGCGTATTGTTCAACACCACGATGGGCGTGTTCGGCTGCTTCGATCTCGCCACCGAGAACGGCCTGCCGCGCAACCGGGCCGACTTCGGCCAGACGCTGGGGGTATGGGGCGTGGGCTCGGGCCCCTATCTGGTGCTGCCGTTCCTGGGGCCAAGCACCATCCGCGACGCGGGCGGTACCGCCGTCGATTTCCTGGCGGACCCGGTGGCCGTGCGGAACATCGACAACGTTCCGGTGCGCAATTCGGTCTATGGGCTGCGCATCGTCAATGCGCGCGCCAACCTGCTGGAGGTGGGCAACCTGCTCGACCAGGTTGCGCTCGACCCGTATGCTTTCACCCGCGATGCCTACTTGCAGCGGCGGGCGAGCCTGATCCGGGGCGCGCGTTCGGAAGACGCCGAGCTGCCGGATTACTCGCTGCCTGATTACGAAGATGACGACGAGCCTGCCGATGCCGCTTCGGCGTCCGGCAAGCCGAAACAATAAGAGAGATGAGGCTCCCCATGGTTTGTTTGGATAAACAAGTGATCGCGCTGAGTACGTTCCGCCGCGGGTTCGGGTGGCTGGCCGCGTCGTTGCTGGCGTTGGCAATGGCTTGCGCGGGTGCCGCCCATGCCCAGGCGCCGGGTTCGCCGGAAGCGCTGGTCAAGAAAGTGACCGACGACGTCTTGAACGCCATCAAATCCGATCCCGCCGTGCAGTCGGGCAATCCGCGGCGCCTGCTGCAGCTGGTGGACGAGAAAATCCTGCCGTACGTCAATTTCGAGAAAACCACCCGGCTGGCAGCGGGGCGCTATTGGCGCCAGGCCACCCCGGAGCAGCAGCAAGCCTTGGTGAAGGAGTTTCGCACCACGTTGGTCCGCACCTATAGCGGCGCCGTGTCTGCCGTCAAGCAGCAGACCGCGGTGGAGTTGCTGCCCTCGCGCTATCCGGCCGATGCGACCGACGTGGTCGTAAGAACGGTCATCAAGCAGCCCTCCGGCGATCCCGTGCCCGTGGATTATCGGATGGAGAAAGACGGCCAAGGCTGGAAGATCTACGACGTCAACGTGCTCGGCGTCTGGCTGATCGAGAACTATCGCAACCAGTTCTCGCAGCAGATCAGCCAGGGCGGCATCGACGGCCTGATCAAGTCCCTCGCGGAACGCAATCGCCAGTTCGAGAACTAGGGCCGGGCGCCGCCCGGGGGCAGGAGACGGCGCGGCGCAGGACACCCCCCACCGTTGCCTTATAATGACGGATTGCCCGGCATTTGCCGGGATTGTGCTTTTTGAGGCACCCGTGCGCGCCAGTGCCCGCCGCCGGTGCGGCTTGTGGGCACGCTAGCGTTTTTCACTCGAGTCATGTCTCCCGCCGTCCGTATCGAACACGTTTCCAAGATTTATCCCAAGCAAACGAGCTTGTGGCGGCGCATGGGCGCGGACGCGCCCGTCGAAGGGTTCCAGGCACTCAACGATGTCAATCTCGAGATCCAGCCGGGCGAGTTCTTCGGCCTGCTTGGGCCCAACGGAGCCGGCAAGACTTCGCTGATCGCAATCCTGGCGGGGCTGTCCCGGCCCACGACCGGCCGGGTGTCTATCTGCGGGTACGACGTCCAGGCCCAGTTCCGGGCCGCGCGCCGCGCGCTGGGCGTCGTGCCGCAGGAGTTGGTGTTCGACCCGTTTTTCACGGTGCGGGAGACGCTGCGCATCCAGTCGGGCTATTTCGGCCTGCGCAAGAATGACGACTGGATCGATGAGATCCTCGAGAACCTGGGGCTGACGTCGAAGGCCGACGAAAACATGCGTGCGCTGTCCGGCGGCATGAAGCGCCGGGTGCTCGTGGCCCAGGCGCTGGTGCACCGGCCGCCGGTGATTGTGCTGGACGAGCCGACCGCGGGCGTGGACGTCGACCTGCGCCGCACGCTTTGGCAGTTCATCTCGCGCTTGAACCAGATGGGCCATACCATTCTGCTGACCACGCACTACCTGGAAGAGGCGGAGGAGCTCTGCGGCCGCATCGCCATGCTGAAGGCGGGGCGGATCGTGGCGCTCGATACGACCCGGGCGCTGCTCGCCAAGGTAGGCGGTTCGCGCCTGGTGCTGCACATGGGCGCGTCCGGCTGGCCGCAAGGCAAGAGCCGGGTGCTGGATGAACGGCTGGTCGATTACCAGCAACGCCGGGCGGTGCTCCGCCTGGAAAACAGTACTGAATTGGAATCGCTGCTGGCGCAGGTGCGCACGGCCGGCGGCGTCATCGAAGGAATCGAAGTGCTGCCTGCCGATCTCGAAGACGCGTTCCTGAACATCATGCACGGCGCTTCGGCAACGACGGCATTGGAGAAGGCGGCGTGAGGGCAATGCAATGAGCGCGGTCCATCCTACCGAGCGTCCAACTCCGTCCGACGAGGCCGCCAAGCCGGCCGGCTTCATCGGCCTGCAGCCGAACCTGAACGCGGGTTCCGGCTTTTGGACGCTGTTTTGCAAGGAAATGCTGCGGTTCTGGAAGGTCGCTTTCCAGACCATCGCCGCGCCGGTGGTGACGGCGCTGCTGTACCTGCTGATCTTCGTGCACGTGCTGGAAGGGCGCGTGACGGTCTACGACTCGGTCTCGTACACGGTGTTCCTGATCCCCGGGCTCATGATGATGAGCATGCTCCAGAACGCCTTTGCGAACTCCTCGTCGTCGCTGATGCAAAGCCGCGTCACCGGCAACCTGGTGTTCGTGCTGCTGCCGCCGCTGACCCACTGGGAGTTTTTCTGGGCCTATGTGCTGGCCGCGATCGCGCGCGCCATCTGTGTCGGGCTGGGGATTTTCGCCGTGTCGCTGTTCTTCGCCGAGCCGCGCCTGGCCGAACCTTGGTGGATCTTGGTGTTCGGCGTGCTCGGCAGCGGCATCATGGGCGTGCTCGGCGTGATCGCCGGCATCTGGGCCGAGAAGTTCGACCAGATGGCGGCGTTCCAGAACTTCCTGATCATGCCCGCCACCTTTTTGTCGGGGGTATTCTATTCGGTGCATTCGCTGCCGCCGTTCTGGCAGGCCGTGTCGCACTGGAACCCGATCTTCTACACCATAGACGGCTTCCGCTACGGGTTTTTCGGCGTCGCCGACGTTTCGCCGTGGCATAGCCTGGCGGTCGTCGCGGGCACTTTCCTGCTGGTAGCCTCGTTCGCGTTGCGGCTGTTGTCTACCGGCTACAAACTTCGCTATTGAAAGGACGAGCCCAGAGGATGGCGATGCTTCCCACTCCCGAGCAGGTCCGGCAGTACATTCTCGACGGATTGCCTTGCGAGCACGTCGAAGTGCAGGGCGACGGCCAGCATTTCGAAGCGCTCATCGTTAGTTCGGCATTTGACGGCAAGCGCCTCATCGCCCGGCACCAGATGGTGTATGCCGCCTTGGGCGAGCGCATGCGCGAAGAAATCCACGCGTTGTCCATGCGTACCCTGACTCCCCAGGAATTCAAGGTGGGCGATTAATGGATAAGTTGCAGATCACCGGCGGTCGCCCCTTGCGCGGGGAAGTGGAAGTGTCGGGGGCGAAAAACGCCGCGCTGCCTTGTCTTTGCGCCTCGCTCCTGACTTCTGATCCCGTCACGCTCGAGAACGTCCCACAGCTCAACGACATTGGCACCACGCTGCGGCTGCTGCGCCGCATGGGGGTCAAGGCCGAGCGCCATGGCGCCGCCGGCGATTCGGGCGGCAACGTGACGCTCCACGCCGACCAAGTCGAGGCGCTCGAGGCGCCCTACGAGCTGGTCAAGACCATGCGCGCGTCGATTCTCGTGCTGGGGCCGCTGCTGACCCGCTTCGGGGAAGCCCGGGTCAGCTTGCCCGGCGGCTGTGCCATAGGCCAGCGCCCCATCGACCAGCACATCAAGGGGCTGGCGGCCATGGGAGCCGAGATCCGCATCGAGCATGGATTCGTGGTGGCGCGCGCCAAGCGCCTGAAGGGCGCCACCATACGCACCGACATGGTGACCGTGACCGGCACCGAGAACCTGCTGATGGCGGCCGTGCTCGCCGAAGGGCTGACCGTGCTCGAGAACGCGGCGCGCGAGCCCGAGATCGTCGACCTGGCAGAGTTGCTCATCAAGATGGGGGCCCGCATCAGCGGACACGGCACGGACCGGATCGTGGTGGAAGGGGTCCCGCGGCTGCACGGCGCGACCCACCGCGTCATACCCGACCGCATCGAGGCAGGTACGTTCCTGTGCGCAGTGGGGGCCGTGGGCGGAGAAATCGTGCTCCGCAACGCCGACCCTTCCAGCATGGGCGCGACGCTCGACAAGCTCGCCGAGGCCGGCGTGTCGATCGAATGCGGCCCGGATTGGGTGCAGGCCGGCATGCGCGGCCGGCCGAAGGCCGTGGGTTTCCGCACGCTCGAGTACCCAGGCTTTGCCACCGACATGCAGGCGCAATTGATGGCCCTGAACACCATCGCCGACGGCACGGCGGTCATCACCGAAACCATTTTCGAGAACCGTTACATGCACGTCCAGGAGCTGCGCCGCCTGGGCGCGAACATCGAGATCGACGGGCATACGGCCGTGGTCAAGGGCGTCCCCCGGCTGTCCGGGGCCGCGGTCATGGCGACCGACCTGCGGGCGTCGGCCGGCTTGGTCATCGCGGGGCTCATCGCCGACGGAGAGACCATCATCGATCGCATCTATCACCTGGATCGCGGCTACGAGCACATGGAGCGCAAACTTTCGCTATTGGGCGCCGACATTCGTCGCGTGAGCGACGGCAGGGGGCAGGCATGAGGGCACGTATCGTTTCCGGATCGCGGGAGGGTAGGCGATGAGCGCCTTCGCCCCGGCTGACCCCGCCGCGCCCATCACCCTGGCGCTGTCGAAGGGACGCATCTTCACCGAGACCATGCCGCTGCTGGCCGAGGCCGGCATCACCGTGGCCGAAGATCCGGAAAAGTCGCGCAAGCTCATTCTTCCGACCAGCGATCCCGGCGTGCGCATCATCATCGTGCGGGCATCGGACGTTCCCACCTATGTCCAGTATGGCGCGGCCGACCTGGGCGTGGCAGGCAAGGACGTGCTGATCGAGCACACGGCCCAACATCCCGGCGTGCTGTATCAGCCGGTGGACCTGCGCATCGGCAAATGCCGGTTGTGCGTGGCCGTGCCGAACGGATTCGACTATGCCAGCGCCGTGCGCCAGGGCGCCCGCCTGCGGGTGGCGACCAAGTACGTGCAGGCGGCGCGCGAGCACTTCGCGGCCAAGGGCGTGCACGTGGACTTGATCAAGCTGTACGGCTCGATGGAGCTTGCGCCGCTGGTCGGCCTGGCCGACGTGATCGTCGACCTGGTCTCGACCGGCGGGACGTTGCGCGCCAACAACCTGGTCGCGGTCGAAGATATCATGGACATATCGTCGCGCCTGGTCGTCAACCAGGCCGCCCTGAAAACGAAGCGACACCGGTTGCAGCCTCTGATCAACGCTTTCGCGCGCGCCAGCCTGGCCATGCCCGGCTGATCCGGCGCACGCGGGAGCGCTGCCGCGGCTCGCCCCCGCTCCATCAAGAGGCTGCGTTGTCCATTGCCGCCGTGCCCCCGGGAGCACGGCCGGGCGGCCTTGTGAAACCGATTCTGCAGAGTGAGATATGTCCCTGATCAACCGACTCGATACCCGTAGCGACGATTTCCGCACGCGCTTGCGCTCGCTGCTGGCCTTTGAAGCGTCCGAAGATGCTTCCATCGAACAGGCGGTGGCCGAGATCCTGCGGGATGTCCGCGCCCGCGGCGACGAAGCCGTGCTGGAGTACACCCGCCGCTTCGACCGCGTCCAGGCGTCGTCCGTCGAGGAGCTGGAGATCCCCCGCGCCGATTGGGCCGCGGCCCTCGACGCCTTGGCCGTGGACCAGCGCCGGGCCCTGGAAGCGGCGGCCGAGCGCATTCGTGCCTACCACGAGCGCCAGCGCGCCGAGAGCTGGACCTACACCGAAGCCGACGGCACGGTGCTCGGGCAAAAAATCACGCCGCTCGACCGGGTAGGGCTGTACGTGCCCGGAGGCAAGGCGGCCTATCCGTCCTCGCTGCTGATGAACGCCATTCCCGCGAAGGTGGCGGGCGTGGCCGAAGTGGTCATGGTCACGCCTACGCCGGACGGCGTGCGCAACCCCATGGTGCTGGCCGCGGCGGCCATCGCCGGGGTGGATCGCGCCATTGCCATCGGCGGTGCCCAGGCCGTGGGCGCGTTGGCCTACGGCACGGCCTCCATCGCCCCCGTGGACAAAATCGTGGGCCCCGGCAACGCGTATGTCGCGGCCGCCAAGCGACGGGTTTACGGCACGGTCGGCATCGACATGATTGCCGGCCCGAGCGAGATCCTCGTGATCTGCGACGGCAAGACGCCGGCTGACTGGATCGCCATGGATCTCTTCTCCCAAGCCGAGCACGACGAGCTGGCCCAGGCCATCCTGCTGTGCCCCGATGCCGCCTACCTCGAGGCCGTCGAAGCCGCCATTGCCCGGCTGTTGCCCGCCATGCCGCGCGCCGAGATCATCCGCGCCAGCCTGGCCCACCGCGGGGCGCTGATCCTGGTGCGGGACCTCGAGGAAGCGTGCGCCATCGCCAATGAGATCGCCCCCGAGCACCTGGAGATCTCGACCGTCGATCCCGAGCGGTGGGCCGATCGCATCCGCCACGCCGGCGCCATTTTCATGGGGCCGCACAGTTCCGAGTCGCTGGGCGATTATTGCGCCGGCCCCAACCACGTGCTGCCGACGTCCCGGACCGCGCGTTTTTCGTCGCCCTTGGGCGTGTACGATTTCCAGAAGCGGTCCAGCCTGATCAAGGTGTCGGGCGCGGGGGCCCAGACCCTCGGACGCATCGCCGCGACGCTGGCGTACGGAGAGGGGCTGCAGGCCCACGCGCACAGCGCCGAGTACCGCCTGGACGAGGCCGCGGCTGCCCCAGCGCGGCCGGATGCTTCGTCATAATGCCGACGCAGCCCTATCAACCCGACTATCCCGAAACGATCATGCGCACCGCCGAGATCACCCGCAATACCAACGAGACGCGCATACGCGCGGTCGTCAACCTCGACGGCACCGGCAAGCAGAACCTGCAGACCGGCGTTCCGTTCCTGGATCACATGCTTGACCAGGTCGTGCGCCACGGCCTGATCGACATCGACCTGGTCGCCGAGGGCGACCTGCACATCGACGCCCACCATACGGTCGAAGATGTCGGCATTACCCTCGGGCAGGCCGTGGCCAAGGCGGTCGGCAACAAGGCTGGCATCCGCCGCTATGGCCATGCCTACGTGCCGCTGGACGAGGCGCTGTCGCGGGTGGTCGTGGATTTCTCGGGCCGCCCGGGCCTGGAATTCCACGTGCCGTTCACGCGGGCGATGATCGGCCAGTTCGACGTGGACCTGACGCGCGAGTTCTTCCAGGGCTTCGTGAACCACGCGCTGGTAACCCTGCACATCGACAATTTGCGGGGCGTCAACGCCCACCATCAATGCGAGACGGTATTCAAGGCCTTTGGCCGCGCCCTGCGCATGGCGCTCGAGGTCGACCCGCGCGCCGGCGGCGCCGTGCCGTCCACCAAGGGGGTGCTATGACCCGCATCGCGGTGGTCGATTACGGCATGGGCAACTTGCGCTCGGTGGCCCGGGCGCTGGAACACGTGGCGCCCGAGGCCGACGTGCGCATCTGCAGTGATGCAGAGGGCGTACGCGCGGCCGATCGCGTCGTGTTTCCGGGGCAGGGCGCCATGCCCGACTGCATGCGCAACCTGGCCGAAACCGGCCTGCGCGACGCCGTGATCGAGGCTTCGCGCACCAAGCCGCTGCTGGGCGTGTGCGTCGGGGAGCAAATGCTGTTCCAACGCAGTGAGGAAGGCCCGGCCGACGGCCTGGGGCTGTTCGAGGGCGAGGTGATTCGTTTCGCCGGCCCTGCCTTCGAAGGCCCGGACCGCCTGAAGGTGCCGCACATGGGTTGGAACCAGGTCCGCCAGACGATGGAGCACCCGCTCTGGGAAGGCGTGGACGACGGCACCTACTTCTATTTTGTCCACAGTTATTACGTGGTTCCCGCCGATATTGGGGTAATTGCCGGTCAATCCGATTACGGGGTCGCCTTTACCTGCGCAGTAGCCAGAGATAACATTTTCGCAACTCAGTTCCACCCCGAAAAAAGCGCCGCTGCGGGCTTGCGCATTTATCGGAATTTCGTGAGATGGAATCCATGAATTCCGCCAGCCGGGATCCGGCCGGTCTTTTCGCCTAGTCGCCCAGTTAGTGCTTCCCGATACGAACGACGCTCCGATTCGCCATGCTTCTCATTCCCGCGATTGATCTCAAAGACGGTCGTTGTGTCCGCCTGCGCCAGGGCGATCTCGACGATGCCACCGTGTTCTCCGAAGAACCCGCCGCCATGGCCACCCATTGGCTGGACCAGGGGGCGCGCCGCCTGCACCTCGTGGACCTGAACGGTGCGGTTGCCGGCAAGCCCAAGAACGAGGCCTCCATCAAGGCCATCGTGGATGCCCTGGGAGACGAAATCCCAGTGCAGATCGGCGGCGGCATCCGCGACCTCGACACCATCGAGCGGTACCTGGACAGCGGCATCTCCTACGTCATCATTGGCACTGCCGCGGTCAAGAACCCGGGCTTCCTGCACGATGCCTGCAGCGCCTTCCCGGGCCAGATCATCGTCGGCCTCGACGCCAAGGACGGCAAGGTCGCCACCGACGGCTGGAGCAAGCTGACCGGGCACGACGTCACGGACTTGGCAAAGAAGTTCGAAGACTACGGCTGCGCATCCATCATCTACACGGACATCGGCCGTGACGGCATGCTCTCGGGTGTCAACGTCGAAGCCACGGTCAAGCTGGCCCAGCATGTCCGCATCCCGGTCATCGCCTCGGGCGGCATCGCCAACCTCACCGATATCGAGAAACTTTGTGAGGTGGAAGACGAGGGCATCGAAGGTGCGATCCTGGGCCGCAGCATCTACGAGGGCACGCTGGACTTCCAGGCCGCCCAGGCCCTGGCGGACGAACTGAGCGGCTCGCATTAACGATTAAAGAAGCCAGGGGGAAGAGGCGGTTCCCCGGTCCCACCGCGCGCCGCCGGCTCGCCCGCGGCTCCTGGCTGTCCCTACGGTCCGCCGCCCGATTCGCGGTACGCTAAAGGCTTGCGGGGCCTCCGCTTCGCCGCAGGCCTTCCGCTCCGGCAACCCAGGCCGGGCATTTTGAACATTTGCTTATCGAGTCATTCATGGTTGCAACAGCACTCCGCGCCCCCTCCCGGGGCAACGCGGCGCCGGCTGGTCCGGTCCGCGCCGCCGCGGCATTCTGCACCTCCGAGGGGCTGCCGCGCGCACACACCGGGGCGCGTTCCCCTGCGCGCGGCGCGCGTAAGGGGTAGGCATGCTCACACGTCGCATCATTCCCTGCCTGGACGTGACCGCCGGCCGCGTCGTCAAGGGCGTCAATTTCGTGAACCTGGTCGATGCCGGCGATCCGGTAGAGATCGCGCGCCGCTACGACGAGCAGGGGGCGGACGAGCTCACCTTCCTCGACATCACCGCTTCTAGCGATCAGCGCGACATCATCCTGTCGGTGATCGAGCAGGTGGCGGCACAGGTTTTCATCCCGCTCACCGTGGGCGGCGGGGTGCGCCAGGTTTCGGACGTGCGCCGGCTCCTGAACGCCGGCGCGGACAAGGTCGGCATCAATACGTCGGCCGTCACCCATCCCGAGCTGGTGCGCGAGGCTTCGGGGCGCTACGGGTCGCAGTGCATCGTGGTCGCGATCGACGCCAAGCGCGTCTCGGCCGAAGGCGAACCGCCGCGCTGGGAGGTGTTCACCCACGGCGGGCGCAACGCTACCGGCCTGGATGCCGTGCAGTGGGCGCGCAAGATGGCTGAGTACGGCGCCGGCGAGATCCTGCTTACCAGCATGGACCGCGATGGCACGCGCTCGGGCTTCGACCTCCAGCTCACCCGCGCGGTGTCGGACGCGGTGCCGATCCCGGTCATTGCTTCCGGCGGGGTGGGGTCGTTGCAGGACCTGGCCGATGGCATCACCGAAGGCCATGCCGATGCCGTGTTGGCCGCGAGCATTTTCCACTATGGGCAGCACACCGTGCAGGAGGCCAAGCGTTTCATGGCCGAGCGCGGCATCAGCGTAAGGTTGGATAGAGCATGAGCACCGAGCGCGACGTTTTGCCTGCGGACCAGGAAGCCTGGCTCGATGCCATCGTCTACGACGAGCACGGGCTCGTGCCTGGCATTGCCCAGGAGGTCACGACGAACAAGGTCATCATGTTCGCCTACCTGAACCGTGAGTCGCTGCGCGAGACGCTGCGTACCGGCAATGCCACCTACTGGTCGCGCTCGCGCAAGCGCCTCTGGCGCAAGGGCGAGGAGTCTGGCCATGTGCAGCGGGTGCGCGAAATCCGGCTCGATTGCGACGGCGATGTGGTGCTGCTGCGCGTCGAGCAGGTCGGCGGCATTGCCTGCCACACCGGGCGCGAGCGGTGTTTCTACCGCCGCCTGGAAACCGAAGGCGAGGGCGGCGTGCGCTGGGTGGAGACCGACCCCGTCCTCAAGGATCCGGAGAGCATTTACAAATGAACGATTTCCTGGCGCGGCTGGCAGATACGATCGCCAGCCGCAGGCCCGAACGGGGCGGCTCCCCCGACTCCTCTTACGTGGCTCGCCTCTTCAGCAAGGGGCCGGACGGCATCCTGAAGAAAATCGGGGAAGAGGCGACCGAGACGGTCATGGCGGCCAAGGACGGCGTGCCGGAAAAGATCATTTACGAGACCGCTGATCTTTGGTTTCATTGTCTCGTCATGCTGGAGTATTACGGTTTGCGTCCCGAACAGGTCGTCGCCGAGCTTGCGAGGCGCGAGGGCGTGTCGGGTTTGGATGAAAAAGCCGCGCGCAGCGGCAACGCCACGAACCAAACGAAATGAGCGACAACTGCATATTCTGCAAGATCACGCGCGGGGAAATCCCGTCCCGCAAGGTCTACGAAGACGACGAAATCTTCGCTTTCCACGACATCAATCCCATTGCGCCCGTACATTTCCTGGTCATCCCCAAGCGGCACATCACCTCGCTGCAGGAGATCACGGAAAGCGACGCGCCGCTCTTGGGTAGAATGCAAGTTCTGATTCCCCGTCTGGCGCTGGAGCAGGGCTGTCGCCCCGGGCCGGAAGGGGGATTCCGCCTGATGGTCAACAACGGCGCGGACGGCGGGCAAGAGGTGCCGCACTTGCACTATCACGTCATAGGCGGCCCGCGGCCCTGGAAGCGCAACTGAACCACCGGCGGTTTCCGCCCGTAACGACTGGACGATCATCCGCCGCAAGGCGTGGAGCATGGAATGGGTAGCTTTAGCATTTGGCACTGGCTGGTAGTTCTTCTGATCGTGGTGCTGATCTTCGGCACCAAGAAGCTGAAGAACCTCGGGCAGGATCTCGGTGGCGCCGTGAAAGGCTTCAAGGAGGGCATGAAGGAAGGCAGCGATACGACCTCGGCCTCGACTGCCGCCGAAGGCGATCCGAAGCGCGTGGCGGCCGAAACCATCGATGTCGAAGCGAAGGAGAAGGCGCCTCCCGCGCGTTGAGCGAGCCAGCCCGGGCGCCGGCCCGGGGGCATGGGAGGCAGTTCGCCGGCCGGGCCGGGGCATTCGGTTCCCGGCCGCATGATCTCCCGCATGGGGCGATTTCCTTCGCAACCTGGGACGAGCCGCCGGCTGCGTCCCATCGCGCTTTTTTGCCGGGTTCTTGATCCATGACTAAAACGATGGCGCCTGGCGCCGATACAGGGCGCTGAATGTTCGACGTCAGTTTTACCGAGCTTCTCACCATCGGGGTGGTGGCGCTGATCGTCATCGGCCCCGAGCGGCTGCCCAAGGTGGCCCGCACCGTCGGCCACCTGCTGGGGCGGGCGCAGCGTTACGTCAGCGACGTCAAGAGCGACATCCGGCGGGAAATGGAGCTCGACGAGCTGCGCCACCTGCGCAAGGAAATGGAAGATGCGGCGCGCTCGCTCGAAACCACGATCCGGACCAACGTCGACGACCTGAACAAAGGGCTCAGCGAGGTCCAGCATACGGTCGAAGAAGCCGCGCGGGAGGTCCAGGCGGCGTCGTCGGAGCCCTTGCCGGGGCCGGCCGCGGAACCTACCGGCGACGCTGCGGGCGGGCCTCACCCTGCGGCGGGCGCCGAACCGGCGCATGCGGCTGAAACGGCCCCCACGACGCCGCCCGCCGCCGGGAGCGAGCCGGGCGACGACCTCGTCCAGGGATCGCTGTTTCCGGCCGACCTGCTGCCGCCCGCTGTCCATCAACCCGCTGCCGGCCAACCGGCCGGGGCCCCGACGGTACGCGAAAGCGAAAAAACGTGACAGACAAAGAAACTTTGCCAGAGGACAGCTTCATCTCTCACCTGGTGGAGCTGCGCGACCGGCTGCTCAGGGCCATCATCGCCGTGGTCGCGGTGTTCATCGTGCTGTTTTTCTATCCCGGCGCGTCGGCCATCTACGACGTGTTGGCGCAGCCCATGCTTGCCACGCTCCCGGAGGGCACCCGCATGATCGCCACCGGGGTCATCACGCCGTTCATGGTGCCGGTCAAGGTCACGCTGCTGGCCTCCTTCGTGATTGCCCTGCCTTACGTGCTGTACCAGGCGTGGGCCTTCGTCGCGCCGGGCTTGTACCAGCACGAAAAGCGCCTGGCACTGCCGCTCATCGTCTCCAGCACGGTGTTGTTCCTGGCGGGCATGGCGTTTTGTTATTTCGTGGTTTTCAAGACCGTTTTCCACTTCATCGCGACCTTCGCCCCGCAATCCATTACGCCGGCGCCCGACATCGAGGCCTATCTGAACTTCGTGATGACGATGTTCCTGGCCTTTGGCCTGACGTTCGAGGTACCGGTGGCCGTGGTGCTGCTGGTCAAGACGGGGATTACGACCGTCGCCAAGCTGGCGGCGGCGCGCGGCTACGTGGTGGTCGGGGCCTTCGTCGTGGCGGCCATCGTCACGCCGCCCGACGTTGTCAGCCAGTTCATGTTGGCAGTACCTTTATGCCTGCTTTATGAAGTGGGCCTGCTGGCGGCGCGCATGATCAAGAAGCGGGAGTCGGAATCGACTGCGATCGAAGAGGCTTGAATCCGGCTCTTTCCGGCACGCCGCCCGCGCGGCGGGGCGGAACTTCCAATCCAGAATCGAAACAACAAGTGGGGACTTCCATGTTTTCCATCAGCAAACTGGGCGTGGCCGTGGGCCTTGCCGTCTTCGCCGTGGCCGCTCAGGCCGACATCACCGTGGGCGTCAACGTCTCCGCCACCGGTCCGGCCGCTTCCCTGGGCATACCCGAGAAGAACACGTTTTCGTTGATGCCCAAGACCATCGCGGGCCAAAAAGTCAATTACATCGTCTTGGACGACGCGAGCGACACGACCACCGCGGTCAAGAATGCGCGCCGCTTCGTGACTGAAGACAAGGTCGACGTGATGGTGGGATCCACCATCACCCCGAACTCGCTGGCCATGGTCGACATCGCCGCCGAAACCGGCACGCCGGTCATCTCGATGGCGGCCTCGGCCATCATCGTCGAACCCCAGGACGCCAAGAAGCGGTGGGCCTTCAAGACGCCGCAAAACGATGCCGAGATGGCCAAGGCCATCGTCGAGCACATGCAGGCCCAGCAGGTCAAGACGGTCGCCTTCATCGGCTTTGCCGACGCATACGGCGAAGGTTGGTACCAGGAGTTCGTCAAGGTGGCGCAGGCCGCGGGCATCAAGGTGCTGACCAACGAACGCTATAACCGCACCGACACTTCCGTCACGGGACAGGTACTGAAGATGATCGCGGCCAAGCCCGATGCGGTGCTGATCGGCGCGGCCGGCACCCCCGCCGCGCTGCCCCAGAAAACGCTCAAGGAGCGCGGGTACCGCGGTAAGTACTACCAGACCCACGGCGTGGCCAACAACGACTTCCTGCGTGTCGGCGGCAAGGACATGGAAGGCACGTTCCTTCCTGCCGGCCCGGTGCTGGTGTCTGAACAGCTGCCTGCCGACCATCCCGTCAAGGCTTCGGCCACGGAATACGTGCAGAAATACGAAGCTGCCTACGGCAAGGGTTCTGTCTCTACCTTTGGCGCCCATGCCTGGGACGCCGGCAAGCTGATCGAAGCGGCGGTGCCGGTTGCGCTCCAGAAGGCGAAGCCGGGTACGCCGGAGTTCCGCGCTGCGTTGCGCGACGCCCTGGAAAACGCCAAGAACGTGGCCGGCGCCCATGGCGTGTTCAACATGAGCGCCTCCGATCACGTCGGGTTGGACAACCGTTCCCGCGTGATGGTGACCATCGAGAACGGCGCCTGGAAGCTGCTCAAGTAAAAGGCAGTCAAGGTATTCGAAGGCATGCGCGCCAGATGCCCTGCCGTCCGGTATGCTTCGGGCGGCGTCGGCGAACCGGCAACGTTCGGCCGCGCATCGTAGTGAACGACCGGCACCCTGGAGCGCGTCTGCCGGGCGGCTCCAAGCCGGAAGCATCCCGTTGGGGAAACGCCGTCGCGCCATGATGGGCGCGCGGCTTTTTTATGTTGTTTTTCGATTTCGCTGCCCCGGGCGGGGCGCATCGGCCCTGCGGGGCCGCCCGGCGGAGCTGACATGGATCTACAGATCGCCCTTTTCCTCGTCCAGGACGGCGTCGTCAACGGCGCCATATATGCGCTGCTTGGCTTGGCGCTCGTCCTGGCTTTCACGGTCACGCGCGTGGTGTTCATTCCCCAAGGCGAGTTTGTCTCCTGGGGCGCGCTGACCTTGGCCGCCTTGCAAGCCGGCAAGCTGCCGGGCACGGTGTGGCTGTTGCTCATCGGCGGCTGCGCCGTCATGCTCGTCGAGCTTTGGAGCGCGTGGCGCGACCGGGATTGGCGGCACATCCCGCGCGCGGCAGGCTGGAATCTGCTGTATCCCGCCGTCGTCTTCGCGATTGCGCGCTTCGTCGATTTCCAGGCGCTGCCGCTCGCAGTCCAGATCGTATTCGCCTTGCTGGCGGTGGTGCCCATGGGGCCCATGGTGTGGCGGCTGGCTTTCCAGCCCGTGGCCGAAAGCAGCGTGCTGGTCTTGCTGATCGTATCGGTGGCCGTGCACGTTGCGATGGTGGGGCTGGGCCTGCTGTTCTTCGGTGCGGAGGGGTCGCGCACACCGCCCTTCTCCGAGGGGAGCTTCGAGCTCGGCGGCATACCCATCTCGGCGCAGACCATGTGGGTCGTGGGCTGCTCCATCGTGCTCATTTTCATTCTTACCGTGGTATTCGGGCGCACGCTCTATGGCAAGGCCTTGCGCGCCACGGCGGTAAACCGGGTGGGCGCGCGGCTCATGGGCATACCGACCAGCCTTGCCGGCAAGCTCAGCTTCTTGCTGTGTGCGTTGATCGGTGCCTTCTCCGGCATCCTCATCGCGCCCATCACCACCATCTACTACGACACCGGTTTCCTCATTGGGCTGAAGGGGTTCGTGGCTGCGATCATTGCCGGCCTGGCGAGCTATCCGCTGGCTGCGGCCGGCGCCGTGCTGGTCGGCCTGCTCGAAGCTTTCTCCTCATTTGCGGCCAGCGCTTACAAGGAAGTCATTGTGTTCACGCTGATCATCCCCGTGCTGATCTGGCGCTCGCTCGCTTCCCGCCACGTGGAGGAGGAATGATGCGCCTGCGCTCCATCTGGATCATCGGCGTCGGCCTCGCGCTGCTGGCGGCGGCGGGGCTGGGCATGTCGGAATTTACGGTCACGCTGCTCAACTACATCGGCCTGTACGCACTGGTGGCGTTGGGGCTGGTGCTGCTCACGGGGGTCGGCGGGCTGACCTCGTTCGGGCAGGCGGCGTTCGTGGGGCTGGGCGCCTATACCAGCGCCTGGCTGTCCATCGCCACGCTTCCGCCGGCCTTCGCCTGGCTGGGCGCATCGCCCTGGATCGGCCTCGTCGCCGGGTTGATCGTGACGGCCTTCGCCGCCTGGGTGCTGGGCGCGATCGCGTTGCGCCTGTCCGGGCACTACCTGCCGCTGGGCACCATCGCCTGGGGCCTTAGCCTGTATTACCTGTTCGGCACCCTGGATTTCCTCGGCGGCCATACGGGATTGTCGGGGCTGCCTTCGATTTCCCTGTTCGGGCTCGATTTGTCCAGGGGGCGGGACCTCTTTTGGCTCATCTGGGCGGTGTTGTTGCTCGCCATGCTCGTGGTCAGCAATCTGCTCGATTCGCGGGAAGGGCGTGCCATCCGGGCCCTGAAGGGCGGCATGGTGATGGCCGAGTCGATGGGCGTGGATACGGCCCGCTCCCGCATCGCCATCTTCATGATCGCTGCGCTGCTTGCCTGTGTGTCGGGCTGGCTGTACGCACATATGCAGCGTTTCGTGAATCCCACGCCCTTCGGCCTGCATATCGGCATCGAGTACTTGTTCATGGCCGTGATCGGCGGCGCAGGATACGTCTGGGGCGCACTGGTGGGAGCCGGCCTGGTCACCATGCTCAAGCAATGGCTGCAAGATTTGCTCCCGGCCTTGCTTGGCGCCTCGGGCAATTTCGAGAGCATCGTTTTCGGCATCCTGCTGGTGATTGCGCTGCAGCGTGCGCCGGATGGCCTGTGGCCTGTCGTGGTTCGCCTGGCGCGCCGCTACTTGCCGCTGGCGCGCGATGCGCGGGTCATCGACGAACAGGCCGCGCCGCTGTCGCGCCGCACGCAGCCGGCCCACGGCGAAATCGTGCTCGAGGCCCAGGGCTTGACCAAGCGCTTCGGCGGCCTCGTCGCCAACAACAACATCAGTTTTTCCGTTCCGGCCGGCGAAGTACTGGCCCTGATCGGACCGAATGGCGCAGGCAAGAGCACGATGTTCAACTTGCTATCGGGCGTGGACGATCCGACCGCCGGACGCGTCATCTTCCGCGGCCGGGATGTGACGGGCCAGCCGTCGCGGACGATCGCCGCGCTGGGCATGGGCCGCACCTTCCAGCACGTGCGGCTCTTGCCGCAGATGAGCGTGCTCGAAAACATCGCCCTGGGCGCTCATCTGCGCGAGCGCAAAGGGTTGCTGTCGGGGTTGGTGCGCGGCGCCCTGCACCTGGAGCGCAGTGAAGAAGCCCGCCTGCTGGCCGAGGCGGCTCGCCAGGCGCGCCGCGTGGGGTTGGGCGATGTGCTCGACCTGCCGGCGGGTTCGCTGCCCCTGGGCAAGCAGCGCATGCTCGAAATCGCCCGGGCGCTCTGTGCGGATCCGTGCTTGCTGCTCCTGGATGAGCCGGCTGCGGGCCTGCGTTATCTGGAGAAACAGGCGCTGGCTGAAACTTTGCGCGCGTTGCGCGCCGAGGGCATGGCCATCCTGCTGGTTGAGCACGATATGGATTTCGTCATGGGCTTGGCGGACCGCGTGGTGGTCATGGAGTTTGGCGAAAAAATCGCCGAAGGCCTGCCCGAGGAAGTACAGCGCGATCCGCGGGTGCTCGAAGCCTATCTGGGAGGTGTGGAATGAGCAGCCCGGCTGCATCTTCGCCATTGCTCGAAGTCTCGGGCCTGTCCGTTTCCTACGGCAAGGTCGAGGCGCTGCATGGCGTGGACCTGACGGTGCCGGCCGGCACCATCGTGACCGTGATCGGCCCCAACGGCGCCGGCAAGACCACGCTGCTATCCGCGATCATGGGACTGCTGCCCGCCCGCGGCGCGGTGCGCGTCGACGGCGAGCCGCAGCGGCGCGTCGACATCGAGCACATGGTCTCGGCCGGCCTGAACCTCGTGCCTGAAAAACGGGAGCTGTTCGGCGAAATGAGCGTGGAGGACAACCTCTTGCTGGGCGGGTTCCAGCGCTACCGCCGCGGCCATCGCGACCAGGCTGCCTCGATGGAGGAGGTCTATGCGCTGTTTCCCCGGCTCAAGGAGCGTCGCCGCCAGCTGGCCGCCACCTTGTCGGGCGGGGAACGCCAAATGCTTGCCCTGGGCCGGGCCTTAATGGCCAAGCCCCGGCTGTTGCTGCTGGACGAGCCCTCTTTGGGCCTGGCGCCGCGTATCGTCAAGGAGATTTTCCTCATCATCGCCGAGCTGCGGCGGCGCGGCGTCGCGATCCTGCTGGTGGAGCAGAACGCCCGGGCTGCGCTGCAGACGGCGGACTACGCCTACGTGCTGGAAACCGGGCAGGTCGTGCTGTCGGGCCCGGCCCGGCAGCTCGCGGACGACCCGCGCGTCGTCGAAAGCTACCTCGGCCTGGGCAAGCGCTAGGGCGAGCCGCTACGGGCGCCCATCGCGGCGCGGGCGGGGGCGCGTGCCCACCGTGACGGAGACTTCCATTTCCTGCCCGCCACGGACGATCCGGATGGCCACTTTCTGGCCGGGCGGCAGTTGGGCGATGGCGTTGAGCATGGTCGTGGTGTCCGCAATGGGTTTGCCATCGACCGAGATCACGATGTCCCCGGTGCGGATGCCGGCCTTGGCGGCGGGGCCGCCGCGCACCACGCCGGCAATGATCACGCCTTCCCTGCGCGAGAGCTTGAAGGCGTCGGCCAGCTCGGCGGTCAGGTCTTGGGGTTCTACGCCGATGTAGCCGCGCGTGACCGTGCCGGTAGTGATGAGCTGCTCCATGACCTGCCGCGCGGTGCTCACCGGGATGGCGAAGCCGATGCCGAGCGACCCGCCGGTGCGCGAGTAGATGGCCGTGTTGATGCCGACCAGGTTCCCCTGCGCGTCGATCAAGGCGCCGCCGGAGTTGCCGGGGTTGATGGCGGCATCGGTCTGGATGAAGTTCTCGAACGTATTGATGCCCAGGTGGGTACGGCCCAGTGCCGAGACGATGCCCATGGTGGTGGTTTGCCCCACGCCGAAGGGGTTGCCGATTGCCAGCACCACGTCCCCGACCTGCAAGTCCTCCGCCCGGCCGAAGGTCACCGCGGGCAGGTTGGGCATGTCCAGCTTGAGGACGGCGAGGTCGGTTTCGGGGTCGGAGCCCACCAGGGAGGCCTTGCCTTTGCGGCCGTCGGCCAGTGCGACCTCGATTTCGTCCGCCGCCTCGATGACGTGGTTGTTGGTCAGGATGTAGCCCTCAGGGCTGACGATCACGCCGGATCCGAGGCTGGATACCGGTTCGGGGTTCAAGTCCGGTTCGCCGAAGAAGTGCCGGAATACGGGATCGTCCGAGAACGGGTAGGTCGGCAGCTGGGGCGTTTCCTTGCTGGTGAAGATATTGACCACTGCCGGCGCCGCCTTCTGGGTGGCAGCGGCGTAGGAAGCGACCGCCCTGCCTTCACCCGCACGGCCGGGCGTCGCTTCGAAGAAGGGCACGACAATGGCGTTATTGGCGCCCGGCCCGCCGCGGCGGGGCAGCCACTCGGGACGCAAGGTCGCGACGATGAATAAAATGGCCAGGCACACCGTCGTGGTCTGGGCAAAGATCAGCCATAGTCGGCGCATTTGCAAAGTACTTATCCCTAGCGTAGGAGATTGAACAATGATCGCAGGCGGGCGGGCCCCAAGGCAAACCGGTACGCCCAACCCGGGCGCCGGCGGCGTGGCCGCCGAAGAACTCGCATCGTGGCTGGCGGCCGAGCTTCAGGTCGACAAGTTCCGCGACTACTGCCCGAACGGCTTGCAGGTGGAAGGCCGCCCGGTGGTGCGGCATATTATCGCCGCGGTCACGGCATCCGAGGCTGCCATCCGCCATGCGATCGATGCGGGCGCCGACGCGCTGTTGGTCCATCACGGCTGGTTCTGGAAGAACGAAGACCCGCGCGTGCGGGGTACCCGGCGCACCAGGCTGTCCTTGGTGCTGGGGCATGACCTCAACCTGTTCGCTTACCACCTTCCGCTGGATGCCCACCCCACGTGGGGCAACAACGCGCAGCTGGCGGAAGTATTGGGCCTCGTCCCGCACCTCGTGGACGGCGTGGCCCAGTCGGCCGGGCCGGACCGCCTCATCTGGCTCGGCCAAGCGGCGGGCGTCTCCACCGTGGGCGAGCTGGCCGCGCGCATCACCGAGCGCCTGGGGCGGGCTCCGCTCCTGATTGGCGATCCTTCCCGGCCGGTCGGCCGGGTCGCCTGGTGCACCGGGGCGGCGCAAAGCCTGCTCCAGGACGCCATCGACGCGGGCGCCCAGACCTACATCACCGGGGAGATCTCCGAGCCCACCGTCCATCTGGCCCGGGAATCCGGCACCGCCTTTTTCGCGGCGGGCCATCACGCCACGGAGCGCTATGGCGTCCAGGCGGTGGGGCGCGCCATCGCCGAGCGCTTCGGCATCCGGGTCGATTTCGTCGATATCGACAATCCGGTCTGACCGGGCGGGCCGCGGAAGCGGCCCGCATGCGCCCGGATCTCATCGCACTCGAGCGCGGCCTGCGCCGCGCGGCACGCGAACGCCGCAGGGCGCTTTCTGCTTATTTCTTAAGCAGGTCCCGGATCTCCCGCAGCAGCTGGATGTCTTCCGGCGTCGGGGCGGGGGGCGGAGGCGGCGTGTCGCGCTCGAACGAGGCCTTGGCCCGGTTCATCAGCTTGATCATCCAGAAGATGACGAAGGCCAGCAGGACGAAGTTGATGAAGATGGTCAGGAAGTTGCCCCAGCCGAGCAGGGTGGCACCCGCCTTGCTGAGCGCGTCGTAGGTCTGTGGCCCGGTGTAATCGGCTGGCGCCCGCAGGACGATGAATTTGTTGCTGAAGTCGACCCGGCCACCCACCAAGAAATTGACCAAGGGCATGATCAGGTCTTTCACGACGGAATCGACGATCTTGCCGAAGGCCCCGCCGATGATCACGCCGACGGCGAGATCGATGACGTTGCCGCGCATGGCGAAGTCGCGAAACTCTTTGATGACGCTCATAGGCACCTCCCTGCCTGTTTTGTTTGTAGCGCGCGAAGTATCTCTTATTTTTTTGTTTTCCGGGGCTTTGTCGGATGCCGGCCAGGGCGAATGTGCTACGAAGTCTGTCAGGCGCTCCAAGCATTGCGGTATACTCGAAGGTTACGATAAGGCGCCGGCTGTCAAGAGCGCCGTTTGCTTTCAAGTGCTTTAAAACAAAAGAAGTAATCTTGAGGGTTTCCTAAATGAGTGAGGACAAAGTGGTAGACGCCGACCGCCGATTTTGGGTCGGAACCACCTGTGCCGTAGGGGGAGTCGCGGCTGTCGGCGTGGCCGTCCCTTTCGTCAGCACTTTCGCGCCTTCCGAGCGTGCGAAAGCGGCGGGCGCCCCGGTGGAGGTCGAAGTCGGAGATATGCAGCCCGGGGAGATGCGCACCGTCGAGTGGCGCGGCAAGCCGGTCTGGATCATCCGTCGCACGCCCGAGCAGCTCGCTTCGCTGAAGGAAGTCGAAGGCGAGCTCGCCGATCCCAAGTCTGAGCGCAATCCGGACGAAATCACCCCGGAATACGCGCGCAACGAATACCGTTCGATCAAGCCCGAGTACTTCGTCGCGGTGGGTATCTGCCCGCACCTCGGCTGCTCGCCTACCGCCCGTTTCGCTACCGGGCCACAACCCAATTTGCCGGCCGATTGGCACGGCGGTTTCCTCTGCCCTTGCCACGGTTCCACCTTCGACATGGCCGGCCGGGTGTTCAAGAACAAACCGTCGCCGGACAACCTGACGATCCCTCCGTACGAGTTCATCTCCGACACCAAGATCCTGGTCGGTGTCGACGAGAAGAACAAGGCCTGAGTTTCAGTCATCGCGGCGGCGCAGGCACGAGCCGCGCCCAGTTACAACAAGCCATCGAAAAATGTAGGCGTTGCGAGGCATGCAGCGCTGAACCCGCCGAGCAAAAGGAGCAGCAGCCATGGCTGGCGAGAAGAATGTCGAGACTACCGGCCTCCTGGGCTGGATCGACGCCCGCTTTCCGCTCACTTCGACTTGGAAAGCGCATCTGTCCGAGTATTACGCGCCGAAGAACTTCAATTTCTGGTACTTCTTCGGATCGCTGGCGCTATTGGTGCTGGTCATCCAGATCGTGACCGGGATTTTCCTGGTCATGCACTACAAGCCCGACGCCGAACGCGCCTTCCAGTCGGTCGAATACATCATGCGCGAAGTGCCCTGGGGGTGGCTGATCCGCTACATGCACTCCACCGGCGCCTCGATGTTCTTCGTCGTGGTCTACCTCCACATGCTGCGGGGGCTGTTCTACGGGTCGTACCGCAAGCCCCGCGAGCTGGTCTGGATCTTCGGCGTCGCCATATTCCTGTGCCTGATGGCCGAGGCCTTCATGGGCTACCTGTTGCCCTGGGGCCAAATGTCCTACTGGGGCGCCCAGGTCATCGTGAACCTGTTCTCGGCCATCCCCTTCATCGGCCCTGACCTCGCCATCCTGATCCGCGGCGACTACGTCGTGTCCGACGCGACGCTGAACCGTTTCTTCTCGTTCCACGTCATCGCTGTGCCGCTGGTGCTGCTTGGCCTAGTCGTTGCCCACATCATCGCGCTGCACGAAGTCGGCTCGAACAACCCCGACGGCATCGAGATCAAGGAGAAGAAAGACGCCAACGGCGTGCCGCTCGACGGTATCCCGTTCCATCCCTACTACTCGGTGCATGACCTCTTCGGCGTGGCCATTTTCCTCATGGTCTTCAGCGCCATCGTGTTCTTTGCGCCCGAGATGGGCGGCTACTTCCTGGAGTACAACAACTTCATCCCGGCCGATCCGCTCAAGACGCCGCCGCACATCGCCCCGGTCTGGTACTTCACGCCGTTCTATTCGATGCTGCGCGCCTGCACGGACGATTTCACCTGGGTCCTGGCGTTCTTCGCGGTGGTGGCGGCCCTCTGGGCGCTCTTCAAGAGCGGCCTGGGCGCAACCGGCCGGATCGTCACGGCGGTCGTGCTGGTGGCCGTGGCCGTGCTGCTGCGCGTCTGGGACGCCAAGTTCTGGGGCGTGGTCACCATGGGCGGCGCGGTGGTCATCCTGTTCTTCCTGCCCTGGCTGGACCGCTCGCCGGTCAAGTCCATCCGCTATCGGCCGGGCTGGCACAAGTGGATCTACGGCGTATTCATCGTTAACTTCCTGGTGCTGGGCTACCTGGGCACGCAACCGCCCAATGAGGTTTTCAACGTCATCTCGCAGATCGGCACGCTCCTGTACCTCGGCTTCTTCCTGCTGATGCCGCTCTGGAGCCGCCTCGGTACGTTCAAGCCGGTGCCCGAGCGCGTGACCTTTTCTGCCCACTGAGGATGCCCAACGGCGCCGGCGGCGTCCCGCCGGCCCGACAGACTAACGGATATCAAGATGAAGAAGCTGCTCGGTGTACTGATGTTGATGCTGGCCTGCACGGGGGTGCAGGCCGCCGAAGGCGGGTACCACCTGGAGAAGGCGCCCGACCGTCTGAACGATCTCGCCGCCCTGCAGAATGGGGCCAAGCTGTTCGTCAACTACTGCCTCAACTGTCATTCGGCCTCGTCCATGCGGTACAATCGCCTCCGGGACATCGGCCTGACCGACGAACAGATCAAGGACAACCTGCTGTTTACGGGCGGTAAAGTCGGCGACATGATGACCGTTGCCATGGACGCCAAAGAGGCGAAGGAATGGTTCGGCGCCGCACCCCCCGACCTATCGGTCATAGCCAGGGCGAAATCCGTCAATGCGGGTCCGTCCGGCGCCGATTACCTCTACACCTATTTGCGTACGTTCTACCGCGACGAAACCCGGCCCACCGGCTGGAACAACCTGGTGTTTCCGAACGTCGGCATGCCCCACGTCCTATGGGAGCTGCAGGGTCCGCGCGAACTCACCATGGTCGCCATGCACAAAGGCGGGCAGGGTTGGGAACGCGTGACGACTACCTACGACGTGAATGGCGTGGCGACCGTCAAGCACGAGCCAGTGGCCGGGTACCACGGCCACGAAACGGTGGAAACGCGCTTCACGCCCAAGGATCCGGCCCGGGCCGCCGCGTACGACAACGACGTGGCCGACTTGGTCGCATTCATGTCGTGGATGGCGGAACCTGTCAAGCAGCAGCGCGTGCGTCTAGGGGTGTGGGTGCTGATTTTCCTGGCATTCTTCACGGTCATCGCTTGGCGTCTGAACGCCGTGTACTGGAAGGACGTCAAGTAGTTTTTTTGAACTACCTTTCCGGGGCCAGCATCCGTTCGGATGGCTGGCCCTTTAACGTTTTTATCTCTCTCTGGAGACCCCGCCATGATGGTGCTTTACTCCGGAACCACGTGTCCGTTCTCCCAACGCTGCCGGTTCGTGCTATTCGAAAAAGGGATGGATTTCGAAATCCGCGACGTGGACCTCTACAACAAGCCCGAGGACATCGCGGTCATGAACCCCTATGGCCAGGTGCCCATCCTGGTCGAACGCGACCTGGTCCTGTACGAGTCGAACATCATCAACGAGTACATCGACGAACGTTTTCCGCATCCCCAGCTGATGCCGGCCGATCCGGTGATGCGCGCCCGGGCCCGCTTGTTCCTGTTCAACTTTGAGAAGGAACTGTTCACCCACGTCTCGACGCTGGAGGCCCGCGAAAGCCGTGCCGACGAGAAAAGCCTCGAGCAGGCCCGCCAGCAGATCCGGGACCGGCTGTCGCAGCTGGCGCCGGTATTCCTGAAGAACAAGTACATGCTGGGCGAAGAGTTCTCGATGCTCGACGTGGCCATCGCGCCGCTGCTGTGGCGCCTCGACCACTACGGCATCGAGCTGCCGAAGAACGCCGCTCCGCTGCAAAAGTACGCCGAGCGGATCTTTTCGCGCCCGGCTTATATCGAAGCGCTGACGCCGTCCGAAAAGGTCATGCGTCGCTGATGCCAGGCGGCGCGCCAAGGGCCGCCGCGGACCGGCCGGCCGCCGGCGCCGCGAGGGCGGCGAGGCGCACCGCACCAGGGGTGTAACCATGAGCGAAATATCCACCAAGCCTTACTTGATCCGTGCGCTGCACGAGTGGTGCACCGACAACGGCTATACGCCCCACATCGCGGTCACGGTCGATGAGCGGGTCATCGTGCCCCGGGAGCACGTCAAGAACGGCGAAATCGTGCTGAACATCGGGCGCCTGGCTACGCACAAGCTACAGCTGGGCAACGAATACATCGAGTTCCAGGCGCGCTTCGGCGGGGTGGCAAGGCAGATATCCGTGCCCGTGGACGCGGTCACGGCCATTTACGCGCGGGAAACCGGCCACGGCATGGCTTTCGAGGCCGGCCCACGCGTCCCGGCAGGCAGCCAGGGGCAGCCGCCTGACAGTCCGGTCGTCGACGATGCCTCGGAGCCGTCGGCGCCCGAAAGCGGGGCGGGGCGTCCGCAGCTGTCCGCGGTGCCGGGGGGCGAAGGTGCGGGCACCGAAGGCAAGCCCGAGGACACCGATCCTACGCCGTCCGGCCCGGATCGTGGCCGTCCTAAGCTGACGGTCATCAAATAAGGCCGGCCGCTGGCGTATTTCCAGGCGGGGAGGAGCGATGCTCCTCCCCGTTTTCATTTGCGGGGGCCGGGCGCCAGCCCGTGTTCACCCCAGGGTTCCTTTTCCATTGCGCCGCTGCCGCGGTGGCAAGCGCATCCATTACCCCAAGTGATTTGCATAGACGCATAAGGAAACTCGGAAATATTCGTTAGCCGAAGCGGGGCGCGTCGCTATCCTGCTCTTCTCTTTCGTGAGAAGACTGACAATGAACGCCTTGCTCAAGCCCCTGCACCGGCCCGCGGATACCGAGCTGCACCAGCCGCGCATCCTCGAGCCCGAACTCTACCGCTACGGCGACGTGCGCTACGGCGACATCCGCATCAAACCGTATTCGCCCGTCGTCGGGGGAGTGGTCGAGGGGTTTCGCTTCCAGCCCGACGCGCCCACCCCGGATGACGTCCGGACTTTTCTTTACCGCAGCCTGCTCGAATACGGGTTTCTGTCTTTCACCCCGGGTTCCATCGAGCCCGAGGACTTCGAGCGCTTCGCCTCGCTCTTCGGCACCCCGCGTTTCGCCGGCAATCCCCAGGCGCCGCGCGCCGTAGGCGAAACCAATGCCATCGACTCCGCCCGCAAGAAAACGCGGACCAATTACATCTGGCACATCGACCAGGCGTATCGCGAGCGTCCGCAGAAGTTCACCGCGCTCTATGCGCTGAAGGCGCCCCAACATGGCGGGGGCACGCTGTTTTCCAATGCGGTCGCGGCCTATCGATTGCTCGACCCCAAGTTCGCGGCCTACCTCGAGACCTTGACCATCATCCACAACGCGGACCAGATGGGGCTCGTGTCGATGTCGTACGCCGATCCCGAGCGGTTGGCGCAGGCGCGCTACGAGACGCCACCGCTGGAGGTGCCGCTGGTGCGCGTGCACCCCGAGACGGGCGCCAAGCAGCTCTTTGCTTGCGAACTCTATGCGCAGCGTGTGCTGGGCGTGCCACGCGTGGTCAGCGACCACCTGCTGGGCATTGTTTTCGAGTTCATCAAGTCGCCCGAAGTCTGCACCGAGTACCGCTGGGAGACGGGCGCCGCGCTGATCTGGGACAACCGCATCGTCCAGCATCGAGGCATCTTCAACTATGCCGGCCAGGACCGGCTGCTGCACCGCGCCGTCCTGGATTGAAGGGACAGAGATGAAAAACGTTTTGCTGAAACGCGCCGCGGCTGTATTCGCCGCGGGTTGGCTCGCCGTTGCATCGGCGCCTGCGGCACACGCTGCCGAGCCGTTGCCCAAGCTCTCGGTTACGGTATTCGCACCGCCTTCGCAGAGCATCTGGATTCCCGCGCTGATCCAGCGCGCGGGGCTGGATCGCAAGCACGGCTTCGAACTTGTGGTGACGCCCAAGCCCTCCAACGTTGCCTATACGGACTTCGCCACGGGCAGGGACCCGGTCTGCTTCTGCGCCGCGATCGCCGCGGTCAGCCGCTTCAAGCAGCAGGGCGGGAATTTCACCTTGTTGTGGAACATCTTCAATTTCGAGTCTGACATCGTCCTGCGCGACCCAGCCATCAACGATCCCAAGCAGCTCGAGGGCAAGGTGCTGCAGACAGACACCATTACCGGTAGCTGGGCGTTGTCGAAGTGGTTCCTGCAGGCCCGCGGTGTCGACCTCGGCAAAGTGAAGATCAAGTCATCGAGCGCGCGGGGTGCCGCCGGCCTGGCCGAACTTCAGCTTGGCCGCATTGACGCGCTGCTGGTGAACCCTACCGAGGGTGCGGCAGCGGTGGCGCAAGGCAAGGGCGCGCTGCATGCGCTGCCGGTATTCGACAAGGCGGTGTGGCAGAAAGCGGCAGGCACCGACTTCGTGCCGTCCATTACCTTCGGCGTGGCCAACGACTGGATTGCCCAGAAGGCCAACCAGGATCTGGCGCGCCGCTTTTACGCTGCCAACCGCGATGCGGCCGCCTTCATCCGCGACAACCCCGCGGAAGCTGCCCGCCTGGTGGCCAAGGACGCGCAGGTGGACGTCGCGGCCCTGCAAACCGTGCTCGAACGCTATCGCGACCTGATGCGCATCGAGCCGCTGCGCAAGCACATCAAGACGGTGGCCTTGCTTACGCAGAAGCTCTTGCCCGAAGGCGGCCAGCTGCCACGTCCGCTGACCGATGCCGAGCTCGATTCCCTGGTCTCGAACTTCGACGTGGAAGCCGCACATGAGTAGTCTTGCGCACTCGAACGCGCCTGCGCCGCAGCGCGCGCGCCAGGGCGCGCCCTGGGCTTCCGTGCCCTGGGAGGGCGCGCTGGCCATTGCACTCATGCTGGCCGCCTGGGAGTGGGCGTCGCGTCATTCGACGCTGATGTTTTTCCCTTCGCTGGCCCAAATCTGGGAGACGGCCGGAGAGCAGCTCTCGTCGCCCGAGGGCTGGTCCTCGATCGTCACCACCTACGGCCGCATATGGGCCTACCTGCTGGTGTCGTTCTTGGCGTCTTCACTGCTGGGTGCGGCGGTGGCGGGCAACGTGCACGTCGAGCGCTTCCTGGTGCCGCTGGTCGAACTCAAGCAGGGCATTCCGTCGCTGTGCTGGGTGTTGTTCGCGATCCTGTGGTTCCAGGATACCGAGACCCGGATCGCCTTCGTGGTGGTCACCTCGGCCTTGCCCGCATTCTTCTATCAAGCCCGCGACGCCTTGCGCGGCATTCCTCGCGACTGGGTAGACCTCGTGCAATCCATGCGGCCCACGGTCTGGCAGAAGGTGCGCATCCTGTGGTGGCCAGCCGTCCTGCCATCGTTGCTTACCGTATGGCGCATCAATATCGGCAACGCCACGCGCGTCACCATCATGGCCGAATTGCTGGGCGGCATGACGGGCATCGGCCACCAGCTGCGCGTTTCGCAAGAGATGTTCCGCATGGACCAAACCATTGTCTGGACGGCGGTGCTGGTGTTGTTCGTGATCCTCAGCAACCAGGTCTTGAGCGGCTTCGAACGGCATTTCCTGTCGTACCGGGGCCAGGACGGAGTACGCGGCGATGTCTAAGGCCATTGAATTCGTGCACGTGGAAAAGCGCTTCGCGAAGCGGCACCAGGAAGCGGCGATCGCAGACTTGAGTTTCTCCGTCGAGGCGGGCGAACACGTCTGCATCGTGGGCCGGACGGGCTGCGGCAAATCGACCACTGCCAACCTGGTACTGGGCCTGGCGCAGGCAACGGCCGGCCTGGTGCGCGTATTGGGCGTCGATCCCCACCGGGACTTCAACGAGCTACGCGGGCGCATAGGCTGCGTATTCCAGACTGACCGCCTGCTGCCGTGGCGCACCGCCCTCGAAAACGTGCTCATGCCGTTGGAAATCCTGCGCCGCCGGTCGCCCCAGACCGAGGCCAGCGCCGTCGAGATGCTGCGCAAGGTCGGGCTCGCGGGCTATGAGCACGCGCATCCCCAGCAGTTGTCCGGGGGCATGCGCCAGCGCGTGGCATTGGCGCGTGCCTTGATCACGCGGCCCGAGGTCATGATCGTGGACGAAGCCTTCGGCGCGCTCGACGAAGTCACGGCGGCCGCCCTGCGCAGCGATTTCCAGAGCATCGCCAAGGCCCACGGGCAGACCGTGCTCCAGATTACGCACTCGCTCGAAGAAGCCCTGGGCATGGCCGACCGCATCCTCGTGTTCGACCGGCCCGGCCGCGTCGCCGGCGAGTTTGCCAAGCACCAATGGGAAACGCCGGCACAGCGCCAGGCCGTCAAGCAGATGCTGCGGACCTTGATCGCCGGTGGCGCGGACGATCCCATTTCCGCGCGTGGCTTGGCCGCAGTGCCTAAGGCTGCCTGATGTCGTCCACGGTTGCTTCCGGCGAGGCGCGCGCCGCCAGTCTTTCGCCGCTCACGCGCCGCACGGCGTGGATCGTTTCCTCCATCTTCTTCGTCGAGCAGCTCGATGCCACTAGCGTGGCCTCGGCGCTGCCCGCCATGGCCGTCGACCTGGGCAGCGATGCCGTCACCTTGAGCGCGACCATCACGGCATACCTGCTGGGGCTCACGCTGCTCATTCCGCTCAGCGGCCGCTTGGCCGACCGCTATGGCGACAAGAAGGTATTTTCCGGCGCGATCTGGCTCTTCCTCCTGAGCTCGCTCGCGTGCGGCCTGGCGCCCAACGCCGCCGTCTTGATCGCATTGCGCTTCGTCCAGGGCATGGCTGGGGCCTTGATGGCGCCTGTCGGGCGCCTGATCGTGCTGCGCACCGCTGCCAAGCACGAGATCGTCGAAGCCATGGCCCTCGTCATCCTCCTGGCGATGATCGCGCCTATGGTGGGCCCATTCCTGGGCGGCCTGCTGACCACCTATGTGGGGTGGCGCTGGATATTCTGGATCAATGGCCCCCTGTGCCTGGGGGCACTGTGGTTGGTGTGGCGCTTCTTGCCGGCCACCGAGGGCAAGCCGGGCGGACGCTTCGACGTGCGCGGCGCACTGTTGACGGGCGCAGGGTTTGCCAGCCTGACATGGGGCCTGGTGACCTTGGCCGAAGGGCGGGGCACGCTGCACTGGGCACTCGTCGCGCTCGCGGCCGGGGTGGCGACGCTGGCGGTATACGTACGTCATGCGCGCCGCGTGGCCGAACCGGTGCTCGCGCTGGCGCTGCTCAAGGTGCGCAGTTTCCGCGACGCCATGGCCGGCGGCTCGGTTTTCCGCATCGCGGTGGGCGGCGTGCCGTTCCTGTTGCCCGTGACCCTGCAGCAACGCGACGGCTACAGCCCGCTCGAAGCCGGCCTGGTCGTGCTCCTGCCTGCCGTGGGAGGATTCGCCATGAAATTCTTCAGCGCGCGCATCCTGCGGCGCATGGGATATCGCAACGGGTTGCTCCTGCATGGCGTGCTCGCCGCCGCTTGCCTGGCGCTGGCGGGCATCATTCCGCCGCAGGGCGCGTTGGGGTTTTATGCGATGGCACTGCTGGGGTTTGGGTGGGCAAGGTCCCTGCAAATGAACGCGTACGGCACCTTGGCCTATGCCGACGTGGCACGCCCGCAGCTCGCCGCCGCCACGAGCTTCTTTCTCGCCATCCAAAACCTCACCGTCGCCATCGGCGTCGCTGCCGCGGCGCTGCTGCTCAAGGGCGGCGCTTCGCTCGGGAGCTTGAATCCCGGGCAAGCCTATCCATGGACCTATGCCGTGCTGGCCGCGATCGCACTGGCCAGTGTGGGCATGACGCTTGCCATGCCGCGCCAGGCCGGCGCGCACTTGCTGCAAGGCGATCGCAATCGATAAGGAGTCAACCCATGTCTGTCGCAGCCGCTTCTACCGTCGCTTCTCCCTTCATCCCTGCCGCGCGACTGGTTGTCGCGCTCGCCGCGCCGGAGCGTCGCGTCACGCCCGTGTACGTTGCGGCCGAAGCGCATGCCCAACCGCCGGCGGGATTGATTCCCGGATCGGTGGAAACCTCGTTGCCCGTGCACTATGCGGCGCCCGGCAACCCCGCTGAAGGTCGGCTACCCCTGCCGTCCCGGGAAGCCGTGCTGGCCTGGGTTGCGCAGGCCGGGATAGACCGCGACGCCGGCATTGTGGTCTATGACGCGGCAAACGGCACGGCGGCTGCCCGCGCCTGGTGGGTATTGACCTGGGCGGGGCTGCCCAAGGTGCGCATCCTCGACGGTGGCCTGAAGGCCTGGCGTGCTGCGGGCGACGCCGTCGCCGAGACCGAGCCGGAGAGCGCAGCCGCATTGCCCGCCCTGCAGGGCATCGGCACCGAAGAGATCGCTGCCAACCCCCAAGCCTTCCGGCTCATCGATGCGCGTTCCGCGGCCAACTATGCGGGCGACGGCGTGCAGCCCTCGCACTTGCCCGGCGCGGTCAACAGCCCGGCCGGGCAATGGCAGGATGCCGAAGGGCGCCTGCTGCCGCGCGAGCGGCGTCTCGAGCTGGCTCGCGGCCTCGGCCTGCTCGACGCCGACGCCCCACCCGCCGTCGCCTACTGCGGCTCAGGCGTCGCCGCCGCATACCTCATCGCCGCCGTGCAAGACTTGGGCATCCAGCCCGCCTTGTACGCCGGGTCATGGAGCGCCTGGTCTGCCGACCCGGCGCGCTTGGCGGCCAGCGCCGCGGCCTGAGGGCCGAGGCCGAGCCCGCGCATTTTCCATTACAATCCGGCCTTCTGCCGGTGTAGCTCAGTTGGTAGAGCAGCTCACTTGTAATGAGAAGGTCGAGGGTTCGATTCCTTTCACCGGCACCAATTACCTGTTTTAGGTGGTCCAGATTAATTTCCCAGCCCGCATCGTTTAAGCGTTGCGGGCTTTTTGTTGTCTGTCGCTGTATGCCAAAGACTATAGACATACCGTTATGGGGAACGGCATTTTTGGGCAGGATGCCCGTTGACATCCCAGCACACATCATGGACGGATGGGGCACCCGTTTAAGGCAGCGCTCGAGCTGGCCAGCACTTCGGTACACCGGCCAATGAAAGCCGTCTCCCTGGTTAGGGCACGTTCATGGCCGGTCGATCAGGGACTGGTTGCGGCGGCCCGAACGGTCGGTCAGTCAAGGTTTTTCTAAGTGACCGGGTCGCCTTCGCCAGGCTATGAGATTGTCGCGTTCAATCGGCCTGCTGACGAGCTACAGTCCCTAGCTTGACTGAACAAGCGCGCTCCTCGCTAGCGCCCCGGCTGTTTCCGAGGCATTAGCAGATCGGCGCGGTCTGTATCTACCTTTTCGGCGCTGCCGGGTCGGCTTGTCCCTGACGGGCGCCCAGCCAGGGCGCGTATGCCAATCAGGTGGAAAGCCAAGCTCATCTTGCACGCAAATGTTTGGGTAGCGACCGAATAGCGCGGATAAGTCTTCCTTCCAGCGGACATTCGGAAAAGCGCACGCCTGGCAGAGAAAGCTGATGATCGTAGCAATCTGGTAGAACGTCCGATTTTGTGTAGGGGGAAAGCACAATCCCCACGGCGTGTAACGGGCGGGAGTGACACCCAACTGAGCATCGAGGATGCGCCCGTAATGTGCAACTGTATTTCGAAGGACGGACAGTGCGTGTATCCAGCTCGCAAATACCTTCGGATCTTCAACCTTAAAGCGTCGAGCAATTTCCAGGCGATAGTTGTAGCTGGCAATTTTTGGATAAACCTTGCACCAATCTCCGAACGTTAGGCACTCACTGACGATCCAACTCGGTGGATTCTGGGGCGCGCGGTACTTCCTGCGATAATAGCTGACGATGGGCAGTCGCTGCGACTTATCCACTGCCATGGACACCCGTTCGTGGAACGGCTCCGAAGGTGGTATCACCTTTTGCGAACCATCCGGTAGACGAACTGTTTTGGGCCGGCGGTCGAAAAGCTCATCCCGCTCGAACCAATGCGGGCCCTCGTGCTTGCTCATGACGTTCGAGATCGCGGCGCGAAGCATGACTTCGATGCGCTCGAGCGGGTCAATAGTGATCTGTCTCAACTCCCGATCAAACTCGTAGCGTTCGATTGCTTGTCGATAGTTCGTCCCAGCGGGAAACTGTTTGGTGCTTGGGTCCAGCCATTTGAACCAGTACCCCTTCATGCGGTACCCACCGACCTGCAGGAAGTAGGGCAGCGCATCGTCCTCTACCGTCATGCCTTGGCCCCGAAGCTTTTCAACGAGGTCCTTGGGCTCAAGGTGCGGCTTGTCAAATACGCCTCTCCTACCCTGTTCCGCGGAGGTTCCACCTGGATCAGACTGTGCTTCGTTGGTCATTCTTGTCGCACAAAAATTCCAGACATGAAAAAACCCGCCTTTTACACTGCCTCCGAGAAGGTCACGTTATCCGAAGACAACAAGTGTGGCGGGTTGCGTTAATCAAATTTTATTACGAGATTTCTCAGTACGGCAAATCCCGCGCAAAAAAATGCCCGTAAATTTCGCGTGTTACCTCCGCATCGATCGCGAAACACAACATCTAGGGTCCGATACGTCTTTGCACACTAGATCTAGTAATTGCCCCAAAACCACGGCCAGGGCTTACCTGACGTTATCATAGCTTGCCGAATCGCTACCGGTGGCCCGGGGAACTGTCTTGATGGAGCGCGGAACCTGCTTGTGCAGTCGAGCTTCGTACGAGTGCCCTCCCTCCACCTTCGCACCAATTTGCGCCACTGTGCACGCCTCCTGTTGAGCGGAGCTGTCTCGGCTCTCCGCCGATGAGCTCCGGGTATAGCGCAGGCAAGGGGCGCCGGATGCGCGCGGCTCGCGCTATAGAGGAGCCGAGCCTGTGCGCATCCCAGCGTCCACCTTGTTCGCCGACCTCTCACGCCGCTCCTTCGCACAAGGGTTCGGTACACCAGTCTTCGGTTCTAAAGAAGGCGGAACCGGAACTCAAAATTCCGCGGCGCGAGACGTATCGTCCCGTTTGCTAAGGCTACGAGTAACTCTAAGCTCGTCGAGCGGACTACTAGACTCGGACCATACGTCGCGTCGCCAATGCGGTCGCCCGCGATCGCAACCGAGAGCCCCGCAGGTGTTGGCTACAGGTGCGGGCAAGACGCCCACAGTGATGATTCGGCCAGCAGTTCCTGAGGGTCGTCTCGATTACTTTCAGTCCTTGCTCAGCAGGGACCGCAATTTCTTCTTGCACGCAGCTCCAGCATGGCCTCGCCGTGGGACTTCTGCAATTTCCTTAATCTGTCGCTCGTACTGCTCGCGAACATCCTGGGTTTGGAGCTCACGATAGCACTTGAGCAGACTCTTGCTTGGTCTTTACTGTATGGCCACCGCGGCAAATCCGGTTTCTGTCTTCCGCGAACGGCAACTCTCTCTTTCCTCCTTCTTCGACGCAACCAGGTAGATCTGTGGCGACCCTTTGTGTCTGAGAGGCGCGGCGTCGTTGGCACCTTTCGTTCCTGTGCTGTCGGCGTGCGACTGTTCGTTTTTTAATTTCGCATGGAAGGGGCGCTTCAACGTCCACGATTCATCCGCGGGTTTTTCCCGCGCGACGGCACCGCCGAAGTTCAGCAGCCGGCCGTCCCGCAGGTAATACATCACCGCATGCCGGGTGGGGCCGCACCAAATCGTCGAGACCCGCTCCATGAGGTCTTTCGGAAGGCGCTCTACCGGTACGACTGCCCGCCACGAGATATCGCCCGTGTACGTG
>NZ_CALFCW010000047.1:0-17095 GCF_937950555.1 uncultured Pigmentiphaga sp. | reverse complement strand
ACTGGACGCGCCACACGCGGTCTTCCAGGCCACCGCGGTTGGCGTAGTAGATCAAGGAGAGCTCGGCACGCGGGTCGGAGGTAGGATGATCTTCGTCCCGCCATGCCGGCACCCAGTACTCGGCATCGGGCAGGAATAGCTCGAGCCAGTCGCTCCAGCGGCGCTCGTCCAACAGCTCGGCTTCGCGGTAGAGCAGGTCGGCGGCGAGGGTGGGGCCGGCGTTCATTGCACACCTCCCTGCGCGGCGGCGCGCTTGGCGGCGTCGTCCATCGCGCCTTTGACCATCAATCGCCGCCATTCGCGATATCCGGAATGAAAAACCGTTTCGTCTTGGATCGCAACGTCCCCATACTGGCTGGTCGCCGGGGTAATTCCGAATTCCCGCGCGTATTCGTTGGCCCCGGCTTGGACGCTGGTCATGCCTCGCGCATAGCCTTGCGTCCAGGCGATGTTCCGGGCGCGATAACCCGTCTGGCAGTCTTCGTAGCAGGTGGTGTCGTCCGGGGTGGCAAGGCCCGAGCTGTTGAAGAAATCTTCGAACTGCCGCAGCCTGAGCTCCCGCGCTTCGGGCGGCTCGCCTTTCGGGGCGATGACATAGCTGCGCATCTCGGTGCGGTCGACCGCGAGTGGGCGCAGGACGCGCAGTTGCAATGAAGCGTTTTCGGCGAATTGCACGTTGGGGAAGATGACGAGATTGCGCGTATCCAACATGAGCGAGGCGCGCTTCTCGCCCACGCGCTGGCGCAGTTCATCCAACAAGGGGTATAGCGGCCGGATGTGGGGCAGCGGATTGCGCGTCCACACCGCGGCGTGGCCGTGGTCGAAGGTGAAGCCGCCGCGCTGCCTGTATGCGGCAAAGTCAATGGTCGCCAATGCATTCTGGGACTCACCGGACTGCCGCTGCTTGACGATTTTCATGAAGCTCGGATGCACGGATGTCAGGTGGTAGGCGTCCAGCGCGTTATCCAGCTGCAGCTTCCAATTGCCGTTGTAGGTATACGTGGACGAGCCGGGGAGCAGCTCTATGCCATGGGGGCTTTGGTCGAGGATGAGATCGAGGAAAAAGCGCGTTTCGCCCAGGTAGTCTTCCAGCGGCGGCACGTCCTCGCTCAGGCTGCCGAACATCAACCCCCGGTACGAACCGAAGCGGGCGACAGGCACGAGATCGTGGCTCTGCCGGTCGAACGCTTCGCTATAGCAGCCGTCTTTGCGATCTTTGATGCTGGCGCACCGCCCGCTGCTGTCAAAGGACCATGCGTGATAGGCGCACACGTGGATCCGGGCGTTGCCGCGCTCCCGCTGGGTCAATATCGCGCCGCGGTGGGGACAGGAATTGAGGAACGCGCCGACTTGGCCCTCGCCGTTGCGCATGACCAGTACGGGCTGGCGTCCTATCCAGGTGCTGAGGTAGTCGTGGGGTTGCGCGATCTGGTCTTCGATGCCGAGGAAAACCCACGTCCGCTCGAAGATGTACCGCATTTCGAGTTCGAAGATGGCGGGATCGCGGTAGACATCGCGATGGACCGCGAAGACGCCTTGGCCGGGCTCATCGACGACGTAGCCCCCAAGTTCTTCCGCAAGCATGGTTGTCTCCTGCGTTATACAATGTATAATTGTGTTTGATATTTAACAATAATCGTAGTCAAGCCTGGTGGGGGCAGGTATGCAGAAAAACCCTGAGCAGCAGGCCAGCGCGCCGCGCAAGATCCAATCGCTCGAGGTGGGCTTCCGGTTGGTGCGCGCGATCGAGGAAGCGGGCAAGGCATTGCCGCTGAAGGATGTCGCGCAGGCGGCAGGAATGGCGCGCAGCAATGCCCACCTCTACTTATCGACTTTCGTGGAACTGGGGCTGCTGGCGCGCAATGACGCCGGCCATTACCTGCTGGGGCCGTATGCGCTGCGGCTCGGCCTGGCGGCGCTCAAGCATTCGAACGTCGTGGACGTCACGGACGGCCCCATGCGCGATTTGCGGGCCGTGACGGGGCACCACGTCCATCTCTCCCTCTGGGGAAACTATGGGCCGACGATCATTCGCTCGCTCGAAGGCGCTTGTCCCGTGCCGGTGCCGCTGCGGATTGGCTTCGTCGTACCGCTTTGTTCATCGGCCACGGGCCTGGTGTTCCTTGCCCATCAGCCGCGGCCCATCACGGAGCCTTTGGTCGCGAGAGAACGCGGCGGCCATCCCATGGATGCGTCGCTCGAGGCAAGGCTGCAGTCCGTCCGCGAGCAGGGCTATGCGATGACCGAAGCGGAATTCCTGGCCGAAGCAGGCTGCTGTGCGCTCGCCGCGCCGATCTTCGACCACACCGGCCACATTTGCGCGGCGCTCGCGGTTCTCGATCTTTCGGCACGCATGAGCCCGGCGCAGCGTGAGCGTAGCGTGATCCACCTCAAGGAAGCCGTGCAGTCGGTGCAATCGGTGTTGGGGTATGCCGGGAGCTAGCACGGGAGCGAAACGGTTCAGTGTCCGAACAGCTCGTCCAGCCAGTCGTAGACCACGGAGCAGGCTAGCGGGAGATTCCCGCGCTGGCAATGCATGTCGGCGCCTTCTTCCACGGTGAAGATGCGGCGTGTGACCGGGCCCGAGACCGCGTCGCAATAGCGTTCGAACTGGTTCATGGCTTCTTCGCCTTCTCCCGTTCCTACCATCGCCAGGCTAGGGCAGCGCACCGACGGCACGCTTTCCACGGCCGTGTAGGCCTCCAATTGCCGGAGATAGCCGGCAAGGCTATCGACGCCGAATCGTCGGCAGGAGCTCTTGAACGCGTGCCGGACCACCGGCGGCATGTCGGCTTCGGAAATCGAATCGAGGCCCGCGAGCGTCAGCGGCGGCGGGTCGGAGGCGAGGTCCGGGCCGATGAACGCGGCCATGTAGGCGTGGAGGTCGATGATGGGGGAGTTCAGGATCAATGCGCGGATGCGATCGTCGTGGGCCGCAGCGCGCAAGGTGAAACAGCCGCCGAAGCTCATGCCGTACAGCGCGAGTGCCTCGGGGTTGACTTCAGGGCGCGCCAGCACCATGTCGAGCATGGCAGAAATAGGGTGTTCGTAGTCGGGCCGGAACACGAGTCCCGGGTGCAGGCGCAGTGTGCCAACTTGGCCCGGGCCCTCGGTCACGAATACGTTATAGCCTCGCTCCAGCCCTGCGCGGCCGGATTCGAAGTAGAGTTCTTCCCCGGTCCCGTCGAAGCCCGTCATGACCACGAGGGTGCGGCCGTTGCGGGCGCCCCCGGCCGGAGTCATGAAGTAGCCAGGCAGTTCGAGCCCTTCGAAGGGCGTGACGACGGGTTCGATCCGGTCCGCCAGGTGCCGCGTTCCGGCAATGAAGGTCGCGCGCGATGCGAGGCCCCACCTCCGGCCCTCCTCGCCGAAGGGGTCTGCAAAGTACTCGGCGGCGCGGTAATACATGGATGCGCGAAGGAAGTGTTCACGGGCGCTGACAAAGTGCCTCTTGCGCTCGGCGCGCTCTCCGAGCGCGCGAACGCGTTCCCCAATGGACGCAAAGGCCGTGGACCAGCGTTCCGGCGCTTCGTCGTCGACCAGCCTGCGCGCATGGAAGATCTCGCCTTCGGCGCCGCCTCCGTAGGTGGCCGTGCCCAAGGCACGCATGAGCTGGAAGTCCATCTCCATGCTGTTGAATCCCAGGACGCGAGTGGCCGTGCGCTCGACGGTAGACATGCCAACTCCTTCGCCAAACAAATGAGAGTGACCATCGTCCCAGAAAGCCGCCTTTTCGGCGAGGACGTCCAGGACCCACGCCTTGCGCATGGAATGCAGCCTTATGCGGCCATGGTGCCTCAAATATGATGGATGTCATATCCTGAGCTTGAGCCATGCGCCCACACGTCCCTGTCAACCGGAAAGAAGCCTCCCGCGAACGCATCCTCGAAGCCGCCGCGCGTGCCGTGCGGCGCAGCGGCTTTCACGGCGTGGGCGTGGCGGATGTCATGAACGAAGCAGGACTCACCCACGGCGGGTTTTATGCGCATTTCCGTTCGAAAGATGCGTTGCTCTCGGCGGCCCTGGGGCGCGCGGGGCGCGAGGCGTCCGCAGCGCTGGAAGCGAGCATGAAGCGGTTGACGGCCGCCGGGTTGTCGCCGTTCCGCGCATTGGTCGAGAGTTATCTGTATGAAGGCGAAATCGCCAATCGCGAAAAGGGATGCCCGGTGGCTGCGCTTTGTTCGGAAGTGACCACGCAGCCTGCCGAGATTACCGAGTCGTTTCGCCAACTCGTGGTCAACCTGCACCGGCTCGTCGGAAGTACGCTCCCGGCCGGGCAAGCACGGGAGGCCGCATGGGCCGTGACGAGTACGCTGGTGGGGGCCGTGCAGTTGGCGCGGGCATTGGGAGGAGGGCAGGCGGGACAGGCCGTTCTGGCCGAGGCGAAACGCGAGCTCTTGGCGCGTTACGGCGGCTGAGCCGTACGTTTGCGGTGTAGGGGGGTGTTTGCAGGGTCGGCATCGCCGGCATTTTTTGGCCGTGAATATGATTGTCATCATATTCACGCCGCGCGCTTCACGACGAAGGAAATCGTATGAAACTCGCAGGTTCTGTTGCTTTGGTTACAGGGGCCGGTCGAGGCCTCGGGCGCGAATTTCCCGGCAGCTGCTCGAGCGTGGCGCGGCAAAGTCCATGCAGCCGTGCGCAATCCCGCGTCCGTGCCCTGGCGGGCGTCGGGCCGATGCGCTTGGCGGTCACGGCCGCGACGCAGGCTTTGCAGCCAACCTTGTGCGGCATGCCCGGGGGTCGTCAGCCATCAGCGCGGGCGGCACGGGCTTTTGCGATTTCGTGGCGCATCTGGTCGAAGCCGGTTCCAGGGACGTGTTCTTCCCTGCGGTCGGCCAACTCCGGTAGCCGCTCGATGAGCGCCTGCGCCGAGAGCTCGGCCTCGTGCAGGTATATGCCTTGGGTCATGGTGATGTGCGCCTGCTCGAAGCTACCGGCACCGGCCATGAGAATGGTCCGGTTCGGGGCCTGTTCGGCCACGAGGGCCACCAAAGCGGGGCTGACCGCCGCGGGCGAGAGCATGGCGAGGACGTCGGGTTCGAGGAGTCCTTCGGTCATGGCGGTCGCAGCGGTTGGAGCGAGACAGTTCACGTGCACGCCATATTTCTGGCCTTCCAGCGCGAGGGTCTGCATGAGCCCGACCAAGGCCATCTTGGCTGCCGCGTAGTTCGCCTGCCCGAAGTTGCCGTATAGCCCCGAGGATGAGGTCGTCATGACGATGCGGCCGTAATTCTGCTCGCGCATGAGGTTCCACACCGCATGCGTGCAGTGCACCGATCCCATGAGGTGGACGTCCAGGACAAGACCGAAATCGTCCAGGCTCATCTTTGCAAAGGTCTTGTCCCGCAGGATGCCCGCGTTGTTGACCAGGATGTCGACGCGGCCCCATTTTTCCAAGACGTATTGGACCATCGCGCGGGCTTGCTCAGGGCGGGTGACGTCGATGTCATACGCGTCGGCCTCGCCGCCGGCTCCGAGGATGGCCTCTACGACGGCCTGCGCGCCGGATCCCGGGTGCCCGGCCCCGAGGTCAGCAACCAATACCTTGGCGCCGTGCCGCGCGAGTTCCAAGGCGTGGGAACGGCCCAGGCCGCGGCCCGCGCCGGTAATGATGGCGATGCGTCCTTGCAAGAGTGGCGTCATAAGAGCGTGGCGTGTGGAAGGTTGGCAAGAGGGCGGGCATCCGGGATGGATGTGGCCGCACCTGAGCATAAACGCCTGGTTCGATCGTTCGCACCTCGCGATTGTCCTGACGAAGGCGGCGGTGACGGTCGGGCGCAATCGGTTATTCTCGCACCAACGCGAATACCGGATAGTGCATGACCAGGCATATGAAGGCCGCGGCAATCGCGATGGCGTGCGTGATCGCGACGGGCTGCGCCCAGTACACCGCGCTGCCGCGCGACACGCAAAAGGCTCGGGGCGCCGAGGAGATGTCCTCGGACCAGATGATGCAGACGGACTTCAACCGTACGCTCACCATCGCCATGCGAGACAACCTCGCGAGCCTGCAATCCTTGATGGTCAAGCTTTACAAGCGCAATCCCCGCGAGTGGCGCAAGGCGGGACACGCCGATCTCGATGCCGCGGCCGAGGCGGTCAGGCAATCCATCGACGCCCGCCGTCCGCCGGCCGGGCTCGAGGGCCTGCACGACGTCGAGATCCTCGCCGTATCGTTGGATCCGGCTTATACGGGCGACCGCGTCGCGGCCTTCATCTACGGCTTGGCCGACACCATCATTACTGCGCACGACGGCAAAACGCGGTTCTATGCCTTCGACATGCTGGACGGAGAGCGCGTCTACAACGCCGCGCGCAACGTCGAGGCCGCGGCTTGGCTACTGACGCGCCGGCGCGACGCGCGCGGCGCACCGCTGTTGCTTTCGAACGAGTTGAGCGAGACCCAGGTGAACCTGAGCTTCGAACGCGAGTTCGGCGCCATCATCGGGCGCATCGACCTGATCGCGAACCTGCTCGGAGAAAATTCGCGGCGGTTGGGCATCAACTACGCGCAGAACTTATTGTTGTTTTCGTTCTTGCCGGTCAGGTGATGGGCGGGCGCGTTCAACAGGGCGTTCCGCCGCCCCCCATCCCTGCGCTGCTAGCCGAGATCCTCCGCGCCGTTCCGCGCCGCTATCGTCTCCGGGAGGATGGCTCCGCGCTCGCGGCAAGGCAGGCTACGCCTGCGTCCGCACTGGCATGGGCGATAGAACTTAGCCGCGAGGCGCTGGTGGAAGGCCGCTCGCCGACGGCGGCGCTTCGCGCTGGTTTTCTCGATGCCCTGGCCGATCTCATTCGCGAAGCGTTGCGCCCCGAAAGCGGTGATCCGGCGTTCCAGGCCAGGGTGCTCAGGCACGGCAGCCCTGTGGTGCAGGAATATGCTGGCTTGGCCGCGCATGCGGCGCAGGACGCACGCACTGTCCTGGCATTGGTCCATGCCATCGCGCATCCCGCCAAGCTCGAGCGCCTGCCACGCGGGGTCTTGCATGACGCCTTGGCGCGGGTGCAAGCGGCGGCAGCGGCCCGGCACTGGGCAGCCCTGGACGACGCGCTTGCGCGGCTTGCCGGGCTTTCCGATCTGCAGCGTCTTCCCGGCCAGGATGCGTTGGGGCACGGCGTGAAGCGACTGCTGGAGGGGCCTGCGCTGGCCCGCCTGCGTCGGCACGACGCGCTCGCCTTGGACGATGGCGTCCGGCGCTATGAGGCGCTGTTGGATGCGAGCGGCCCACGCTCCGGTTCCGCGGTTGCTGCCGAGCAGGGACGCATTGCCCGCGAGCGGGGCAGGGCGGTGGAGTCCGCTGCGGCGCATGCGTTCGCCATGATCGCGTGCCGGCTCAATGACGCCGAAGGCGAAGGCATGTTTCGCGCCGTGACGACGATGCGGGTGCCATCAGCATTTCCGGCCAGCCGCGCGCACGCCAAGACGGAATGGGACGTCGTGCTGTTGCGTTGCGCCGGGACGCAAGGCGATCAAATGCTGTGGGATGTTTGCCTGCTGGCGGAAGCCAAGTCCTCGCCGGATGCTGCAACGACGGATTGGCCGCGGTTGCAGCGCGGGCTGCAGCTGTTTGCGCGCGCCGACGAGCATGCTGCATATCCATTCGATGCCGCAGAAGAAACAGTATGGGTGCGGGGTGCCTCGCTGCGCGCATTCGCGGCAGCGAACGCGGACAAGCTGCGCACCGTGCTGTATTGCTGCCTTGAACCTGGCCAAGCAATGCCCCGGATGCTCGGCGCGTCCAGTCGCATGCAGCTCTTGTCTGCAAGGCCGAGCCTCGAATTCGCCCACGCGGTCTCGGGGGGCAAGGAGGATGTTGGCATGCTGGAGCCGCTGTGGAATGAGCTGCTGCAATCGCCGCGTTGGCGTGCCGTGCTTCATCAGTATCCGACGCTGGGCATCGCGCGCGCGGCAATGGTCCACCTCGACGACTTGAACGATACCGTGGCGAGCTCTTTCCTCGGCACGCGAGGCAAGCGGTCGTAGCGGGTTCGTGGGCATGCAAGTTGCTGCAACCTGGCCTTCTTTATGGGGGACGACCATGGAAGCAGAAGAAATGCAACTCACTGACGACGCAGCCTCGTTCCCGGGTGAGCCCGGAGAGGTAGCCCGGGGCGGACGGGGCCCTTCTCAAGAGCACGTGCTCGTGCTTGGCCTGGGCGCGTTGCTCATGGTGGCAGGGATACGCAGCCGCGGGCTGGTATGGCGGGCGTTGCTGACGGCTGCCGGGACGGCGCTGGTGAGCCGCGCTGCAAGCGGGACGGGAGGCGTTGCGAAGGTCGCGCGGGTCGTCAAGCGACTCGGCTAAAGCCTGCTAGCCTTGCGCCGCCCCCCGTAGCCCGCCATTGCATTAGTCGGTCGACGCCAATTCGCGTGCGTGGGCGATCGCCCGGACGATGTCGTCGATGATCGCCGCCTCTTTCTCCGCACCTGAAGCGCGCAGGGCATAGGAAGGGTGCCAGGTTGGGACGACCCACGCGTCGCCCTGCCGCAGCGGCATGCCCAGGTGGTCGCGAAGCGGGAACTGGGGCCCTAATACTGCCCTGAGGGCGGTGGCGCCCAGGGTGACGATGACGGCGGGCCGAACGCGCACCATTTCTTCGCGCAGCCATTGCGAGCAGGCCTCGACCTCGCGTTGCGCGGGCGTTTTGTGCAGCCGGCGCTTGCCACGCGCGATCCATTTGAAGTGCTTGACGGCGTTGGTCAGGTACACCGACTCGCGCGCGACCCCGGCGCGGCGCATGGCATCATCGAGCACCTTGCCTGCTGGCCCGATGAAGGCCCGTCCGGAGAGGTCTTCGTGGTCGCCGGGTTGTTCGCCGACCAGCATGAGGCGCGCGTTGTCCGGACCACAACCCGGGACGGGCTGGGTGGCATGGCGCCAGAGCTCGCATCGGCGGCATTGGTCCAGCGACGATGCCGGCGCGCGCAGCGGCTGCGCCCGGGCGGCGTCCACCGCCACGGGTTTGCCCGGCATGGTGCCTATCGCCCCGGATTGCGCAAGGCGCCTTGCACCATCGCGTGCTTCGGCGACCATCCGGGGAATGAGCGGACCTTCAGGCAAATGCCGCCAGAAGCGCACCGGCATTTGCCGCTCTAGGGCGCATTCGTTCAGCCGGGCCGGATTGAAGGTGTTTTGGTAGTAGGCCAGCCATAGCGGTTCGACCTCATCGTCCGTGATGGGCATGGCCGTGGCTTGCAAGGCCGCTTCCGAAATATGCAAGTCGCGGCCATCCCACCACGCTGCGCCATGCGGCGTGCCGATCCACCAGGTCGAGGCGCCCATGCGTTGCGCGAAATGTTCCGCGGCAAACGGCAGCACGTCGTGTTCGGGCTCGTACCAAGCCAAGTACTGTGGCGAGCCGCCATCGGCCCGTTCCTTGAAACGCAGGTAGGCGATCATGTCGTGCTTGGCACGCCGGACCGATTTGGCCATGGCGTGCAAGCGGGCGCCGTCTTCGTCGGCCGCCGACGCGACGGCACGGTCTCCCTGGTGCCATCGCCACACGACGCGGTAGAGCAATGGCCAGCGACCTGGCGATCGATACAAGGCCGCGTCGTGGAGCAGCGCGGCCAAGTTTCGGGAAATGCGCACGCGGGGAAGGGCGGGCGCGTCGCGCGGCGGCCCAGCGGCCTCGTCCTGCAGCGCGTCCAGCGTCATTTGCCCGCCTGCTGCGCCACCGGTGGCCGTGCGTTCGGTCCAGGTGATCGTTTCCGGCGGCCATGCGTACGCGAGCGCCCGCAGGGCAAGCCGACGCCAGCTTGCATAGCCGCCTTCCACAACCAGCCTGTGTAGGTGCGCGTGCGTCATGCTCCGCCCGCTAAAGCAGTGCGAGTTGGCGAGGCGCAGGCGCCAAGGCGCGGCGCAGCGTTTCCGACGGCGGTTCGCCGAGCCCGGGGCGATAGTCCTGCACGACGATGAAGGGTTTGAGTTTTTCCATCGAGCAGCGCAGGCGAACCAAGTCTTGGTAGCGAATGGCGCGCAGGCGCCTGAGTTCGACGAGCCGCTTGGCGTTGCGCAGGCCGATGCCCGGCACCCGCGCGATCAGGCGTTGCGGTGCGCGGTTTAGGTCGACGGGAAAGCACGAGCGATTGGCCAGGGCCCACGCGAGCTTGGGATCGATGTCCAGCGGCAGGTGCCCCGCTTGGGGAAAGAGCTCTTCGGCGCGAAAACCATAGCCTCGCAGCAGGAAGTCGGCCTGGTACAGGCGGTGTTCGCGCAATAGCGGCGGTGCTTGTTGGGGCAGGGTCGAGGGGCTGTCGGGAATGGGGCTGAACGCCGAGTAGTAGACCCGCTTGAGCCGGTATGCCCCGTAAAGCGTTTGCGCCGTTTGCAGGATGGCGCGGTCGTCGGCGTCGTCCGCACCGACGATCATTTGCGTGCTTTGGCCCGCTGGCGTTGGCGCCACGGGGCGCTTTTCGCCTTGGGCCTCCTCCTGGGCGAGCCGAATGGCACCCATGGCCCGCTTGATCGTCTCGGCGTTTTTTTCGGGGGCGAGGCGCTGCAGGCCATCGTCGGTCGGCAATTCGATATTGACGCTGAGCCGGTCGGCAAACTGGCCGGCAAGCTCGATCAGGCGCGGATCGGCGTCCGGTATGGTCTTGAGGTGGATGTAGCCGCGAAACTGGTGGTCTTCGCGCAGCGAGCGGGCCACTTCGACCAGTTGTTCCATGGTGTAGTCGGCGCCGCGGATGATGCCCGAACTCAGGAACAAGCCGTCGATATAGTTGCGCCGGTAGAAGTCTAGGGTGAGCGCCACCACTTCCCCGGGAAAAAACCTGGCGCGCGGCACGTTGCTCGAACGCCGGTTCACGCAGTATTGGCAATCGTACTGGCAGAAGTTGGTGAGCAGGATCTTCAGCAGGGACACGCACCGCCCGTCGGGTGTGAAGCTGTGGCAAATTCCCGCCCCGGTGCCGGCCCCTAGGCCGCTTCCGCCCCGGGATGCGCGCTTGGGCGCGCCGCTGCTCGCGCAGGAGGCGTCGTATTTGGCGGCATCGGCCAGGATTTCGAGCTTGGTCAAGCGGTCCATCGCGACATGATACTGTATAAAAATACAGTATCGGGGCCCCATGTGTATCGACCTTTTGCCGCACATGCCGCGCCATGGCGGCGCAGCCTGCCGATGCCCGGGCCGGGGCCGGCCGGGCAACCGGTGGCCCGCAGCGCGCCCGCCAGGGCCAAGCGTTTTGCGGCCCATGGGGGACGCGTCAGAACTTGTACTTCAGGCTGACCGTCACATTGCGGGGCGCGCCATACGTGAATTGGCTATAAGCCGCGAACATGTCGTAGTAGCGCTTGTCGAAAATGTTGTTGATGTTGATTTGGCCGGTCAGCTGCCTGGAGAACTCGTAGCGGGCCATCAGGCTGGCCAGTGGGTAGCCGTCTTGCTCGACCTTCTCCACCACGCCGAGGGGGTTCTGGGCGTAGGTATACGTTTTCCCTTGCCAGTTCACGCCGCCCCCGATGATCAGGCCGCGCCACGTGCCGGGCAGCCGGTACGTGGTGAACACCCGGAGGAGTTGGCGCGGATATAGGCTGTTGACGTCGGCGCCGCCTGCATCTTTGGCGCGGAAGAGGGTATAGCCGGCCGCGACCTGCCAGCTGGGCGTCACTTGGCCGGCGACTTCGACTTCGAATCCCTTGCTGGTCGCGCCGTCTACTGCCCGATAGGCAGGCTCGGGGGGATTGGTCCCGGGCACGGTTTCGCTCGTTTGTTGCGCGAGATTGCTTTGTTTGATGTGGAAGACCGATGCCGAGGCGGTAAGCCGGCCATCGAGGAATTCTCCCTTGATGCCGGTTTCCGTGGCTTTGCCGACGACGGGATCGAGGTAGCGGCCGCTGGCATCGCGCGCGTTCTGGGGCTGGAAGATGCTGGTATAGCTGGCGTATAGGGAGTACTGGTCGTCCAGGTCGTAGATGATGCCCGCATAGGGAGTGACTTCGCCGCGGCTCTTGATCTCGTAGGAGTTGCTGTAAGAGAGATCTCCCGTCCTGCGGTAGTTCGTGACGCGCGCGCCTAGAATGAGCTTGAGGGGAGCGGCGACATTCAGGCGTGCAACACCGTAGAGCGCCTGTTGTTTGGTGCGGCCGCCTTCGTAGAAGACGGGATCGCCCCAGGTAGGTTCGGGAAAGGTGCCGTCCCAAGCGTTGAAGTCCGGAGCTAGCCCCCCTGCTGGGTCTGCGGGACGGGAGTCCGCATTGAACTTCTGGTCGGCGTACACATAGCCGAATGCCAGCTCGTGCTGGCGTCCGAAGAGTTCGATGGGGCCGTTCGCTTGGATTGCCACGTCGTCTTGCGTGGTCTTGACGTCATAGGATCCGGCGAACGTCACCATTCCCAGTCCGGTGTTGCGGTCGGGAGCGCCCGAAAGATAGAGCAGGTAAGAATCGGCCTTGCGTTGGCCGTGGGTGTAGCTGAAGCGGACTTTCCAATCGTTCTCGAAACGGTGGTCGAGAGACGCGAAGTAGGATTCGTGCGTCGAGTCCCACCGTGTCCAGTCCGCCGAAGAAGTCTTGGCTCGACTCCAATGGGTGCGGCTGCCGTCGGCATGCCAGATGGGCAAGCCGCCCCACATCGGGCCTCGCGCCCGGTTTTCGTGGTGACTGAACCCCGCCGTCAGCAAGGTGCTGGGCGTGAGGTCCGCCTCGAGTGTCGCGTACAGCGTCCGGCTCTTGTTGCCGAGAAGGTCCACCCAGCTGTCGCGCTGGGAATGTTCGCCCACGACGCGCAAACGTACCGACTTGGCTCGGTTGACGGGCGTGGAGAGGTCTATCAGCCCACGCAGTTGGTCCCAGTTGCCGAGGCCGAGTTCGGCCTTGCCCATGAACTCTTTGCTGTGTGCGCGCTTGCGGACCAGATTGATGGCCGCTGACGGGTCGCCGGCGCCGGTAGTCAAGCCGGTCGCGCCGCGCACGATTTCCACCCGGTCGTACATGGCGAGACTCGTGAAAACTTCGCCCGAACTCCATGGTTGCTGCCAGGTGGTGGGCACGCCGTCGATCATGAGGGTATTGATGTCGAAGCCCCGGGAGTTGAACTGCCCGCGATGCGTCTCGTACTGGTTGACCGAAACGCCAGTCGCGTTGTTGACGACATCGGTGATGGTCAGGAGGTCCTGGTCTTCAATTCGCTGTTGGGTAACGACAGTGACCGATTGCGGCGTATCGCGCAGCGACAGGCCGAGGGGCGTGGCAGTGCGCGACACGCCAAGCGTGGTATAGGAGCCCGTGCCTTCGGTGATGTCGGCGCCTTCTTCTTGCTGAGGCGCTTGGACGGTGATGGCCGGTAGCACGGCCGGTGTGTGCTGGGCCGAGGCGATGACGGGGAAGGCAGCAGCAAGGCAGGCGCTCAAGCGATTGGTGGGGCGTACGATCATTTTCTCCCTCGATATGTCAGCTTTTGTCGATTCGGTTCGTGCAAGCTCGGGGCTGGGTCAGCCCCCAGCCCCGGTGGAAGACTCATTTCATGATAATAATAAGAATTATTATCATTATCGTTTGATATTTGCAATAATTCAATCCGGGAGGGGACTGGCTATCTGATCGCTCATCTCGTCGCCTACGAGGTAAGTGGCCGACCTGGCGCAAGAAGGAGGAAATGCCCGATCATGTTTGTGCATGCATTGCTGCGCCGCGCTGCACTTTCCGAACGCCTTGATCGCGCTGGAAACGGGCGTGGCTAGTGGAGGGGATTTCGCGCTGAACTGGGACGACAAGCGTGATCCCCGCCAAAGCTGGTGGCCGCCGGCCTGGGCGCAGTCCCATACGCTGGCTACGGCGATGTCCAACTCCGTCGTGTGGTTCTACCAGGAGCTCGCGAGACGGATCGGCGCCCGGCGCATGCAAGACTATGTGGACCGTTTCCGCTACGGGAACCGGAACATCAGCGGCGGCATCGACCAGTTCTGGTTGAGTGGCGAGCTACGCATTTCCGCGCTGGAGCAGGTGGACTTCCTGCGGCGGTTTTACGGCGGGCAGCTCGATGCCTCCGGACGGTCCGTGCAGGTGGTCAAAGATGCGATTGTGCTCGAGGCGTCGGAGGCTTACCGGCTCAGCGGCAAGACGGGTTGGGCCCGGCTGGGTGAAGACGATCCGAACCAGGTCGGCTGGTTCGTGGGCTATCTGGAGCGGGGCCAAGAGGTGTACTTCTTCGCCTTGAACATGGACATGCGCAAGCCGGAGGACGGCGCCGCGCGACTGGCACTGGCGCGCCAGATATTGCGGCAGCGGGGGCTGATGCCGTGACGGGAAGGGGGCAGGGCCCCATTCCCCGCCTCTTGCGCCGCTTTGCTTGTTTTATTTCTTGATGGTCTTGAGCAAGCGGTCGGCGTACTCCTGCCACGGCGAGCTGGCCTCTATGCCTTCGAACACGCCCTCGCGGGCCAGGCGCGCCACCCAATCCTGCTTTTCTGCGGTGGCGCTGGCCATGAGCGGCTCGAAGCCGGCTTCGCGTACGGTCTGTGCGGCTTCGCGCATCTCTTCGGCGCGCCGCTTGCCGTGCTTGACCACGCGGCTGAAGAAGTAGGCGCCTTGTTTTTCCCAGTCGATCTGGGGAAAGGTCTCCTGCAGGGTGGGTAGGACGTATTCCTCCACGCCATAGTGCCGTGCCGTGGCATAGCTTTCGATCACCAATGCTTCCAGGCCCTTGATCATGACGCTGCGGCTCATCTTGATGGCGGACGCAATGCCCAGTTCCGTGGAGACCGGCTTGGCGTCCATGCCCCAGCCCGCCAGCGTGGCCGCGAGGCTTTCCGCGCGCGCTCCGCCGAGCAGCATCGGGACGCGGATGCCATACGGCGGCACCGAGGTCATGACGCCTGCTTCGACGTAGTGCGCGCCGGCCGCCTCGAGCGCGGCGGCGGCTTTCTGCTTGGTGCCCGGCGAGGCCGAGTTCAGGTCCAGAAACAGGGTGCCGGGGCGCACGTGGCGCGCCGCCTCTTCGGCCACCGCCAAGGTATTGGAGGCGGTGACTGCCGAGATCAACAGCGTCGCGCGCCCGCACAGTGCCGCCATCCCGTCGACGGGTTCGATGCCGTCGTCGGCCGCCGCCTTGCGGGCTGCCGCACCGCCGTCGCCGGCAAATTTGAGGTCCCAGGCGCAGACCGCGTCCACGCCCTCCTTGCCGCGCAGTCCGCGGCCGAAAATGCCGCCGACTTCACCGAATCCAATGATGCCCAGGGTAATGCTCATGTGTTCCTCTCGTCGGTATCGTTGATGACATGAATCTAGGCTGGACTAGAAGATCTCTGCGGTGCGGTGCCTCTGTCCAGGCCGTTCATTCGGGTTGGATTCCCGCTATCCGTGCGGCTTGCCCCGAGCGTTCGTACTCCGCCTGCAGGAAAGCTGCGAACCCAGCGCTGCGCCGGTGTTCCTTCGGGGCGACCTCCAGGCCCAGGCTACGTAGCTTGTTCGCCAGTTCCCGGGCGTCCAGCGCGGCGTTCGCGGCCTCTTCCAGTTTGTTTAACACGTCTGCCGGCACGCGGGCCGGCGCGAGCAGCCCCACGTAGCTCTGGGCCGTGAACCCCGGCACCCCGCTTTCGATGAAGGTCGGCACGTCGGGCGCCAGCGGGCTGCGCCGCTCCCCGGCGACGGCCAGGATGCGGGCGCGTCCCGATTGGTGCAGCGGGAGGGCGGTCGAGAACTCCATCGACGCCAGTTGCACGTCGCCGCCGATGAGGGCGGGAACCAGGGTATTGCCGCCCCGGAAAGGCACGTGTTCTATCCGGGCGCCGGTCTGGGCATTGAAGCGCGCCAGGGTGAGGTGGGTGGCGCTGCCGATTCCCGAGGACGCGCAGCCCACGAACCGCTTCTTGGAGAGTTCCGCCGCCTCTTGCACGGTCTTGGCGGGAAGGTCGTTGTTGGCGAGCAGTACGTGTGGCACGGAGCCCACCAACGCGATGGGCGCAAAGTCCTTGATCGGGTCGTACGCCAGCTTCGCCTGTACGAAGGGGTTGACCGTGAGCGGACCGTTGGATCCCACCATGAGCACGTAGCCATCGGGCGCGGCTTGCGCCACTTGGGCGGCACCCACGCTGCCGCCGGCGCCCGCCCGGTTTTCCACGACGATGGTTTGCCCCAAGACGGGGCCCATGGCCGCGGCCATCAATCTGCCTACGCTGTCTACGTTTCCACCGGGGCCGAACGGGACGACGAAGGTCAACGGCCGCTGGGGATAGTCGGCCGCCACCGCGATCCTGGCCTGGCTTGCGAAGAGGGGGGCCGAGGCTGCGAGCTGGAGGAATTTGCGACGCGGTGGCCGATGCGGATAGCGATTCATCTGGAGTGTCTCCTTTGTTGCAGCGTTGTTATGCGGCGTCCATCTTTTGCTCCGGGTGCCTCGGAAGATTGTGCCCCTCACCCGGCCAGGCGGGTTGAGTTGTACGAAGCAAGTGTTCGATTTTGTTTATCATGAGGAAATGGAGGAAGCATGGTCCGGAGTGCATCCCCGCGCTCCCATTACCCTGCGCGAGTTGCGTGTGGTCGCCGCGGTGGCGCGCGACGGCGGGATTCGTGCGTCTTCCGATACGCTATTGCGTACGCCTTCAGCCGTGAGCCGGGCCGTGGCGCAACTCGAGCAACGCCTGGGGACCCCCTTGTTCGAACGCCGCGGCCGCGGGATGTTGCCGACGCCCGCGGGCAGGGTGGCTTATGGCAGGTATTGCAGGATCGAGGAAGAGCTAGCCTCTGTCCTGGACGAGGCGGCGCGCAACGACCGGGCCGTGGTGACCGCGGCCGCGGTCGAAAGCCTGTTTGACGAGCGCCGCCTGACGGTGGCCTCCCTGTTGGGCGAGACTGGGCACATGCCCGCGGTGGCACGCCGCCTGGGCGTCTCGCAGCCGGCCATCAGCGCCTCGATCGGCCGGCTCGAGTCCGCCCTGCGCGAAAAATTGTTCCTGCGGACGCCGCAGGGCATGGTGCCGACGCGCTTGGGGGCGCGTTGGCTGATGCGTTTCGACCGGGCACTGGCGGAGCTGCGCTATCTCGCCCAGGACTTGGCCGCCCTGGACGGCAACATGGCGGGGGGGATCGCAGTGGGCGCGCTGCCGCTCTCGCGCACGCGCCTGTTGCCTGAAGCCATCGCAAAGCTG
>NZ_CALFCW010000046.1:0-159826 GCF_937950555.1 uncultured Pigmentiphaga sp. | reverse complement strand
GCAGCAGGAACCCACCGAAGCGACTCAGGGGCGGCTCAATGCCGCTCCTGAGCGCCGTAGGAATCTCCGGCCTTCAGGCCGGGGAGGATGTCAAGGCCTCGATGACCAACCGGTGATCATCGGCGATCAGGATTTTCATTTTTCCCCCATTTGCCTGACGACGTAAAGATAGTCGCGCCGGCCTCTCCAGGCAAGCCTGCCAGGCCCCACCAAAGGCATAGGCCGCACGAAATAGCCGCCCGTGCGGGCGGCTATCGGATCGCGGGCGAAGGGAGAGTCTTAGGCTCGTGCGTCCGCCGCCCAGCCTTATTGGGGCTCCACGCCCGCATCCTGGACGAGCTTGGTGAGCACGGGAATCTCTGACTGGATGAGCTTGAGGAAGTCTGCCTGGGTGCCCGGCATGGTCTCGACGCCCAGCGGCCCGAATTTCTCTTCCGTCGAAGGCAGCTTGAGCATGGCCTGCACGGCGCCGGTGAGGGTGTCGATCACGTCTTGCGGCAGGCCGCGCGGCCCGACGAGCGCGATCCATGCGCTCATGACAAGCCCCGGGAAGAATTCGGTGAGCGCAGGCAGGTCGGGCATGGCATGCGTGCGCTTGGGGCCGGTCGATGCGAGCGCGCGCAGGCGCCCGGACTGCACGTACGGGAAGGTCGAGGCGCCGCCTTCGAACATCATGTCCACCTGGCCGCCGAGCAGGTCGTTCATGGCGGGGGCGCTGCCCTTGTAGGGCACGTGCAGGATGTCGATGCCTGCGCGCTGGCGGAACATTTCGCCGGTCAGGTGATGCGTGCCGCCGCGGCCGAGCGAGGCGTAGGTGAGCTTGCCGGGCCGCGCCTTGGCGTAGTCGATGAGCTCCTGCACGGTCTTCACCGGAATCGAATTGTTCACCACCAAATAGAACGGCGTGGAGAACATCGTGGTCACGGGCGTGAGGTCGCGCATCGGGTCGGTGCGCAGGTTTTTCATCGTCAAGGGGTTGAGGATCATGCCCGTCTGGGAGGTCACGAACAGCGTGTAGCCGTCGGGCGCCGAGCGGGCGACCGCGTCCATGCCTATGGTCTGGCTGGCGCCGGGGCGGTTCTCCACCACGACCGGCTGGCCCAGCCGGGCGCTCATGTCGTCGGCCAGGTGGCGCGTGAAGGTATCGATCAGCCCGCCGGGCGTATAGGGCACGACGAGCTTGATCATGCGGCTGGGATACCGCTCGGCGCTTTGTGCGCGCAGGACGGTTGGCGCGAGCGCGGCGGCGCCCCCCACGGCGAGCGCGCGCCGGCGCATGGGGCGAACGGCTTGCTCATCCTTGAACGATTTCATGATTTCTCCTCCTTGGCTCATCTTTGATGCGTGGAAAAACAACTCAAGATTGCCTTTGTCGTTGGCTGGCCTTTTTCAGGACCAAACCTTAACATAAGGATCTCTTATATAAGGCTTCGTTACAAGTACCCGTCGAAGATTCACCAATATGGAGGAGTAAGCATGCCGTCAACCAAGAACGCGCCCACCGCCGCGGACGTGGACCTGGAGCGCTTCGGGCTGCGGGCGTTCCTGGAAGCGCTTGGGCCGGATGAGCTCGAAGTCGAGGCCAACCGGGTCGAATTGGGGCAGATCGCCGAGCGCGTCGACAACAATCCGCGCGCGGTCTGGTTCCAGGCGCCAGGCGATTCCAAGTTTTCGCTGTGCGCCAATGTGGCGGCAAGCCGCAGCCGCCTGGCGGCGGCGTTCGGCACGACGCCTTCCGAAGTGCTGCAGGAAATCCTCTCGCGCCTGGACCGTCCGGGCCAACTGGTCGAAGTGCCGCGTGAGACGGCGCCAGTGCAGCAAGTGGTGCTCACGGGCGAAGACTGCGACCTCACCGCCCTGCCCATCCACCTCCAGCACGACCTGGATGGCGCACCCTATATTTCCGCGTCGATGGACTTCGTGCACGACCCGATGGCGGGACACACGAACGTGGGGATGCGCCGGCTCATGCTGCGCGGGCGCCGCACCGCGGGGGTGGACCTCGTGGCGCCTTCCGACCTGCGCGCGATCTACCTGCACCAGGCCGCGCAGGGCAAGCCCACGCCGGTTGCCTTTGCCATCGGCTGCCACCCCATCGACCAGCTGGCGGCCGTGCTGCGCTTCCCGGGTGATGAGCTCGCGTTGATCGCCGCACTGCGCGGCGAGCCCATGGGCGTGGTCAAGTGCGTGACCAATGACTTGCTCGTGCCGGCAGATGCGCAAATGATTCTCGAAGGCTATTTCGACGAACGCGGGCACGTGGAGGCGGAAGGCCCTTACGGCGAATTCCTCGGCTATTACGGCGCCGTGAAGCGCAATCCGGTTTTTCACCTGACGGCCATCACGCATCGCCGCGACGCCGTGTTCCAGACTTCGTCCATTGGCGGCGCCGCCATGCACCGCACGGATACGGCCCAGCTCGGCTCGCTGCGCACGGAAGTCTTGGTCTGGCGCGCGCTCGAGAGCGCCGTGCGCGACGTCCGCGCCGTGTACGCGCCGCCTTCGGCCGGTGGCTCGTTCAACGTGCGGGTCGCCTTGCAGCAGCGCGTGCCGGGTGATGCGCGCAATGCCATCGCAGCGATCTTCGGCTGCCAGGCCAACGTCAAGCACGTGTTCGTGGTCGACCCCGACATCGACATCTATTCCGACGCGCAAATGGAATGGGCCTTTGCCACACGCTTCCAGGCCGGCCGCGACTTGGTGCTGCAGACCGGCATGCGCACCGTTCCACTCGACCCCTCGCTCGAAGGCAGCAAGGTCACCGACAAGGCGGGGTTCGACCTGACCATGCCGTATCTCCCGCCCGGGGCGGCGCGGCCCATCGAGCACCAGGTACCCAAGCCGCCCCGCTCTGGCGGCGCCCGCTTTGCCTCGCTCGAAGATGCTCTCAAGGATGGCCCCAAGTTCTTCGTCGAGCTGATGGCGGCCATCGATACGCGCGACGGCCTGGACGTGGTGCGCTGGCTGGACGATAACGGAACGAGGCTCGGCATCACGCGCGATGCGCAGGGCCGCTATTGCCTGAAGTAACGGCGCACCGGCGCCGCGCTCCGCATCGCGTTTCTCACGCAGTCCCGCGCGATGCGGCAGGCGGGATCCATGGCGTTGGACCAACGGCATAGACCGCTCGGAATATGGTCCCCGCATATCCCGTCTGAAAGAATCCGCTTCACTCTCTACGTGAATGCTAACCATGGGACTGCACACCCCTTTTTCGTGCCGGTCCATGCTTCGGTTATGGTCGGCTTTCCGGTCGCTATGGCTGGCGGCGGCCTGCGCCGCCTGCATGCCGGCCCACGGCTCGACGCCGGACGCCGCCCCCGATGCGCCCATCGAACCTTGGCGCCAATGGCGCAGTGTGCTGTTCCGCGTGTTGCCGCCTGCCGCGGCGGCGCCCGCTCCCCCCCAGGCCGCAGACGATGATGCAGCCGGCGCGGACGGGGCTTCGGCTTCCACGCCCGTCAACTACGTCTTCGGCACCATCCACTTCGGCGAACTCGACGAACTGGAAGTCGATGCGGACATCCTGCGCGAGGCCATGCGCCACACGCGCGTGCTGGTCAACGAAGTGGACGGCGCGACCCGATGGGATGCCGCCAAGGAACGCTACCGCCTGCTCGACGATCCGGCGGGCCTGCCCGGCCTGATCGGCCAGGCGGCCTTTGCCGAACTGGCGCGCCTGCTGCCCCACGTACCGCCTTCGCTACTCGCCCGCCTCAAGCCCTGGGCGGCGCTCGCGCTGCTCGAGGCGCGCAATGAACGCTGGTTGCCCAAGCTCGAGACGCTGCTGCGGCGCGGCGGCGCATTCGTGGCAGTGGGCGCCATTCACCTGACCGGGTCGGCCGGGCTGCTCGAGCGGCTGCGCCGGCGCGGCTTTCTGATCGTTGCGGAGCCAATGTGAACACGCGCCCGAATGACCGAGGAACCGCCCCGTGGAGGGCCAAGGCATGTTGAATCGACATCAGGTTTTCTGGGGCCAGGGTGCCTTCCTCGCGCCCCTTCCGGCTCGAAGTGCGGGACAACGGCATCGGCATCGCGCCCATTCATCAAGCCAGGGTGTTCGAAGAGTTCTACCAGGTGGGCAATCCCCAGCGCGACCGGCGCAACGGCTTCGGCCTCGGCCTGTCGATCTGCGCGCGCATTGCCACGCTGCTGCAAACAGAGATACGGCTGCGCTCGGCCATGAACCGCGGCAGCACGTTCTCGATGGAGCTGGAGACCACCGAAGCGCCCGCCATCGCGCCGGCGATCGGTGCGGCGCCCGCGTCTTCCGCCCTGCTTTCCCTGGACATGGACTGCCTGCTGGTCGACGACGACGATGCCATCCTCGAAGGCACTGCGCAGTTATTGAAACAATGGGGGTGCCGCGTCGATTGCGAGCGATCGGCCGGCGGCGCGCTCGGGCGGCTAGGCGCCCCCGGCAAGCGCTACGAGCTCATTCTTTGCGACCTGCAGCTCGGCGACAGCGACGACGGGCTGGCGGTGGCGGAACAGGCACGGGCGCTGCAGCCGCAGGCCCAATTGGTGCTGGTCTCGGGCACCACCTCGCCCGAGATGCTGCGCCGGATCAGGGAGCATCGCGTCTCGCTGCTGACCAAGCCGGTCGCGCCGGCCAAGCTGCGCGCCCTGCTGGCGGGCGTCGCGGCCCGCCGCGGCAGCCTGCGCGAGGCCGCGCACCGGGCCGTCTGACGCGCGGCGCTCAGGCGCGGCTGGCGGCCACGCCAGGGCGGCCGACCGAACGCCTTTCCTGCAGCATCACGATGATGGCCGTCACGCTCATGAGCAGGACGGTCGCCCACAACACGCCCGTCGGCCAACCGCGATCGATCAGGTAGCCGAAAAGCACGGGGCCGGCGACGCCGCCCACGTTGAAGCCGGTGGAGACGATGCCGAAGGTGCGCCCCTCCGCCCCGGCGGGCGACGCGGCACGCACCAGCATGTCCCGCGACGGAGACACCATGCCGGCCAGGAAGCCCACCGCGCCCATGATCCCCACGAGCAGCGGCGCAGGCAGCGGGACGCATATGACGACCACCACCAGCAACGCCGCCGCGGCAAACGCGCCGCCTGCGAGCATGCCGTGCCGGGAGGTGCGGTCGGCCAGGAAGCCGCCCGCCAGCACGCCGCAGGCAACCGCGAACATATAGGCCGTCAGCGCCATGTTGGCGGTAGACAGGGGCACGCCGAACCCCTGCATGAGGGAGGTGACCGAGAACCGCTCGATGGAGCCCGTGCTCAGGCTGAGCAGCATGAACATGAAAGTCAGCACGCCGATCGCCGCGATCGGGATGGCGACCTTGGGCTTGCCCGGACCGGGCGACTTCTTGGCCGCAGGCGCGACCGCGGCCGCGTGTCGATCACCGAAAGCCAGGTAGGCCAGCGACAGCAAGCCGGCGAGCGCCGCCGCGGCGAAGGCCCAGCGAACGCCCCAGGCCACCCCGAGGCCGACCATGACGGGCGGCGTCAAGGCCCCGCCCAGGGATCCGGCGCAGGTGTGCAGGGAGAAGGCCCGGCCCATGCGGTTGGACTCGATGCCGCGCGACAGCAGGGAATAATCGGCCGGGTGATAAATGCCATTGGCGAAGCCCGCGACGGCCATGCACAGCAGCAGGCAGAAATAGGCCGGATACACCGCCAGCAGCAAATAGCTGAGCGTGCCGAGCGCCAGGGCCGACATGAGCATGGGCTTGGCCCCGACCCGGTCCACGATGAAGCCCAGCGGAGCCTGGGCCACGGCCGATACGCCGTTGAACACGCTGATGGCGAGGCCGAGGTCGACGAAGCCCACGCCCATCGCGCCCGGCAGCAGCGGCAACATGGCCGGCACGGTCATGATGTGGACATGGCTGACGCTATGCGCGGCCGCCACGCGCATCAGCAAGCGACTCGAAGATTGACTCATGGTTGTCTGGAGACGGCCCGTTCGACGCGGGCTTCTATTGGCAGAAACCCTCATTCTAGGCGAAAGGGCGCCCAGCCATGGTCATGCCTTCGGTCGAGGGCCCCATGACGCGGGGCGGGGGCTCAGCACGCCCCTGCCTGCGCCCGCCGCTCAGAAGTTAGCGCATGCATTGGTCTTGTCGGTGGCCACGCAATTGCTCAGGTGCGGCCGCGTCTTCACGCGGCTGCTGCGCGAAATGGTGGCATGCGGCATAGGCGTTGGACTCATACCGGAGATCCTCGGGCGCGACTACGTGCAAACGGGCAAGCTCAAGCGCATCGTGACGGAGTGGGAGCCTCACCTGCCGCTGAACGCCTACATCGTGTCGCGCACCAGCCTGCCGCGGGCCACCCGCGCCATGCTCAAGCACTTGGCCGACGCCATCCGCAAGTCTCAGGACGCATGACGCGCGCCCTGTCACGACGACAGGTGGCGCCTCAGCATGGCATCGAACGCGTCCGGGTTCTCGAGGTTGGGAAGATGGCCCGCGCCGGGAATCTCGCACCAAACCGCATTCGGCATCTGGGCCGCGAGGGCTTGCAGCGCCTCGGGAATGGTTCCATCCGACTCGCCGGCGACCAGCGTCGTGCGCACGGTGCAGGCGCGCAGCGCATCCCGGTAGTCAAAGCGGGAGATGGCCAATGCGCAATGCTCGAAGCCTTCGGCAGACGTCTGGGCGATGGTCTCGCTGAGCTCCTCGACGTAATCCGGCCGCCGCGCCAAGGTCTGCGGCGTAAACCAGCGCTGCAGCGTTTCCTCGACGAGCGCAGCCGTGCCATCGCGTTGCGCGCGGGAGATCCGTGCCTCCCATAGCGCGGGATAGTTATCCGGCGCAAAAGGCGGCGCATCGCATGCCACCATGCTCGCAAGCCAGGTCGAGCACCGCGTGGCCAGCTCGTAGCCGATCATGGCGCCCAGGGAAACGCCGACGTAATGAAAGCTCTCTAGCCCGCGGGCCGCCGCCAATTTGACGATGCCGTCGGCCAGGCTTGCGAGCGAGACACCTCCGGGCACGAGCGGACACTGCCCGTGCCCCGGCAGGTCGACATTGATGACCCGATATTCCTTCGCCAGCCACGCGACCTGCCTGTCCCACATTCTTCCATCCGCCAGGATGGAATGGGTCAGCACGATCGCGGGGTGCGACGCCGAGCCGTGTTCAGTGAAATACAGCCCCGAGGCCGGATCCAGTGCGCCTTGTCGTGTCACCAATGTTTCCTCCGTTGTTGCACTACTGTTCTCGTTTCGAGGAAACGACCGCCTCCGCCTGCCCTCCCGGCGCTTCACGCTGCGCCCGCAGGAACCGCCTCGCCGGTTTCGACGGGCAAGGATGGGTCGCTTCCCCATTGCGTCCAGGATCCGTCGTACACCTGCACCCGTGGTTCGCCCAACTTCTCCAAGGCCAAGGCCACCACGCAGGCAGAGACACCCGATCCGCACGAACACACAAAACGCGTATTTTGCCCCAATCGAACGCCACGCTGGCGCATGACGGCCGCAAGCGCCTCATCGGGCAGATACGTTTGCGAACCCGGGTCGAGCAAATTCCAACCATTTGTGGGCGCAATGACAGCGAGGGCCGAACCTCGGCCCTCGATGATTTCGGCGGGAACTGCCGTCAACGAACCTCGGGAGACACCACCGCCGCGCCAACAAACCGGAAGTGGCTCCTGGCCAGCCTTACCCGATCCACTTCGGCAGCCAAGTCGCGATCCCGGGCAGGAAGAACACGGCGCCCAATAGCAGCAGGCTCATCACGACGTAGGGCACCACGGCAACGAAGATGGTCCCCATGGACACCGAGGGCGGCGCCACGCCGCGCATGGTCATCAGCAGCAGCCCATGGGGCGGCAACAGCAGGCCGAGCTGCATGCAGATCAGGAACATGACGCCGAACCAGACAGGATCGATGGCGAGCATGCCGACCACGGGCATGAAGATAGGCAGGGTGATCATCATCATGCTGATCTGGTCCACGAAGATGCCGAGGAAGATCAGCATTAGCATCATGCCCAGCACGATCATGCCTGGCGACCAGCCTTGGCCCGTGATGGTCTCCACCAGCCCATTGCTCGCCCCGGAGAAGGAGAGGATTTGCGCGAAGGTCGTCGCCCCGAGGATGATGAAGAGGATCATGGCGGAGATCGCGGCCGCGCCCTTTAGCGACTTGGCGATGGCCTCCCACGTGAGTCGGCGGTAGAGCGCGGCCAGCACCATGGTCGCGAAGGCGCCCAGCGCGGCGCATTCGGTGGGCGTGGCCCAGCCTGCGGCCAGGGCGCCCACGACCACGCCGAAGATGGACAGGGTGGGCAGCACGTAGGCGACGAACAGGCGCCAGCGCTCCCAGCCGCGGCGCTGCTCGCCGACGTCGGCGGCCGGTGCCCAGGACGGCGTGATGCGCACGCGCAAGACGATCCACAGCACGAAGGCGATGGAAAGGATGACGCCCGGCATGACGCCTCCGACCAGCAACTTGGAAATGGAGATGCCGGACAGCGAACCCAGCAGCACCGTCAACGCGGAGGGCGGGATCAGCATGTCCACGGCGCCGATAGCCATGATGGGGCCGGTGGCGATGCGCGGATGATAGCCCCGCTCGAGCATGACGGGCAGCATCAGCGAGCCCAGCATGGCGGTGGTGGCAATGGTGGATCCCGAAATGGCGGAGAACACGGTGCCCGCGACCACGGCCACGACCGCCAGCCGCCCCGGGACGCGCGTGATGATCCGCTCGATGCCGTCGATGACCTTGAGCGCGAGGCCGGTGTGGAACAAGACCTCGCCCATGAGCACGAATAGCGGAATGGGCGTGAGGGCGAAGGCGGCCACTGAGCTGACGCTGTTGCGGGCGAGCTGCATGAGGCCGATTTCCCCGCCCATGTAGAGCCAGGCGCCCACGATGTTGATGGCGATGAAGGCCAGCGCCACGGGCATGCCGATGAACAGCAGCACCGTGGAGCCGCCCAACAAGATCCACGCGGCGACTTGCCAGCTCATGACGCGCTCACCGCTTCTTGGCGCGGCCCCATTTCAGCGTGCAGCAGCCTATGCATGCGGAACAGCATTTCCACGGCGAGCAGCGCGAACGCTACCGGCAACGGCGCGAGCAGCCACCATTCGGGCGTCACCAGCGTCTTGATGCTGAGCGCGCCCGAGGCGTAGCTATCCCAGGCCGAATGCGCGCTGTACCAGGCGAGGATGACGCAGCAAGCAAGCCCAAGGACATCGGCACTCCATTCCAGGCCCCAGGCTAGCCGGCGCGGCACGGCCTGCAGCACGATGTCCACGCGTATGTGCTGTCCCTGGCGCAACAGCCACGGGGCAATGCACAGCGTGAGCAGGTACAGCATGGCCTCCGACACCTCGTTGCTCCAGGCCAGGCCGCGGGGGAGGCCGGGAACCGCAATGTTGCGCAACAGGACGTCGGCCACGATGACCAGCATCATGGCGAACAGCACCACGCAGCCGACGATGGCAAGCCCCGTCAACAGCCTGCCGTAGGCGTTGGACAGACGTTCGATCATTTTGCGGCGGCTTCTTTGGACAACAGGGACTTGAATCGCGCGGCGATCTCTGGGCTCTGTTTGGCCGCCACCGCCCAGCCTATCTCATAGGCCTGGTCCCGGTAGCGCTTGGCGGTTGCAGGGTCGAACGAGATGGCCTGGATGCCGGCCTTGGCCTGGCGCGCCGTTTCTTCTTCGGCATAGCGCGTCCAGAAGGTGTTCTTCGCCTCCAGGGCGAGCAGTTGCTTCTCGAGGTAGTCCCGCTGGGGCGGCGTGAGCTTCTTGTACGCGGGCAGGTTCATGATGAGCGAGACTTCAGCGTCATAGAAACCCGGGTCGACGCGAAACTTCGTTTTCTCGTGCCAGTTCAGGTCGAAGATGCCGCCGATGGGCCAACCGTAGCCATCGACCACGCCTCGCTCGAGCGCCGTATACACCTCGCCCGGGGGCGTGGTGATGACGTTGGCGCTGAGTGCCTGGAAAAACTCGCGGTAGACGGGCGTGATGCGGATCTTCATGCCGGTCAGGTCCGGCTTGTCGATCTTCTTGTTGATGTAGAGGTGGAACGGCTGGTTCTCCACCATGCGCGCAAGGTATTGCATGTTGGCCTTCTCGTTCCAGACCTGGTTGATGGCCGCGAAGGCGCCGTTCTTGCGCTGCTCGGCGATGGGGACTTCGCCGAGCTTGAGGAAATCCGCCTCCGGCAGGACATTGGTATAGAAGGCACCGGTGTTGAGGGCCATGTCTACCACGCCGCTCTTGACGGCATTGCCGACTTCGAACGGGGGCATGGTCTTGGGGCCGCCCAGGAAGTTGATCTGCAGGATGCCCTTGCCTTGCGCGTTGAATTGCTTGATCCAAGCCTGCAGGTGCTGGACGTAGATGCCGTTCTCCGGAAAGGCCGAGACCAGGCGCAGGGTACGCTCTTGGGCGTCGGCGCGGCCGACCGCCGCAGCGCACAGCATGAGTGTGGCGATGAGCTTGCAGCCAGGGATTTTCATGACTATCTCCTCTGCGGTTAAGGCTGGACGGCCGCCAACATCTGCTCTAGCTTCTGCCCGCTTTCATCCGCGAGCGCGGCATCGACGAGCGCTTGCAGCTGCTGGTGGCCATCCGCGCGTGCTTCCAATGCCGGCAGCACGTCCATGATGCGCCGGAAATTGCCCCACCCCCGCGCATGCGTATCGCCGTACCCTTTGATGAGGCGCTGCGAACGCGCGACCTCCCTCGCGAGCGCGGGGCGGCTCGCAGCCAATGCGGAAATGGCTTGCAGCCACTTCCTCATGCGCCCGGTCTCTACCTGGTAGCGCAGCGAGCGGCGGCGCCACGCCCGCGATGCAGCAACCAAGTACAGCAGCAAGTATCCCCCAACGGAACTGGTGCGCACCACCTTGCCGCGCCGGGTGAACCGGCCCACCACCTTGCGCGCCCAAGGACTGCGCAGCATCCACCGGCCGAATGCAGCCGGCATGGCATCGGCCAGCTCCTCCACACGCGGATGCATGAATTCCTCGATTTCCAGTTGCTGCGCGGGAGCAAACCGGACTTCCGCCGCGACGCGCTCGAACCGCGTGCCGCGGATCTTCAGGTCGGCCACGCGCGCGACGTCTTCGTAGGTCATCCACAGGGCGAGGTGGCGGGCCGTCTCCGACAGCACGTCCAGGCTGGCCGCGCTCCGGTCGGCAAGCGCATCGCGCACGGACTCGAGGCGATCGAGGTACTCGGCGGCGTAAGCGACGTCCTGGTAATCCGCGGTGCGCAGCAGGCCGGCGCGCAGCACGCCATGGCAAACCTCGGGAAAATCGCGCACCATGCGTTCGTGCAGCGCAGCCAGTCGCGGGCCGACGCGCTCCGGGAAGGCCGAGCGCTGCGCGGCGGTCGCCGGCGCTGCTACCGGCGCCGGGCCGGCGCCAGCGCGATGCACGGTCCGTTCCTCAAGCTCGCCCTCCGCCCCCGCCGGCTGCGCGGACTCGAACCCCGCAGCGAAGGCGCGCAAGCTGGCCGCCACCCCAATGCCCCCCCGCCGGATCGCGTCTTCAAACTGCCCGCGCGTGAAAGGCAGGACCCCCGTCGCCGCCAAGGCGCCGAACAAGGCTGGGCTGATGGGGCTGCCCGCCTCCTCGGCCACGCGGCCAAAATCGGCGGCCACGAAGCGGCGAGCCGCGGCGCGGCAGCCTTCGAGCAAGGTCGCGGAATCGACCCGCGCGTCGCCCATGGCCGTGCGCTCCGCCATGGAATACACCCTATGGGTGGAAGCGACCAGCAGCGTGCGGTCTTCCGTCACCAGCCCGCGCTGCAGGGCACGCGCAGCCTCCATCAACTCCGAGGCAATGACCACGTCCACCTCGCCCGGCACGGGGCCGAGCGCAAGCACCGGCGCCTCGCCCGGCGGCACGTCGGCCTGCCGGAACAGCTCCACGTAGTACACGGTGGCTCCCGTGCGCTGCGCCACGCCCGGGACGGATGTAGCCTGTGCCAGGTAGCCATTGTGCTCGGCCAGGTCGACCAGCCAGTCCGCCAGCACGCCGCCGCCCTCGCCGCCCATCGCGAGGATGGCGATGGTGATGGCGCGCGGCGTCGTGCCTCGTTGCGCGGCGGCCATGGCCGCCTGGGCCTGTGCGTCGTGGGCGCTCATGCCGCCAACCCCGCCAGGCGACGCTCGATGCGGCGCTGCAGGGCGCCAATGACGAGCTTCCCGAGCCGGGCCCGGAGACGGTCCCAGGCGTTCGGATTGTGGATGATGCGCGCGCGGTAGAAAGAGGGGCACAGCACCGCGGCATGCGCAACCTCCCCGCACAAGCCGCAGCCGACGCAGCTGTCCACCACGGCGGCAACCGGATCCGTGCGCAGCGGGTCGGGGTGGTCGCGGATCGTCAGCGACGGACAGCCCGAGAGCCGGATACAAGAGTGATCGCCGGTACAGGTGTCGGGATCGACGCCGAAGCGCTCGCGTACCACGCGTTTGCCGGCCTCTGCCATCTTGCGCATCAACGGCCGGACGCGGCGCTGCTTGTTGAGCATGCATTCGCTCTGCGCCACGATGACCTTCGGCCCCTTCTCGGGCGTGGTCAGCGCCTTGCGCAATACGTCACGCATGCGGGCCACGTCATAGGTGCGCGTTACCGTCTGCACCCACTTCACCCCGACGCCGCGCACGGCACGCTCGATCGGATGACGGGTGCTGCGCAGCGGGTTCTGCGCCTGGGACGAAGGAAGGTCTTGGCCGCCTGTCGCCGCCGAATACCCGTTGTCCACGACGAGCAGCACGCTATCGGCCCGGTTGAAGACAGCGTTGCCCACGCCGCTGGTCAAGCCGTTGTGCCAGAAGCCACCGTCGCCCATGATGGAAATCGTGCGCCGGTTCGTCTCGCGCGTGTTCAGCGCCGCGGCACCCGCCCACCCGAGGCCGTAGCCCATGGTGGTCGCACCCAAGTTGAAGGGAGGCAGGACCGAGAACAGATGGCAGCCGATGTCGCAGCTGATGTGGTGGGCCCCGAGCTCGCGCTCGACCAGCTTGATGGCCGTAAAAATCGGCCGTTCCGGGCAACCCGTACAGAATGAGGGCGGGCGTCCGTGCACTTGTCCGGCCGCGCGCTCTATCGCGAAAGCCTTGGGGTTGTCGGCCATGCGCTTCGGCGAGGCAGGCCGGGCGGCGCGCGGCAACGGCCGCCCCTCGAGCAGCACCGGTTCATAGCGACGCACGTACTCTGCCAGGCCCTTGAGCAGCACGCCGCCGGTGTACTCGCCCGCCATGGGCAGCACGTCCTTCCCATGCACGCGCGTGTCCAGGTCGGCGCGGCGCAAGATGGCGTGGACGGCCTGCTCGATGTAGTCGGGCTGCCCTTCCTCCACTACCAGGATGCTGCGCTTGCCCGCGCAGAACCGCACGAACTCTTCGTCCACCAAGGGATAGGTCACGTTCAGCACGTAGAGCGGGATTTGCGAGCGGCCGAAGGGATCGGCCAGCCCCAGCAGTTCCAGCGCGCGCAGCACGCCGTTGTACATGCCACCCTGCATGACGATGCCGATGTCGCGCCGGTCGGCCGAGAAGAACTCGTTGAGGCCGTGCTCGGTGATGTAGTGCACTGCAGCCGGCCAGCGCTTGGCGATTTTTTCTTGCTCGTGCAGGTACGATGCGGGCGGCAGGACAATGCGCTCGACGTCCCGGACCGGATGCTCGATCGCGTCCTTGAGCGTGAAGGCCGGCCGCTTGTTGGCCCGCGTCTTGAAGCGGCCGTGCACGTGGCAGGCCCGTATGCGCAACTCCAGCATCACCGGCGTGTTGCTGGCCTCGGACAGCGCGAAGCCGTGTTCGACCGCGCGCACCATGCTTTCCAGGTTGGGCCGGGGATCGAGCAGCCAGACTTGCGATTTCATCGCGAAGGCGTGCGAGCGCTCCTGCATGATGCTCGAGCCCTCGCCATAGTCTTCTCCCACGATCAGGAGCGCACCGCCCGTCACGCCGCCGGAGGCGAGGTTAGCCAGGGCGTCGGATGCGACGTTGGTCCCGACGGTGGACTTGAAGGTGACGGCGCCGCGCAGCGGATAGTTCACCGATGCCGCAAGCGTCGCGGCCGCGGTTGCCTCGGAAGCGCTATGCTCGAAATGCACGCCCAGTTCTTCGAGGATGTCGTGCGCGTCGGCGAGCACGTCCATGAGGTGCGAGATCGGGGCACCCTGGTAGCCTGCGACGTAGGCAACGCCGGATTGAAGCAGCGCCTTGGTGACGGCGAGTATGCCTTCCCCCCGGAATTCGTCGCCCTCGCCCAGCCTGAGCTTGCCGACTTCGTTTGCGAACGAGCGCTCCGCCATCGCTCCCATCTCCTCTGTGGCGTGCTTCGGCTCTATTCTTTTCCACGAAGGGCGCCCCGGGCCAATGGTTTTTTCGTATATTCGACATTGGTTTGGTGAATGTCTTGGAGAGTCCCCATACAGGGAATCCATGACCCACCGGCCTTTGCCTTCGCGCCGTTGTGGCAAGCCGTCGGCGGCAGGCAGACACCCACCGGGAACTCCCATGAACTTCCGCCAGCTGGACCTCAACCTGCTCCGCGTCCTCGTCGCCATCTACCAGACCCGGTCCGTCACCGCCGCGGGCAAGATGCTGGCGCTTTCGCAGCCGGCCACGAGCAACGCCCTCGCGCGCCTGCGCTATTTTTTCGAAGACGAACTCTTCCTGCGCACGCCGCACGGCCTCATTCCCACCAGCGTCTGTGAACACGTCGCGCCCGCGGTCGCCAACGAACTGCGGTCCTTGGAAGCGCTCGTGAGCGGCCGGGAAGCATTCGACCCCATGCACAGCCATGTCGAATGGCGCGTGTCGCTGTCGGACTTGGGAGAGATGACCTTCCTGCCCACGCTCGCCGCCGCCTTGCACGTCGAAGCGCCGCACGCCCGGCTGACCAACGTCTCGGTCCTGGCCTCCGACGTGGCCGCTGCACTGGAGGCCCGCGAAATCGATTTCTCCATTGGCATTCTTCATCCCAAGCGGCGCGGCATCCAGGCCGACGTGCTGTTCCACGAACCCTACGTGGCCATCAGCGCCCCCGACTGGCTGCCTTCCGCGGGCCACCAGGGCAAGACCCTCACGCCCAGCGAGCTGGCCTCCGCCTCGCTTGCCGTGGCGGCACCCACCGCGACCTTCCACGACAGCGTGCGCGACATGTTGGCGCGCCTGAAGCTCGATCACCGCATCGTCGTGCGCGCACTGCATTACGGCGCCTTGCCCGAGATCGTCATGAACTCGCGCATGCTGGCCATCGTCCCCACCACGTATGCCCGCAACGCGAAGGACCGCTACGGCTTCAAGGTCTGGACCCTGCCCGATCCGCCCTACTACGACGTGCGGTTGATCTGGCACGCCAACACGGCGCGCGACCCATCCCTGCAATGGGTGCGGGCGCTGGTGCGCCGCCTGTTCGCCCAACCGGCTCCGTCCAAGCGCGGCGCCGGACGGACGCGACGCGAACGCGCGGGCGCCTCTCCTGCGATTCCCGGGAAGTGAGGCCAACCGGCCCCTTGCGCGGACGGCCCTAGGTGGAAGGCATCGGCGCAGGGCGCTCAGCCCCCGCCGCACACCTCGCGCCGGATCGCTTCGCGCACGCGCGCGGCCATGGCGTGCCGGTGATCCTCATCGCCGGCTTCGGGAACCACGACCGGCAGGTAGATCACCTGCACCGAAATACCCGTCGTGCCCAGCACGCGCCAGGCATTGCCAAGCAGGGTTTCATCGCCGATATAGGCGGGCAGCGTGCTGGGCCGCCCATGCTGTAGATAGCGCAGGGCCACGGGTTGGATGGGCACGCCGGCCCGGCGTGCGGGTTCGAATAGGCCGGCATGGAAAGGCAGCACGTCGCGTCCGTCGGACGTGGTGCCTTCGGGGAAGAGGCCGATGAGCTGGCCGCGCTGGAAGCGCTCGCGCATGGCCTCGGCCACGCGATGGACGGCACGCCGGCTGCCGCGCTCGATGAATACGGTGCCCACGCCGGCGATCAACCACCCCAGCACGGGCCAATCACGCAGCTCGCGCTTGCCCACGAAGATGGTGCATCGCACGCTGCTGAGCGCATAGATGTCCAGCCACGAGATATGGTTGGCGATCAAGAGTGCCGGGCCCTCCAGCGGAGGCCGGCCGCTCACATGCACCCGCACGCCGCACCAACGCAGCAGCCAACGCGACCACCAGTTGTTGATCCGATCGCGCGTGGGCACGTCTACCAGCCGGAACACCGTGGCCAGCACGAGGAGCCCGAAGCCCACCCAAGCGGTCACGAGCGCAAAGCGCACGGCAAACCGCAGCAGGTGGGCGCACCACCGCACCACGCTGCGCACGGTCAGGCGGCCGCCTCGTACGCGACGTGGCCGGCCACCATGGTCGCGCGCACTTTGCCGGGCAGCTCCATGCCCAGGAAGGGCGTGTGCTTGCCTTGACTGACCAGGCTCTGTTCGCTCACCGTCCAGTGTGCGTCGAGATCGACGATGCAGAGGTCCGCGAGCGCGCCCACGCCGAGCTGTCCGCACGAAGCGAGCACCTTGTTGCCCAACACGCGGGCGGGTTCGCTCGTGACGCGGGCGACGGCCTTGCTAACCGGTTGTTGGGTGTCGCGGGCCCACTTCAGCGCCAGGGACAAAAGCAATTCCAGGCCCGAGGCCCCGGGCTCGGCCTCACCGAAAGGCAGCAGCTTGTCGTCTTCGTCCACGGGCGTGTGGTCCGAGCAAATGGCATCGATCGTGCCGTCGGCGAGCGCGGCGCGGATGGCGTCCCGGTCCCGTTGGCCGCGCAGCGGCGGCGAGAAGCGGCAGTGCGCGTCGAAGTAGCCGATGTCCACGTCCGTCAGATGCACGTGGTGGGCGCCGACGTCGCAGGTGACAGGCAGCCCTTCGGCGCGGGCGCGCCGGACCAGCTCGAGGCCGGCCGCGCTGGAGATGCGGCACAAGTGCAGGCGCACGCCGGTGACGCGTTGCAGTTCGAACAAAGTGTGCAGGGCGATGGTCTCGGCCTGCTCCGGTATGCCGGCCAGCCCCAGCCGAGACGCCATGGCACCGCTCGCCGCCACGCCTTCCCGCGACAACCACGGGTCTTCCGGACGCAGCCACAGCGCATAGTCGAAGGTGCGCGCGTATTGCATGGCGCGCAGCAGTACGCTGGTGTCGGTCACGGGCACGTCGGCCTGGGAAAAGGCCACGCAGCCCGCTTCGGTCAATTCGGCCATTTCGGTGATGACTTCACCCTTCAGGCCCACGGTCATCGCCCCCAGGGGATAGACATGGGACTGATTGAGCTGGCGGGCGCGATGCTTGAGCATCTCGACGAGCCCCGGTTCGTCCAGCACGGGATCGGTGTCGGGCGGCAGCACCAGGCTGGTGACACCGCCGGCGAGCGCGGCCTGCATTTCCGATTCGAGCGTGGCGCGATGCTCGAAGCCCGGTTCGCGCAACCTCGCCGAGAGGTCTACCAGCCCCGGCAATACGGCCAGGCCCCGCGCGTCGATGACCCGGTTGGGGGAGAACCCCTCCGGCGCCTGCCCGATGCCGACCACGCGCCCGGCAGCGATGTAGATGTCGTTGACGGCGTCAATGCCGTTGGCCGGATCGATCAGGCGGCCGCCCTGTATGCAAATCTTCATGGGGATCAGGCTCCAGCGACGATGCTCATGACGGCCATCCGGACCGCGATACCGAAAGTCACCTGGTTCAGGATGACGGCCTGCTTGCCGTCAGCCACCGACGAGTCGATTTCTACGCCCCGGTTCATGGGGCCCGGATGCATGACGATCGCGTCGGGCTTGGCCAGCGCGAGCTTCTCCTGCGTCAAGCCGTAGTGCTTGAAATACTCCTGCGCCGAGGGCAGCAGCGCGCCGCGCATGCGTTCATTCTGGAGGCGGAGCATGATGATCACGTCCACGCCCTTGAGCCCCTCGGCCATGTTGGTGAACACGCGCACGCCCATCTGCTCCAGCCCCGAGGGGAGCAGCGTCAGCGGGCCGATGGCGCGCACTTCCGGCACGCCCAGCGTGGTCAGCGCATGGATGTCCGACCGCGCCACGCGCGAGTGGAGGATGTCGCCGACGATCGCCACCGTGAGCTGGGAGAAGTCCTTCTTGTAGTGACGGATGGTATACATGTCGAGCAGCCCCTGCGTGGGGTGCGCGTGACGGCCGTCGCCAGCGTTGATGACGTGCACGTGGGGCGCGACGTGGCGGGCGATCAGGTGCGGTGCGCCGCTGGAGGCGTGGCGCACCACGAAAAGATCGGCCTGCATGGCCGATAGGTTGTTGATGGTGTCGAGCAGCGATTCGCCCTTGCTGGCCGACGAGGCGCTGATGTTCAGGTTGTAGACGTCGGCCGACAGGCGCTTGGCGGCGATTTCGAAGGTGGTCCGGGTGCGCGTGGAGTTCTCGAAGAACAGGTTGAACACGCTCTTGCCGCGCAGCAGCGGTACTTTCTTGATCTCGCGGTCGGCCAGCGGCACGAAGGATTCCGCGGTGTCGAGGATGTGGGTCAGGATGTCCCGGGGCAATCCCTCCACGGTCAACAGGTGGGTAAGCTCGCCGTTGCTGTTGAGCTGCGGGTTACGCATGTTGCGGCTCCTGGGGCGGCAGGGTTTCGAAATCGATCTTGAAAGACTCGCCGTTGCGCGATAGTACGAGATTGCGGCCGGGCGGCAGCTCAATGGTGGCGGCGGCAAAATCGGCGGCGACCGGCAGCTCGCGGCCGCCGCGGTCCACCAGCACGGCGAGCTTGATCGAGGCCGGGCGGCCGTAGTCGAACAGCTCGTTCATCGCGGCGCGTATGGTGCGCCCGGTGTAGAGCACGTCGTCGATCAGGACCAGGTGCTTGTCGTCCACGTCGAATGTGATGGCCGACGGCTTGACCTGGGGATGCAGCCCGATGCGCGCGAAATCGTCGCGGTAAAAGCTGATGTCGAGCTTGCCCGGCGCCTCGGGCAACCCGAGGTCCCGGTGCAGGCGCTCGGCGATCCACGAGCCGCCCGAATGGATGCCCACCAGGTGCGTGCGCCCGGCGGGCAGCGTGGCCATCAGGTCCCGCACGGCCTCGCGCAGCCGCACATATAGCGCCTCGGCGTCGAGGGAAGGAGGAGTTGGAGTCATGGCAGTTCCGGAAAAAGAAAGCAGTCGTCAGCCAGGGCACCCCGGCGGCGGGCGCGACATGACGGGCGGACTGGCATCGAAATAGCTTTGCAGGATGATGGCGGCGGCCACGGCGTCGACCCGCAGGCCGCGCCCGGCGGCGCCCATTTCGGCCTGGGCGGCGAGGCTGGTGCCGCGCTCGTCCACCAGCTCGACCGGCAAGCCGTAGCGTCCGTGCAGCTGGTTCGCGAACCGGCGGCACAACGCCGTCATGGGCTGTTCGCCGCCATCGGCGTCCAGGGCCAGCCCGACGACCAGCCGCGCGGGCTGCCACTCCTGCAACAATTGCTCGACGCGGGCGAAGCGGGCCTCGCGCGTGGTATTGGCGAAGACTTCGAGCGGACGGGCGTGCCGCGTCAGGGTATTGCCGACGGCAACGCCGATGAACTGGGTCCCGTAATCGAATGCGAGCAGCGTCTCGTCAGGCATGGCCGGCTTCGCCTGCCAGCATGATCGGGTCGATGCCCAGCAGCGCCAGGGCGGCGTCGAAACGCTCGCGGGGCGGAACGTTGAAAATGATCTCGGGCGTGGCGGACACGCTGAGCCAGGCGTTCTCGGCCAGCTCGTCCTCCAGCTGCCCCGCCCCCCAGCCCGCGTATCCGAGCGTGACCAGCATCTGCCCCGGCCCCTGCCCTTCTGCCACGGCCTGGAGCACGTCGCGGGACGTCGTCAGGGCGAGGTCACCCACCTTGATGGACGAGGTGTATTGGCCCACGGGCGCATGGAGCACGAAGCCGCGGTCGGTCTGTACCGGGCCGCCGAAGTAGACCGGCGCGCCCGCCCGCTCGGGATCGTTCAGGGGCAGCTCGATGCGCTCGAACAGGGCCGCCAAAGTGAGGTCGGTGGGCCGGTTGATCACCAGGCCGAGCGCGCCTTTGGGCGTATGTTCGCAAACGTAGATGACGGCGCCGGCAAAATTCGGATCCGCCATGCCGGGCATGGCGATCAGGAACTGATTCGTGAGATCGAAATTGGCGCGTTCGCTCATAGCCGGATTGTAATCGTCACGGAACGAGGTCAGATCTCGACCATCTCAAAATCTTCCTTGCGTGCCCCGCACTCGGGACACACCCAATTCGGCGGCACGTCTTCCCACTTGGTGCCGGGCGGAATGCCCTCCTCCGGCAACCCCGCGGCTTCATCATAGATCCAGCCGCAAATCAGACACATCCAGGTACGCATTGTTTTCAATTAATTATTACTGGGCCCGTTCCCGCAACCGGGAACTAACAGGCATCTATTAGAATCTCGCATCTTACCGAAACACCGTGGGCCGCGCCTGATCCTATGCCGGCGGGCCCGCTTTCCGGGATTTTTTTCGTTGCCAGCGCCCACGCCACCCCTCGTCCTGACGTTCGCCCCTTCCGATCCCAGCGGAGGTGGAGGCATCCAGGCGGATTTGATTACCTGCGCCAGCATGGGCTGCCATACGCTGACCGTGCTGACCGGTTTCACCGTGCAGGACTCGGTCAGCCTGGAAGATGCCGAAGCCCTCGGGCCGGAATGGATCGATGACCAGGCGCGCAGCCTCCTGGAAGACATGCCCGTGCGCGCATTCAAGGTGGGCGGGCTGTTCTCTGCCGAGGGCGTGGCGGCCGTGGCCGAGATCCTGGCCGACTACTCGGCCGTGCCCGTGGTCCTCCACCTGGGTGCCGACCCGCTCGACGCGGATGACGCGGAGACCGAAGATTCAGCCGAAGAAGTGATGGCGGCCACGATCGAGCTGCTCGTGCCGCAGGCCACGATCGTGGTGGCGGACAGCTTGCGCCTGGCGCAAGTCGCGTCCGACGGCCTGCTCGAGGCCGACGGCGAAGACCCGGCCCAGGCGCTGATGCGCCGTGGTGCGGCGTGGGTGCTCGCTACCGGCCTGCACCAGCCGGGAACGGTGGTCGTCAACACCCTGCGCGGGAGCGGCGACTCGGCGGAGCAGCCTACGGCCGAGTATCGCTGGCCGCGCCTGCCCGGCAGCTTCCGCGGTGCGGGCTCCACGCTATCGGCGGCGCTGGCGGCGTTGCTTGCCAACGGCATGGAAGTGCGCGACGCCGTTCCGGAGGCTCAGGAATACGTTTGGCGCGCCTTGGCCGCGGGATTCCAGCCCGGCATGGGCCGCCAGCTGCCCGACCGCTTCTTCTGGGCTCGCCAAGGCAACAGCTCGGCCACCGCCACCCACTGCCCCGCCAGGAGCTCCCCGGCGAAGGACGAGACATGACGCCTGCCCCCGACGCTGCTCCCGCGCTCGCCAGCCCCATGCGCGGACTGTATGGCATCACCCCCGAATGGGATGACACCGACCGGCTGGTGGCCGCGGTGCAGGCTGCCGCGCGCGGCGGCATGCGGGCCGTGCAGCTGCGCCGCAAACATGCCGGCCGCACCAAGCGCCTGGAACAGGCGCGCGCGCTGCGGGCGGCGTGCGACAGGCTCGGCGTGCTGCTCATCATCAACGACGATTGGCGCCTGGCGCTGGAGGCCGGGGCCGACGGGGTCCATCTTGGCCGCGACGACGGCGACATCGCCGAAGCCCGCCGGGCCGGCGGCCCCGCGCTGCTGATCGGCGCATCCTGCTACAACGAGCCCGAACGCGCCCGCGCGGCGCTAGAAGCCGGCGCCGACCACGTAGCCTTCGGCGCGGTGTTCGACTCGCCCACCAAGCCTGCGGCCGTGCGTGCCCCCCTCTCCTGCCTGGAACAGGCGCGGGCCCTGCGCCTGCCCCGAACCGAGGAGCCGACCCGGCCCGCCATCGTGGCCATCGGCGGCATCACGCCGGACAACGCCCGCCAAGCCGTGGCCGCGGGGGCGGACGCCCTGGCCGTCATCACCGCGCTGTTCGGCGCGGAAGACATCGAAGCCGCGGCACGCGCCTTCGGACGCGCCTGGCCCCACGGCCACGACGCCAACCCATCTAGCAAGGCATGACCATGACACGCAATGCAGAACTCTTCGAGCGCGCCTGCCGGACCATTCCGGGCGGCGTCAACTCGCCGGTACGCGCTTTCCGTTCCGTGGGCGGCACGCCGCCTTTCATCCGGCGCGGCGCGGGCCCGTACATCTGGGACGCCGAAGGCACGCAATACATCGACTACGTCGGCTCGTGGGGTCCGGCCATCCTGGGCCATGCCCACCCGGACGTGATCCGGGCCGTGCAGGCGGCGGCAGCCGACGGGCTGTCCTTCGGCGCCCCGACGGAGGCTGAGGTCGAGCTGGCCGAAATGCTGGCGCAGCGGCTCCCCTCCATCGAGCAGGTGCGGCTGGTGAGCTCGGGCACCGAAGCCACCATGAGCGCGATCCGCCTGGCGCGCGGCTTTACCGGCCGCGCCAAGATCGTCAAGTTCGAAGGCTGTTACCATGGCCATGCCGACAGCCTGTTGGTGAAGGCGGGCTCGGGGCTGCTGACCTTCGGCAATCCGACTTCCGCGGGCGTGCCGCCCGAATTCGCCGCCCACACGCTGGTGCTGGACTACAACGACATCGCGGGCGTGGAGGCCGCCTTCAAGCAATATGGCGACGAGATCGCCTGCGTGATCGTCGAGCCGGTGGCGGGGAACATGAACCTCGTGCAGCCGGTGCCGGGTTTCCTGCAGACGCTGCGCGACCAATGCACGCGCTACGGCGCCGTGCTCATCTTCGACGAGGTCATGACCGGTTTCCGCGTGGGGCCCCAGGGCGTGCAGGGCCGCACGGGCATCGTGCCGGACCTGACGACGCTCGCCAAGGTCATAGGCGGCGGCATGCCCATTGGCGCATTCGGCGGCCGGCGCGACATCATGGCGCACATCGCGCCGCTGGGGCCCGTCTACCAAGCCGGCACGCTGTCCGGCAACCCGGTGGCGGTCGCAGCCGGCATCGCGACGCTGCGCCTGCTGGACGAACCCGGCTTTTATGAACGGCTGGAAGCGCAAACGCGCAAGCTGGTCGAAGGGCTGCGCAACGCCGCCGCGCGCGCCGGCGTGCCGTTCACCGCCGACCACGTGGGCGGGATGTTCGGCCTGTATTTCCGCGACAGCGTGCCGACCTCGCTGGCCGAAGTATCGACTTCCGACACCCAGGCGTTCAACCAGTTCTTCCACGCGGCGCTGGCGCGCGGCGTCAACTTCGCGCCGTCGGCGTTCGAGGCAGGCTTCGTTTCGATCGCGCACGACGACGACGTGATCGAGCGCACCATCGCCATCGCCGGCGAGGCTTTCGCCGAACTCAAACGCTAACGCGCCGGCACGGCATCTCCCAGCCGGCGCCCCCTACCTTCGATCCGCGAGGACACCCATGGCCGTCAATCTTCCCATTCCCGCTCCCGATCAGGTCTTTCCCGTGGACGGCGTCGAAATCGGCGTCACCGAGGCCGGCATCCGCAAGGCCGGCCGACGCGACCTGACGGTCTTCCGCCTGGCCGAAGGCACCCAGGTGGCCGGCGTCTTCACGCGCAACCGTTTCCGCGCCGCCCCCGTGCAAGTGTGCGAAGCGCATCTCGCGCAAGGCCTTCCGATCCGCGCCATGGTCGTCAACACAGGCAACGCCAACGCCGGCACGGGCGAACCCGGGCTCGCCGCGGCGCGCGCCACATGCGAGGCGCTCGCGCGCCTGCTGCAGGTCGATCCGCGCCAAGTCCTGCCGTTCTCGACCGGCGTCATCCTGGAGCCGCTGCCGGTGGACCGCATCGAAGCCGGCCTGCCCGCGGCCGTGCAGGCGCTCGCCCCGGGCAACTGGACCGAAGCCGCGTACGGCATCATGACCACCGACACGTTGCCCAAGATCGTATCGACCAAGGCCACGATAGGCGGACACCAGATCACCATCACCGGCATCAGCAAGGGCGCGGGCATGATCCGGCCCAACATGGCCACCATGCTGGGCTTCCTGGCAACCGACGCCGCCATCGACGGCGCGCTGCTCCAGCGCATGGTGGGCCAGATCGCGGACGTCTCGTTCAACCGCATCACGGTGGATGGCGACACCTCGACCAACGACTCCTTCATGCTCGTGGCGACGGGCCGCGCCGGGCTGCGCGTCGAATCGGAAACGGACCCGCTCTATCCGGAGCTCCTGGCCACGCTCAAGGCCGCGGCCACCCAACTCGCACAGCTGATCGTGCGCGACGCCGAAGGCGCGACCAAGTTCATTACCATCCGGGTGGAGGATGCCGGCACGCAGGAGGAGGCCCTCAAGGTTGCCTATTCCGTCGCGCACTCGCCGTTGGTCAAGACAGCCTTCTATGCATCCGACCCCAACCTGGGCCGCATCCTGGCCGCCATCGGCTACGCCGGCATCGAGGACCTCGACGTCGGGCAGGTGAACCTGTGGCTGGATGACGTATGGGTGGCGAAGAACGGAGGCCGCAACCCTGACTACCAGGAAGAGGACGGCCAGCGCGTGATGAAGCAGGCCGAAATCGGGGTGCGGATCTCGCTGGGCCGCGGCAACGTGGCCGAAACGGTGTACACCTGCGACTTCTCGCACGAATACGTGAGCATCAACGCGGACTACCGGTCGTAAACGCGCTCTCCCGGCCCTCACAGCCGGATCAGGACATGAAGGATCCGGCTGTACCGTGCACGAAAGGCTGCGGCGTTCATCCTGCTGCAGCCTTTTCCCATTGACACAGACGTTCTGCTTGATAGAATGACGTTCTAATTTAAGAATTCCTAATGATTTCCCTCTCCGGCACGACGAACACGCCCTTCCAGACCTGTGTTCGTTCCTGTCGCGGATGGTGAGGGAAGGGATAACCGGACCGCACATATGGCGACTGGAGCACATGCCCGCATCAACGGCATCAGGCAACACTATTTGCATTTTCCCGGACCAGGCCCTCGGGTCGTCATCGTACCGGGCATCGTCAGCCCTGCCATGCTGTGGCATCACGTTGGAAGCCGGTTGTCCCAGGCCCATGACTGCTACATCCTCGATGTGCGAGGCCGGGGGCTTTCCGAGTCTGGACCGCACCTGGACTATGGGGTCGACGCGTGCGCCGCGGACCTCACGGAATTCGTCAGTACCGTCACAGGCAAACCGACGATCGTGATCGGCCATTCCATGGGCGCACGCATCGCACTGCGCGCCGCGGCGACCTCTCCCGGGGTGTTCGAAGGACTCGTCCTGCTGGATCCGCCCACAAGCGGCCCAGGCCGACGGCCCTACCCGATACCCAAGGCCCGCACGCTGAAAATGCTGCAGGTCGCTCAAAGAGGGGAGCCCCTGGAGTCGTTGCTATCCAGCGGTCGCCCATGGCCTGCCGACCTGCAGCGACTGCGTGCGGAATGGCTGCCCACCTGCGATGAACGTGCCGTCCATGTCACGTACGACGACTTCCATGGCCAGGACATGTTCGCGGACCTGGAACGAGCATCGGAACCCATCTCCCTCATCTGTGCCGGTGAGGGCGGCGTCGTCGATGAAGCCGACCTGGAGGAAATGCACCGGCGATGCAGGCACCTTTGGTCATTTCGCTTGCCGGAGGCCGGGCATCAGATGCAGGCGGAAAATTTCGAAGCCTTCTACTCGGCCCTGGTCGACATGTTGAATCGCCATCGCTCAAATTCGCAAGGAGACTTTGTTGAAACTCGAAGCGGAAGTACTTGATCTGTTCACGGAAGAGCTGAAGCTGTGCCGTGTCAAGCCTGGTGAGAAAGTAGTTGTCCTCACCGCGGACGACGAATGGCAGGAACATGCTCATGCATTCATGGCAGCGGCGTCAGCCCTGGGCGCCTCGACCTTCAACCTGAATGTGCGCCGCGGCCAGCGCAATGCAGTAGGAGTACAGGGCAGGCACCCCCTCGTTGGCAACGAGCTTGCCATGACCACGCTGAAGTCGGCCGACATGGTCATTGACATGGTGGGGCTCCTGTTCTCGCGCGAACAGGCGGAAATCCAGGCGGCAGGTGTCCGCATCCTGCGCGTGATGGAACCGTTCCACATCCTCAAGCAGATGTTCCCGACCGAAGACCTGCGGCGACGCGTCGAGTATGCCAAGAGCATGATGGAGAAGGCGCGCGAGCTGCGCTTCACATCGGAAGCCGGCACGGATGTGACGTACGAACTGGGCCAGTACCCGGTGATCTCGGAGTACGGATACACCTACGAGCCGGGACGGTGGGATCACTTCCCCTCGGGATTTGCCTTCACCCAAGGCAACGACAGCGGTGTGAATGGTGTCGTGGTGCTGCAGCCCGGGGACATCCTTTGCGCTTTCAAGCGGTACGTCGAGTCCCCCGTGACGATGCGAATCGAAAAGGGCTATGTGGTGGACATCTCCGGCCCCGGCGTCGATGCGCAACTGCTCAAGAGCTACGCCGACAGCTTCAACGATCCCAGGGCCTATGCGGTATCACACATCGGCTGGGGATTGAATGAAAAGGCCCGGTGGTACCAATTCGCCGCGACGCGGGAACTGCCCCGCGAGCACGTCATGAACGCGCTGTCGTTCTATGGAAACGTACTGTTCTCGCTCGGCCCCAACCTGGAAGTCGGTGGTACCAACGACACTGCGTGCCACCTCGATCTCCCGATGCGCCATTGCAGCCTGTGGCTTGATGGGGAACAGATTCTCGACAAGGGTGACGTCGTCCACCCCGCCATGCGGGTCGCGCGCACGTCCTGACCGAAACGCACAGGATAACGGGGGCAGGCGCGGAAGCTACGGCCTCTGCGCTTATTCCCCCGCTTGCCGTTCCCAGCGCTCGAATATCGTCGAGTCGCCGCCCAACCTGCGCGTCAGGTCCGACGCGGCCTTCAACAACGCGCGCCGCATGATAGGTAGGCGGTCCTCCGAAAACCGTGCCGCAGGACCCGAAATGGCCAACGCCCCCCGCAGGCTACGTTGCGGCCCAAACACGGGCGCCGCTATGGCTGCAATGTCGGGCTCCCGTTCACCGACGGTGAAAACATACGGCTGGCTCGGAAACTCGTCGGGCGACACCAGCGTGCGATCGAAGTTCTGCAATACGCGCCCCGCGGCCCCGCGATCCAGAGGCAGCAAATCTCCGGTGCGGATGTGATCACGTACGGATCGCGGAGAATCGACCCGGAACAGGCACACGCGCAGGTTGCCCTCACGAGTGAAGAACGATGCACCCTCCTCGGTCTCGAGGACCAGGCGCCTCAGCATCGGCGGAACATGGTCATCGAGGCGAAGCGCAGCCTGATATATGCCACCCCAGTGCAGGAGCATGGAGCCGAGTTGGTAGGAGCCGTCATCCAGGCGGACGATGCAATGCGCATTCGCAAGGCTTGCAATGAGCCTGAGGATCGTACTCTTGTACATCCCCGTGCGCTGGGCGATTTCATTCAATGTCAGTGAAACATCGGTCGCGCGAAATGCATTGAGGATGGCGAATGCGCGGTCTACCGCGGCAACGCCCTCCGCTTTCCGATCAGTTCCCCCGTCAGACGGCATAGTCTCACCTGCTAGAAATTTCTTGACATTGTATCGTACCGTAGTACAGAATTATGTTCTGTTAGACAGAATAAACATCAGCCTTCCCATTTTTTAGGAGCCGAAATCATGTCTAGCTGCAACTGGAAAAAAGTTGTTGCGGCCGCCGTGTGCGGACTTGGCCTTCTGGCAGCCACGGCCCAGGCCCAGAACTATCCGAGCAAACCCATTACCATCGTGGCGCCATACCCGCCAGGTGGAGCCACAGACCTATACGCTCGGTCGGTTGCAAACGGCCTTGCCGAGCTGGGACAGCCCGCGGTCGTCGAAAACCGGGCCGGAGCATCCGGCATCATCGGCGCGGACTACGTCTCGCGCCAGCCGGCCGATGGACATACGTTCCTCATCGGCGCCTCATCCATGTTCTCTATCCTGCCACTGCTGAGCAAGCGCATGGAGACGGTCTACCAGCACATCGAACCTGTTTCCATTCTCGGCTTCAACCCCTCCTACGTCGTGGTCCCGGCCTCTCTGCCGGTCAACACCATCCAGGAACTGATCGCGCACCTCAAGGCCAATCCCGGCAAGCTTCCGTACGGCTCCGCGGGCATCGGCACCTCGCAGCACGTATTCATGGAGCTCTTCAAGCAACGCGCCGGCGTGGACGTCTTCCCTGTGCAATACAAGGGCAGCGGCCCGATGGTCGTTGACCTGATGGCTGGACGCGTGGTCATGGCGATCGAGCAGGGCCCCGCGGTCCTCAGCCACATCAAGGGCGGCAAGTTGAAGGCACTGGCGGTCACCACCGCGAAGCGTTCGCTCGCGCTCCCCGATGTCCCCACATTAGCCGAAACCATTCTGCCTGGCTTCGATGCCGTTACCTGGTTCGCGCTCTACGCTCCCAAGGGCATTCCCCAATCCGCCTTGTCTAAGGTGGTGCCGCAGGTCGCCAAGACCATGCAATCGACGGAAGTGCGTGAACGACTGGGCGCCGTTGGCGTGGAACCCGCGCACAGCACGCCCGAAGAAGTCGTCCGCCGCCAGGCAGCCGAGACGACCATGTGGAAGGAAGTGATCTCCCAGGCCAAGATCTCGCTCGAAGAATAAACGTTCCCGACATTTCCTCATGCGTCCCATCCATCCTCTCGACCTCGATCAGGAACCGCGCGCCGACTATCTGGAGAAGGTGACAGGAACCGCCATCTACGCAAGTGACGTACAGGTTCCCGGCATGCTTCACGGAAAGATCCTCCGCAGCAATGTTCCGCATGCCCGGATCAAGAAAATCGACGTCAACGCGGCCCTTGCCATGCCAGGCGTCGTCGCAGTGCTGACCGGGGAGGACCTGGCACGGCTGCCTGGCACCGTCAAGAGCTGGGGCCTGTCATTGCGCGATCGCCCCGTCATCGCGCATGACAAGGTCCGCTACGTCGGCGACCCCGTGGCGGCCGTGGCAGCCACCGACGAAGCAACCGCCGAAGATGCTCTTGAGGCCATCGTCGTCGAGTACGAACCGCTGCCTTACGTCACCAGTGCGCAAGAGGCGCTGGCCCCTGGCGCACCGCTCGTGCACGAGCAGATGGAGCCCCTGAAGGACTATTACTTCCGAGGCGAGTGCACGCCGGTGGCCGGGACCAATCAGTTCCAGCACTGGACGTATGAGCAAGGCAATGTCGACCAGGCGTTCCAGGGAGATGTTCGCGTCTTCGAAGACACCTTCTCTTTCCCCATGGTGTTCCATTACGCAATGGAGCCTCATGTCTGCGTCGCGCATTGGCGCCAGGACTCCCTAGAGATCTGGAGCGGCGGACAGACTCCCACGGCCATCCAGCGCGTGTGCTCGGAAACCCTCGGCATCCCCCTTTCGCGCGTGCGCGTGCATTCGCCGTACGTGGGAGGGGGCTTTGGAGGCAAGGCGTCTGTCAAGATCGACCCCCTTGTCGCGGCACTGTCGTGGAAGGCCCGGGCACCCGTTCGGGTTTGCCTGTCAATTTCGGAATCGATGCTGACCTGCCGCCGGCTAGACGCCGAAATCACGCTCAGGACGGCCGTGGACACCAACGGGCGGATCGTAGCCAAGTCGGTACGTGCGGTGCTCAACGGCGGCGCCTATGCCGATACTGGACCGGCCATCGCCGTTAAGGCCGCCATCCGCGCCATCGGCCCCTACCACATTCCCAACCTGCGCCTGGAAGCGATCGGTGTCTACACCAATACGGTTCCCGGGGCAGCATTCCGCTCGATCGGCGGTCCCCAGGCGGTCTGGGCGACCGAATCGCAAATGGACATCATTGCAGCGGCCCTCGGACTGGATCCTGTCGAGTTCCGCCTGCAGAACATCGCCGACAAGGGTCAGTCCGTGAAAAAGGACCTGCGCCCGCTCGACGTCGACATGCGTCACTCTCTGCGCATGGCACTCAAGGCATTGAAGGAGCTCCCCGAAGGCAAACATGCCGGCCGTCGTGGCATCGGCGTCGCCGTGGGTGCCACGGACCCCGGGATCGTGCCCGTGGGTGGAGCCATCGTGCGGCTGCGCGCCGACGGGTCGGTCAACATCTCCGCCAACACCGTGGAGATCGGCCAGGGCAACCGGGGCGTCCTACGGGCCATTGCCGCCCGTGTACTGGAGCAACCACTGAAGGCGATATTCGTCGCCGAACCGGACACCATGCAGGCCCCCTACGACTGGGGGACGGGAGCCAGCCGTTCGACGGTCATCATCGGGCTCGCCGTCCAACGCGCCTGCGAAGACATCGTTCAACAGGCGAAGGCGCTCGCGGCGCAAGTCCTGGGCGGAGACCCCGAATCCTACTCGCTGGTCACGGGAGCCATCCGGGGCCCTGATGGCGAACTGCCTCTGGTTGAACTGTTCCGTCGACATAACGGTCTCGTTGCCGGCGAGTTCCTCGGTGTCGGACGCATAGACCCCAGCACGAATAACGACGACTTCAGGCGGCCGCCCCTGTTCTGGGAGACCGGGGCGGGAGCCTTTGAAATCGGGCTCGATGAAGAAACGGGCGCCATCCGTGTGCTGCGCGCAAGCGGCGCGGCCGACCTGGGGCACGTCCTCAACCACAAGGCGGCCGAAGGCCAGGATGAAGGCGCGATGATGATGGCGCTTGGCCATACACTGTCCGAAGAGTACGTCTATGCCGACGGCCAGGTGATCAACGGCACGCTGTTCGACTACAAGGTGCCTTCCATCGAAGACCTTCCGTCCTACGTCGCCACCACCCTGATAGAAAGCGGCGACGGTCCCGGGCCTTTCGGAGCCCGTGGAGGCGGTGAAGGGGGCATTCTCCCCGTTGCCCCCGCCGTAGCCAACGCCCTGTTCCAGGGCTGGGGAGTGCGGATCAAGCAATTGCCGCTCACCCCTGAGCGCGTCTGGCGCGCCCTGCAGGAACAACGAGAAGCCACCGCATCCCGCCAATCACAGAAACGCTGACCATGGATTTCAAGATAGATGCCGTATTGCCTGGCTCCGCAGCCCAGCTTTGGACGATTTTCTTCGACGTCAAACGCATCGCGAGCCTGATCCCCGGGTGCGAGCAAGTCGTCGAGGAGGAACCGCTCAAGGCGTTCTCCGCGGTGATGAAGCAGAAAATCGGCCCCTTCCGGCTCGAGGTTCCGACCCGCATCAGTGTCGAGTCTTACGAACCGGAGCGCCACATCCGCCTGCATGCGACCGGCACCGACAAGGTCACCGGAACGAGCATGGACGTACGGCTCAATGTGGTGTTGGAAGAGCAGGACAAGAGTGTCACGCCAACCTGCAGGCTCGCGGTCGATGCCGACATGCAGATTGCCGGCCGCCTGGCGTCCCTCGGCTACCCCATCGTCAGGAAACGCTCCGAGGAACTGTTCGCGGAGTTCGAGCGGCGGTTGCGCGCGCGGCTGTCCGGACGGGAGACTGACGTACCCCTGGTTTCCCCCACGCAACCGTCCCCGTCCGCGCCATCACCTGCGATTCCGGCAGACAACGCGCCTCCTGCTGCACAGCCGGCACCCGTGGCAGTACCTCGGGAGATCCCTGCCCAGCCGTCCCTGGCGCGCCAGCCCAAGGGCACCGGCAACATTGAGCTCGTCTTTCAATGGCCTCGCCTGGGTATCAACCTGGCCGTTGCCATGGCTGTCGCGCACGGTGCCGTGGCCTTTGGTCAATCACCCTGGTGGTGGCTCGTCGCGCCATTGCTCGGGGCTGCAGCGAGTCTCGGAAAGCGAGGCGACTGATGCGCACGAATCGGTTCACCCTGCACAGGCCCACCCGCCTGGATGAAGCCATCGCGCTCAAGGCACGGCTGGGCGATACGGCGGCCTACCATGCAGGTGGCACGGAGCTGCTCATCGCATTGAAGGCAAGAGTGCTGCGCTACGGGCACCTGATAGACATCAAGCAGATCGCGGACCTTCGGGAAATACGGGTCAGGAGCGACGGCACATTGTCGATCGGCGCCCTGAACAGCCACGACACGATCGCACGCTCGCCCCTGGTGAAGGCACAGTTGCCGAGCTATGCGGAGCTGAGCGAGCAGGTCGCGAACATTCGTGTCCGCATCGCCGGCACGATAGGCGGGGTACTCTGCTTTGGAGAGCCTCACGCGGATGCCCCGACCCTGCTGTGCGCGCTCGACGCGTGGGTCGTCCTGTCCGGCCCCCGCGGCGAACGTGAAGTCCCCCTGCGCGAATTCCACCTGGGCGAGTTTTCCACGGCCAAGGAGGATGACGAGATACTGGTCTCCGTGGAGATTGCTCCTCAATCCGAGGGCACGTGCTCGGCCTATCGCTCCTTCGGCCACACCGAAAGGCCGGCGGTGGGCGTCGCCGCCGTCTGGTCCACGGACAACCCCCAACGCCTCAGCCTGTGGGCCGGCGCCCTGTCGTCCCGCCCCGTTTGCCTCGAACGCGCCCAGGAGGCGGCTGCCAGCCTGCCGCCTGATTCCAGGCCGGACACCATCTGGAACGCCATTGAGGCGGCCGTCGCGGCGGATGCCGCGGAGATCGACACCCGGGACGATCTTCATGGCGGAGCGGATTACAAGCGCCATCTGGTCTCCGTCCTCGCCAAGCGCGCCCTCTTCGCATGCCTGACTTTGCCATGAGCCAAAACGAGTTTCCCTTGCTGCGCGTCGACATGACGCTCAACGGAGCGCCCTGCTCGGTCGACATCGAGCCGCGCGAAATGCTCATCGACGTCCTGCGGGACCAACTTGGCCTGAAAGGAACGAAACGTTCGTGCGACATGCAGGTATGCGGTGCCTGCACGGTGCTCGTCGATGGCCAGCCGACGTCGAGCTGCACTACGTTATGTGCCGATGCTCACGGCAGGACTGTGACGACCATTGAGGGCCTGGCCCGGAACGGCAAGCTGGACCCCGTACAGCGCGCATTCATCGCGCATGGCGCCCTGCAATGCGGTTTCTGCACCCCCGGCATGATCCTGACGGTGAAGTCGCTGCTGGCACGCAACCCCAAGCCCACGGAAGACGAGATCCGCCACTACATGCGCGGGAACCTGTGCCGCTGTACGGGCTACGTAAAGATCATGGAGGCCATCCTGGACCTCGTCAATAACCCAACCGCGTACGAATTACCGGAGGAACGATGACTACAACGCAGCCTATCGGCAAGAAGCACGTGCTTATTGCCGGGGCGGGCATGGGAGGACTGACCCTTGCAGCCGCCTTGCTCCAGAAAGGATTTGACGTCACTGTCTACGAACAAGCACCGGAACTGCGGGAGGTTGGCGCCGGCCTGTGGATTTCCGCCAACGGCACGCGCGTCATGGAAGCACTGGGCCTGAGGAAGAAAATCGAGGCCATCAACCTGCCTCCGGAAGACAGGGTCATCCGCTTCTGGACGACGGGCGAAGAGCATTCGGTGTACAGTCGTGGCGCCAGCTCATCCAAGGCGGACCATACACTCATCCAGGTGCTGCGTGCGGAATTGCAGCGTGTCCTGTATGAGGAGGTCATCCGGCTCAAGCCCGATGCCGTTCACTTCGGAAAGCTGGCGACCGGGGCTGAAACCGTCGGAAACCGCGCACGCCTCTTGTTCGAGGATGGAACGTATGCCGAGGGGGACGTGGTGGTGGGCTGCGACGGAGCCCACTCCCGCGTGCGCCAGTCCGTATTCGGCGCCGCCCCTCCCCGCTACACTGGGGCCGCTGCATGGCGTGGATTGGCCCCGATGGACAAGCTCAAGCCGCAACACCGTCGTCCGCTGGCATCGACGTGGGTCGGCCCCACCGCGCACGTGACGACCTATCCGGTACAGCGCAACGGCGAACTCTTCGTCAGTTTCTCTGCCCAGGTCGACAGCACCACGTGGCACACGGAGTCCTGGTCTGAACCCGGTGACCTGGCCGACGCCCTGGAGGATTTCAAGGGCTGGCACCAGGACATCATCGACCTGTTCGTCGCATCGGACAACCTATTCCGCTGGGGGCTGTTCGTGCGTGAACAACTCGATACCTGGTCTTCCGGGCGCGTGACGCTCGTCGGCGATGCCTGCCACTCCATGACCCCGTTCCTCGGCATGGGCGTGAACATGACAATGGAGGACGCATTCGTCCTGACGCGCTGCCTCGAGCACTACGACGACGTCGAATATGCGCTCAAGCGCTACGACATCGCCCGCGTCGCGCGTGCCAACAAGACGAAGGCCGAATCGCTCGCGATGTTGAAAATCTTCCATAGCCCGGAGCTCCAGACGGAAGAAACGGGATGGCCCTACATCCATAAGTACTGGTCGCAGCAAGCGGTGCGCGACCGCTATGACTGGCTGCTTCAATACGATGCGACTACGGTGGAAATCTGACATATGACCGTTTCTCAAAACCGGCCTCGGCCCTGGGACGGCATCATTCCAGAAGAAGAAATCGCGATTTATCGCAAGGCGGGATGGGGAGCGCCCAGCGGAATCGGCAAACGGCCAGCTCTTCTGGTAATCGATGTTCAATATCGCTCGATGGGTTACGAGCCGATGCCGATCATGCAGGCGATCGACACCATGCCGACCAGTTGCGGGGAATATGGGTGGCGAGCAGTCCCGCAGATCGCCCGCCTGCTGCAGACCTTCCGCGAACTCGGAGCCCCCGTGCTCTACCCGTACGTCGCGCCCAAGAAGCCGCATGACCAAGGGCAGTTCGAGCGCAAGGTGCCGGGCGTCATGAGCGTGCCCCTGCGCGACTACGACTTCGTTGCGCAGGTTCAGCCGATATCGGGCGAAATCACCATTCCCAAGTTTCAGGCCAGCGCTTTCCAGGGCACCCCCCTCGCCAGCTACCTGGTCGGACTGGGAGTGGATACGGTGGTCGTCACGGGCTGTACCACCAGCGGGTGTGTCCGCGCGACTGCCGTTGACGCCTGCGCCATGAACCTGAAGGTCGTCGTACCCGAAGATGCGGTATATGACCGCTCGCAAGTGTCCCATGCGGTGAACCTCTTCGACATGGCGAGCAAGTATGCGGACGTACTTCCCACCGAGGAGCTGATTCCGTTGCTGCGCCAGCATCGCTCGTAACGTTCCAGAAGCGGAGGACCGGCCCTCCTGCGCACCTTTGAAAAAAATGGTGCAATACCAGGTGCCGTGAACGGCCCGCAGCGTGTCGGCGCTGCGGGCCGTCGCTCAAGAACCCAACGCACCGGGGCCGGCCGGCCCCGGCCGACGATAGGAACGCTGCTGTGCCGAACGAGTCTTCTCCTTCCATCGATCTCGCTTCCTTCCTGAAACGCGCCGAAGGCGTCCTGGCGCAACTCGAAGCCTGGCTCCCCCCCGCGCCCCCGCCCATAGACTGGAATGCCCATGCCTTCCGCTGGCGCAAGCGGAGCACGCGCGGCTGGCTGGAGCCGGTGCGGCACATCGCCCGCATCCACCTCGATGACCTGCAGCACATCGACCGCCAGAAAGAGGTGATCGACCGCAACACGCGCCAGTTCCTGGAAGGCAAGCCGGCCAACAACGTCCTGATGACGGGCGCCCGGGGCACGGGCAAGAGCTCGCTGGTGAAAGCCATGCTGGCTGCCTACGCCGAGCGCGGGCTGCGCCTGATCGAAGTCGACAAGGGCGACCTGGGCGACCTGCAGGAAATCGTCGAGCTCGTGGCCGAGCGGCCTGAGCGCTTCATCATATTTGCCGACGATCTTTCGTTCGAAGAAGGCGAGGCCGGCTACAAGGCGCTTAAGTCCGTGCTGGACGGTTCCATCGCCGCCGCCTCGCAGAACGTGCTGATCTACGCGACCTCGAACCGGCGCCACCTGATGCCGGAATACATGCACGAGAACCTGGAGGCCAAGCACCAGAGCGACGGCGAAATCCACCCCGGCGAAACCGTCGAGGAAAAGATCTCGCTATCGGAACGCTTTGGCCTGTGGCTGTCGTTCTACCCGTTCAAGCAGGACGATTACCTCGACATCGTGGCCCATTGGCTGCGCGAGCTGGGATGCAGCGAGGAATCCATCGAGCGCTCCCGGACCGCCGCGCTGCAATGGACCCTGGAGCGCGGCTCGCGTTCCGGACGCGTCGCCTGGCAGTTCGCGAAAGACTGGGCGGCCAAAGACGAACAGCGCGGCGCCCGCTGACCTCGCAAAGCCCGGCCTTCGCGGGCGCAAGGCGGCCGCGGCTGCGCCTGCGCCAGGTGAAACCGCACATCCAGGAAGACGTGGAATGACCAAGAAACCCGACACTGCCGGCAAAGTCGTGGACGTCGCCGTGGGCGTCATGCTGCGGCCGGACGGGAGCTTGCTCCTCGGACAACGCCCCGAGGGCAAGCCGTACGCCGGCTGGTGGGAGTTTCCCGGGGGCAAGCTGGAAGCCGGTGAAACGGTGCTGCAGGCCCTGGCCCGGGAGCTCAAGGAAGAGCTGGGCGTGACCGTCCTGAAGGCCTTGCCCTGGGTCACGCATATCCATGCGTATGCGCATGCCACCGTCAGGCTTTATTTCTGCCGCGTCACGGAATGGGAAGGGCAACCCCGGGGGCTGGAGTCGCAAGCGCTGCAATGGGCGCGGGTACGTGCGGCCACCCCATCGGAAATCGCGGCCGCGGAGCGGGAACGCGAGGAGCGGCTCGCCCAGCTGGAGGCCCGGCGCTCGCGCGGCGAGCAGCCGACCGACCTGGAAACCGCGCAAGCTCGCGCGCAGGCGCCGGAAGACGCGCTGGGCCTCGCCCTCGAGCCGCGCATCGGGCCGGTGCTGCCCGCCACCCTGCCGCCCCTGCAGTGGCTGTCGCTGCCAGACACCTACGCCATCACGAACATCGGCTCGCCCTCCCAGGTGGAGCCCTTCCTGCAACGCCTCGACGCCGCCTTGGCGGCGGGCCTCAAGCTCATCCAGTTCCGCGAACCAGGCTGGCCCGGTGGCCCCGCGGAACCGTCGTTGCGCGAGGTGCTCAAGCGCGTCTCGGCGCGCGCCCGGTCTGCCGGGGCGCAAGTTCTCCTGAACAGCGCGCACCCGGCGCCTTGGCGCGCCGACGCCGACGGGGTGCATTTACGGTCGGCGGACCTCGCCGGCGAACGACCGGAATTACCCCGCGGCGCGCGCCTGGGCGTGTCCGTGCACACCGAGGAAGAATTGGAATGCGCCCGCCGGCTCGGCGCTGACTTCGCGGTATTGGGCCCGGTGCTGCCGACCGCGTCGCACCCGGGCCAGCCGGCCCTGGGGTGGGAAAGATTCGCCGCCCTGGCGCTGCACGCGGGCCTGCCGGTGTTCGCGCTCGGCGGCCAGTCGGCACGAACGAAAGCCCTCGCGCTCGAGCATGGCGCGCATGGCATCGCCGGAATCGGGGCGTTCTGGGGGTAGTGACCCGCCGCATGCCGGGCCGCTGGCCGACAGCTCCCGTATCCCGTACTACGCGCCGCGCGCGGCAATGGGGCGGATGCGCCTCAGTTCATCGAACGCGGCGGCGGGTAAAGGCGCTCGGCCGTATCGCCGATGAGATCGTCGGTTTCCAGCGGCGCGCCCGGAATGGCGAATTTCTCGGACGCCCATGCGCCCAGGTCGATCTGCCGGCACCGCTCCGAACAGAAGGGACGCCAGGCGTTGTCGGGGCTCCAAATGACAGGCTTGGAGCAAGTGGGGCATTTGACTTTCTTGACCATGGCGACATTCTAGCGAAGCGGCCGGGCGGGCTAGCAAGCGCTCCGCCCGGCGCGAGCCGCCTCAAAGGCTGTTGCAGAGCGTGAGCTGGAACGGGACGTCCATGGATACGGGCTGGGGTTTCATGTCGCCGCCCTGCGACGAGAATCGCACCGAGACCATGTACTTGTTGGCGCTGACCTCGGGAAACACGCCGAGGCCCTCGTCCACGCGAATGCGCAGCAGCTGGTAGGCCTTGCCCCCAAGCATTTGCTGGAAGGCCCCGCCTTCGGCCATGACGCTGACCTGCCGTCCCGACTCGCGCAACATCTTGAGCACGATGGCCAGCCCGTCCCGCATGGGAAGGAAAGGCTCGACCCACTGGGAGAGGTCCTGCACCCGCTGTTCCGCCGGCTTGTGTTTCCAGGCGTGGTAGGAAGGCACGTCGAACTCGCAGGCGCCCCCGGGGATGGCGAGCCGGCTGCGGATGCTGGTGAGCCATTCGTTCTGCCGCAGCGGCATGCCGGTCTTGCCCTGCGCCACCAGCGACGAGGCGACTTGTTCGATGTTGGCGAGCATGGCATCGAGCGCTTGCCTGTCGACGTCGGGATGGTCGCGAAGCGAACAAAGCGACTGGCGGTAGCGTTCCAGGTCCTGCAGCAGGTCGGACTTCAAGTCGGCGCGCGCCGAGACATCGAGGATTTCGAACAGCGTGGTCAGTGCAACGTGATGCCCGCGCGGATCCGATTGCCGCACGAAGAAAAATAACGTATCGAAGAGGCTTTCCAGACGCAACAGCGTACGGACGCGCTCATTGAATGGATACTCGTACAAAACCACGTAGACCGTCCGGTATCGGAATTGGTGGAACTATACCTGCACAATTGGATGAAGCGACAGACGCTTCATCCGTTTCCGAACCGGCCCTCGCACGGGCACACCTCGGAACACCTCCTATGTAGGCGCATGGTCGCAACGCACATCTCGCCGACCTCAGCCTCTACTTTGACGGAGGCGCATCCGAAATTCGGTTTCGAGATGTGACTGAACCGAGGCGAGCGGCCAGCTCGAGCCACAGCCGGTGCTGGGCCAAGGCACGCTGGACGAGCTGTTCGCGCGTCGTCGAACCGTCATTGACGATGACGTCGTCGGCCACGGCCAGGCGCTCTGCGCGGCTCGCCTGGGCATTCATGATGCGGGCAATCATCTCGGGCGCGAGGCCGCTGCGGCGCTGCACGCGCTGCACCTGCGTTGCCTCGTCGCAGTCCACCACGCAGATGCGGTCTACGCGGTCGCGCCAGCGGCCGGACTCGACGAGCAGGGGCACGACGAACACTTGGTAGGCGCCCTCCCGCTCCCCAGCTTGGCGCTCGACCTCCTGCCCGATCAGGGGGTGGATGATCGCCTCCAGGCGCGCCTTGGCCTGCGGATCGGAAAATACCAGCTCCCGCATCCGGGCGCGGTCCATGGCGCCGTCCTGGCCGATCACCGAAGAACCGAACTCGCGGCGCAAGGGCTCGATGGCCAAGCCTCCGGGAGCGGTCAGCGCATGCGAGATCGCATCCGTATCGATGACCGCCGCGCCCTGCCGGGCAAGCAAGTCCGCGACGGCGGTCTTGCCCGAGCCTATGCCCCCCGTCAGGCCGACGCGCAAGAGCCTGCCGCGGGATGTATGAGTCGTCATCACCATGCGAGAAGCTTAGCCCATGCATCGCCGCCGAGGAGGCCCGCCACGCCCGCGGCGGCCAGGTAAGGCCCGAACGGCAGCGGCTGCCCCCGCCGGATCCTGCCGAGAAGGAGGAGCCCCCCCGCCACGACGATGCCGACCAGCGAGGCCGCCACCATGACCAGCGGCAGGCTCAGCCAGCCCAGCCATGCGCCGATGGCGGCCAGCAGCTTGAAATCCCCGTAGCCCATGCCCTCTTTGCCGGTCGCAAGGCGGAAGATCCAATACACCGCCCACAGCACGCCGTAGCCTGCCATGGCGCCGATCACCGCATGGGACAAAGGCGCGAACAGCCCCCAGAGATTGACGAACAGGCCCGCCCACAGCAACGGCAAGGTCAGCGCGTCGGGCAGCAGGGAGGTTCGCAGGTCGATGACGGCCAGGGCGAGGCACGCCGCGCAAAACCCCATCGCCGCCAGCGCCGCCCACGAAACGCCGAACCGCGCCAGGCACGCCGCGAACAGCCCTGCCGCGGCCAGCTCCACGAGCGGATACTGCACGGAGATCGGCGCCCGGCAGTGGGCGCAGCGCCCGCGCAGCACCAACCAGCTGAACACCGGCACATTGTGCCGCCAGGCGATGGGGTGCTTGCAGGCCGGACAATGCGAACGCGGATAGGCCAAGTCGAAACGCTCGTGCGCCGGCGCCTCGCCGTTCAGTTCCGCGCATTGCGCCTGCCAGGCCCGGTGCATCATCTGCGGCAGGCGCTCGATGACCACGTTGAGAAAACTGCCGACGGCCAGTCCGAGCACGACCGCCGATGTCCAGGCCAGCCACGGCGTGGCCGCAAGTATTTGCACGAAAGACATAGAAGAGAGAAAAATCGCCGCGCTGCGGCCCCCCGCAAGCTTAACCGCCCCCGCGCTCCGCCGCGAAGCCGCAGCCAGGAGGAAATGTCCACCATCTCGCCCCGGGCGCGAGAACGGACGGGCGCAACAAGGTAGACTTGCGATAAACGTCAAGAGCCGGAGCCGTCATGACCAACCCGCCACTTCCGTCCCGCCCCTCTCCGTCACGCTTCGCCAGCCTCCTCGCAGCGGCCGTCGTCGCGGCCGGCCTGGCGGGCTGCGCCATCCCCTTGCCCGATCGCCAGCGTACCGAAGCGCCGAGCGACGCCGGCGCTGCCCCCCCGCCTCCCGAAATGCAGGGAACGCAAGTGGACCAAGCGCCCGTCGTCGACCGTGGCGCGCCCCTGGCCCAGCCCCAGACGTTCCGCGGCGTCATCCCCTGCGCCGACTGCGCGGGGCAGCGGATCACCCTGACCCTGCTGCCAGATTGGACCTGGCGCATGCGCCGCGTCTATCTCGGCACGCGCGACAACAAAGACCTCACCTTCATCAGCACCGGCCGCTGGGAACGGCTGGTCGACGCCCCCGAACGCATCCGCCTGGTCGGCGACCGCAATGAAGGCGGCCTGTACGAATTCCTGTCGCCCACGACCTTGCGACTGCTCGACCAGAAGGGCGAGCCCATCCAGTCGGCGCTCAACTACTCGCTCACCCAGCAGTTCGACATCGACTACATCGAGGAATCCTTCCCCATGCGCGGCAAAGTAGTCGCCAAGGACGGCGAGGCAACCTTCGCCATCTGCAGCACGGGCAAGCGCTACCCCGTCGCCAAGACCGGCCAGGGGCAGGCCCTTGTCGATGCCTATTCCAAGCTGCGCATCGCGCCGGGCACGCCGGTGCTGATGTGGATAGAAGGCCGGATCGCCCGCACGGGAGAACCGCCGCGCGATGTCGTGGTCGTCGACAAACTCACCCGCGGGATGCTGGATAGCCCCTGCGAGGACTGACGAACGTCCTCCGGTCAGCCCGCCTGGGTCATGCTGGCGGGCAGCACTGCCGCACCCGGAGTCAGGCGGGCAACGATCTGGTTTTGCACGGATACCAAATGCGCCCGCATGGCCGCCTCCGCACGATCGGGATCGCGATCCGCAATCGCGTCGGCGATGGCTTTGTGCTCACGATCCCGCTGCTCGATGCGATTGATGCACACAGGCGTAGAGCTATTGACGTGTAAGCGGCTATCGGACCCGACCCTCCTGAGCAACGCATAGAAATCCGCGACCAACGTGTTGCGCGTCGCCTCGGCCAGCTGCTTGTGAAATGCAAGATCTCCCGCCCCCCGGCTGACACCGGGCGGTGTCGTGGCGGCCTTTTGGATCCGAAGAATATCCAACGGCGTAGCTCGTACGGCCGCCAGCCGAACGAGTGCCGGCTCCAGAATCATCCTCAGCTCGATGACTTCCAGCGCGTTGGTACTGCGAACCAAGGCATCGCCGCGCAATGGCGACGCCTCCCGCCGCGCCCCCGGCCGGGGCACTTCGCCGCTACTACGAAGAACTTCCAAGGCCAGACGCAACCGATGCCGGGTCACACCCATTTGCTCGGCTAGCCGCCTTTCGGCCGGCAAGGGCTCCCCCGCGGCCAACATCTGCAGCGATTGAAATGGAACACCGCAGATGAGACTCAACCTGAAGCTCGGTCGACATCCGATCCTCATCACGCACGAAGTCCCAGCGGACGTTCTAGAAAGGCTAGACCGATTCTTCGAAATCGAACTCTACGAAGGGAAGGCTCCACCCCCGCGCGACAAACTCCTGACGCGGCTTCACGAGAAGGCGGGGGTGATTACCACGGACCGAGACACCATCGACCAAGACATGATTCCGGCCTTGCGCTCGCTGAAGGTCGTCTGCAACATGGCGGAGCACTGCGACAACCTGGACGTACCCGCCCTGACACATGCGGGAATCATGGTGACCACCGCACCCGTGCCTCCCGGCGAATCGGTCCACGAGGCGCGGGCACGCCGAGCCGCAGAGAACCTCATCGCCGCTTTCGGGTTCGGCAGAATGGGAGGCAAACCGGCGGATCTGGTCAACCCGGAATTGCTCTGCAACTGCTGCTAAGCCAGGCAATTGCTCCACCGCCAGCGCCCCGCCCTTGGGGCGCCAAGCTCGCGGAAACGACTACCGTGCCCGCGAGATTCGCACTTCCGCCCCGCGCCGCTTCACCTCCAGCCCTTCGGACGGCAGGATCTTCAAGCCCTCCAGGCCCTTGGCGTAGCTCGAGCCCTGCATCTGCATGACACGGATCTTGTTGCGCATCACGCTGGGATTGTGCACGGGCATGCCGAACAGCCAGACCTCGTCCAGCAGGCGCGCGGAATTGAATTCGCCGGTGTGCTGGGCCGCCGGCCCCAGGCACAGCATGTGGCCTTCGCGCCCGAAAACGGGCAGGTGGTCCAGGCCGCACTCGAAGGTCCACGTCGTGCCGCCCTCGTAGCGCCAGCCCGTGCGCAGGTCCCACCATGCGTCGCCCTTGGGCAAGTAGACGCGGACCTGGTTGCCCGGTTGCAAGGCCGGGGCCACCAGCAGGGCTGGGCCGAGCAGGTACTGCAACTCGTAGGCATGTGCTTCGGGATCGTCCGGGAAAGACATGGCCATGGAACGCTGGACCGGCAGGCCGGTGCGGGCGGCATCTTCGATCACGCCAAGCACGTACGGAATGAGGCGGTACCGCCATTGCATCAGCGTCTGTGCGTGCTTGAAGACCTCGTCGCCGAAGTCCCAGGGCAACAGCCCCGGCACCGCGTGGAAGCGCAAGTGCGAGCTGAACACGCCGACCGCGAGCCAACGCAGGTACAGCTCGGGCGTCATGGTGTCGAGCGGATGGTCGGGCGAGCCGATGTCGTGGGCATAGGCAGGCAGGCCGCTGGCGCCGGCAGTCAAGGCTGCGCGCAGCGATTCAGCCAAGCCTTCCCAGGTATTGGGCACCGAGGCGGAGGCCTGCATGGGCAGGCGCTGCGCGGTGGGGAAGAGGTCCCTGCTCCACACCACGCCTTCGGGTGGCGTCTTGTTCCAGGCCGCGGCCTCGAAGAGGCAGCGCTTGACCAGCATCGGGTAGACGGTGCGCAGGCGGGCGCCCTCGTCTCCGCTGCGCGCGCTCACGCCGTCGGGGATATCGATCTGTGCGTCGCAGGACACGGCATCGACGCCCTCGTCCATGATCTGCCGGACTTTGTCCCGCCAGAAATTCCACACGTCGCGATGGGTCAGGTCGAGCAGGCCAAACGGCGCGCCACCGGTGGCAGGCACGCCTGGAAATACGTGCGCCGACCCGGAGTCTTCCGTGAGCAGCCAGCCCTTGTCTTCCAGCTCCGCAAACATGGGGCTATGGGTCGGAACGCCGGGAAAGCCGGGCGTGCAGACCTTGAGATCCATGCTCTTGAACTCGCCGAGCTGTTGGCGCGGATCGGCAAAGCGCGCGGGGTCCCACTCGAGGTTCAGCTTGGCGCGCACTTCCCAGGCCGCGGGCGGTTGGAGGGAAACGGCGTCGAACGGAACGCCCCGGTTGCGCATTTCGCGCGCAACGGCAGCCAACTGCGCGACATCGGTATTGGCAGCCTGGTGCAGCCAGGTGCCCATGCTCCATAGCGTGGGCTGGCCAGCGCGGCCGGTCAGCTGCGTGTATTGGTTGAGGATTTCCGCCGGCTCGCCGGCGAACAGGAACAGGTCGAGCTTGGCGTCGGCAATGGTCAGCACGTAGCTCGACGGCGCGTAATCCTCCACCCCGATGTCGTGCACCACCGATTCCACGGTATTGACGTAGAGGCCCCAGCCGGTCGGGCTCCATGCGAGCGGCAGCGCGCGCGATTCCGGTTCGTCGGAAATCACGCGCTCGGCGCGCCGGTCGAGCATGATCTTGCTTTCGCCGAGGCCGTAAACTGCTTCGCCGGGAGCCAGGTCGAAGGAAAGCGTCCAGGACAACGGCGCTGCCGGGTCTTCCGTGCCCAGCGCAAACAGGGACTCGTCGGCCGTGGAGGCGAGCACTTTGCGCCCCTTGCGGTACAGCGCGAGGCGCACGGGATGCGTGGCGATCTCGAGCACGTTGTCGCCCTGCGCCAGGCGAAAGCCGGGATGGCCCTCGAGCTCAACCTCCTCGACGGTCGCCTCGCCGATGGCTTCGTCCCGGGCCAGCAGGTCATGCTGCGCGGCAGCGCGGGTAGCCGAGCCGGAAGCCGGCTTGCCCGTGGCAGCGGGCGTCCCGATGCTCAACCTGAACACGCCCGGCGCGCTCGCCTCGACGAGCAGGGCGAGCCCCGCGTCGGAGAGGAAATGGACGGCAGCCGGATTGGACGTGTTGAGAGTCAGGGATTCCAGACGCTGGTAGCGGGAGGAGTCGAATTGAAGTGGCACAGGTTTCCCTCGATCGCTTTCGACAGATTGGCAATAGCAAACGCAAGCCTCGCAGGCCCCGCTATCCGCCCCAAAACTGCGGGCAATGCCGCAATTTTTCGCCAAAACCTCTATTTTGACGGATTCGGGAAGGCAAATAAACCACAGGGGGTCATCCCCCCTCGCTCCGGCGCTCCCTCCGGGAGGCCCAGGCGGACGGCGCCCGGCCCCGCGTCGTGCGGACCACGACGGGAAAAACCCTGGCACCGCGCCCCGGTTCCGTCGTTTCTTACTGTTTGTCGATCCGCTATTTTCCCACGTTTCGGGCGCCTTCAGCGCCACCCGACCATACGGAGCAAATCCCCTTCGAGCGGCATGGGTTCTCCCTCCAGGGAGGCGGCCACGATGTCGCCCGCGAGGGCGGACCAGCTCAGCCCGCGGGAGGCATACCCCGCGGCCACCCAGAGCCCGGGGGCATCGGGCAGCTCGCCGATGACGGGTAGCCTGCCGGGCAGCACGGCCCGCCAGCCCGCCCAGCCCCGGATCGCACCGGGTTCGACGCGGGCAGCCAGCTCCGGCAGCAGCCGCGCGAGCCGGTCCAGGTTGAGGGCGTGCCCTGCCTGGGTCGCCGCGGCCTCTTCGGCGTCGTGCACATAGGTGCTGCCGACGACGCGGTATCCGTCCACGGGGGGAAGTACATAGCCATCCCCGGCCACGACGCAGCGCGGCTGGCCGGTGTCCGCGGGCAGCAGCGTAATCTGGCCCGCGATGCGCTTTTGCTGGAAAAAACGGCAGTCCGCGCGTCCGGGCCCCGCCCAGCCACTATCGGCAAGCAGGCGGGGCGCGTCGCCGGCGTTGGCCAAGACGACCACTCCTCCCTCTGCCAGCACGGCCCCCCCGGCATCGACGACCTGCCAGCCTCCTCCCAGCCGAGGCGCGATGCGGGCTGCTCGGCCGGCGCGCAATTCGATGCCCGGAGAGGCCAGCAACGCTTGGCAGAGCGCGTGCGGCCTCACGCGCAGCCCCCCCGGAAAGAACACGCCGCCGCGGGACGTCCGGCAGCCGGCCAGGGCGCTGGCCTCTTCCTGCGTCACGGGGCGCACCCATTCGGCAGGGAAACCCAAGACTTCCAGCATCGCATGCATGCCGGCGACCTGCCCGTCGGATTTGGCTTGCTGGACCGTGCCGCAACGGTCCACGATATGGCCGTCCATCCATGGCGCCCAGCGGGCCGCGGCGCGCAGTGCACCGGCCCGCGTCAGCCTCGCCCGCGGCGCATCGTCCTTTGCGAGCACCGGCGTGAGCGCGGCCGCCACATGTCCCGTGCCGGCCGGCGCCAGGCCGGCGGCCGCATCGAGCACCGTCACGCGCCAGCCGCGCAACGCCAGCGCATGGGCCACGCCCGAGCCGGCCACGCCGGCCCCGACGACGACCGCATGGCGCGCTGCAGGCGCCGGGGGGACCCTCGCGGCCCCCGGCCGCGCGAACCGTGGCGAGAACCGGGCGACCGTCATGTGCCGCTTGCCGCCGAACCCGGGGCGTTTCTCCACCTCGAACCCTGCGGCCTGCAAGGCGCGGCGTACCGCGCCGGCGCTGGCCCAGGTCGCCGCCGTCGCCCCGGGTGCAGCCAGCTTCGCCAGGCCCTTCATCAGGGATTCGGACCACATTTCCGGGTTGCGGGCAGGACTGAAGCCGTCGAGGAAAAAGGCGTCCGCGGCCAGCCGGAGCTGCGGCACGACCCGCTCGGCCAGGCCGAACGCCAGCGTCAGGGTGACCCGCCCGCCATCCAAGTCCAGCCTATGCAGGCCCGGCAACAGGGGCGGCCAGGCGGCGAGCAGCTGGCTGGCCATGTCCTGCCAGCCGGGTGGCGCCTGCGTGGCCAGGAGCTGCGCGAGGTCTTCCCGCGCGAACGGGTGGGCCTCGACCGAGACCACGTGCAGCCGCCCGCAGCGCTGGGGATCGTCGCGCCAGGCCCGCCAGAGGGCCAGGAAGGTCAACCCCAGGCCAAAGCCGGTCTCGCAGACGGTGAAACGTTCGCGGCCGCGCCACCTCTCGGGCAGCGCGTTGCCCGCGAGGAAGACGTGGCGAGCCTGCTCGATCGCGCCCTGGGCGGCATGGTAGATGTCGCCGTAGCGCGGGCTGTAGGGCACGCCGCCCGCCTCGAACGCGGGCCGGGAGGGAATCAAAGGGGTAAACACGGGCGCCATCATACCGCCGCCCCCTTACAACAGAGTCCTGCCCCGCTCTGACAACGCGAGCAAAGTGGACGTACACTGCCCCCATGAGCCACCCAGCCGCCCCCACCCCGGACCAAGCCGCGCCCCTAGACCTGTTCAAGGCGCTCGAAGCCGCGGTCACGGCCGCCCACGCCGGCGCTGCGATCCTGCAGGCCTACGCGCACAAGCGCTCGGAGCTGGTCATCGACCTGAAAGCGCGCAATGACCTGGTGTCGCAGGCCGACCGCGAAGCCGAGATCGCCATCATCGAGGTCCTGCGCGCACGCACCCCGCAATTCGGCATCGTCGCCGAGGAAACCGGAGGAACGCCCTCCGGCCCGGCGAGCTGGTACATCGACCCGCTCGACGGCACCACCAACTTCGTCCACGCCATTCCCCACTACGCGGTCTCCATCGCGCTGGTGGCCAACCAAGACTGCGGCGTCGCGTTCGACGACGCCAAGTGCGAGCCCGGCCCGGTGGTCGGGGTCATCTACGACCCGTGCCGGGAGGAAATGTTCACCTGCGTACGCGGCGTCGGCGCATGGCTCAACAGCCATCGCATCCAGTGCTCGCGCACCGGCAGCCTGGCCGATGCGCTACTGGCCACCGGCTTCCCGTACAGCGACATGTCCTTCACCGACAACTACCTGCCCATGCTGCGCGACGCCATGCACGGCACCCGCGGCGTGCGGCGCAACGGCGCGGCAGCGCTGGACCTCGCGTGGGTGGCCTGCGGCCGGTTCGACGGCTACTGGGAACTGCGGCTCAAGCCCTGGGACATTGCCGCCGGAACGCTGCTGGTGCGCGAGGCGGGCGGCCTGGCTTTCGACCCATACGAACGTTCTCCCTGGCCAGAGCATGGCGACATCGTCTCCGGCTCGCCCGAGATCGCCAAGGCGCTGCATGCCCTGATCGCGCCCAACCTGAAGCACTGACCTTCCCGGCCCCACCGCTGCCGCAACGGCAACGGTGCGCTCATTATTCGTTGCTTGTTGATGCGGCCCGGCGCTGTTTAACCTGCTCGGGGTCGCTATCAACGAGGACACCATGAGCGAGCTTTTCCTGCCGGCCGACCCTTACCCCTGGCCCTTCGACGGCGACCTGCAGCCCTCGAACACGGCTTTGATCGTCATCGACATGCAGACGGACTTCTGCGGACATGGCGGCTACGTGGACCAGATGGGCTACGACTTGTCGCTCACGCGCGCGCCGATAGAGCCCCTACGCAACGTGCTTGCGGCCATGCGCAGCGCAGGCTTCCACATTCTCCACACCCGGGAGGGGCACCGGCCCGACCTCTCCGACCTGCCGGCCAACAAGCGCTGGCGCTCGCGCCGCATCGGCGCCGGCATCGGCGACCCCGGCCCCTGCGGGCGGATCCTGGTGCGCGGCGAACCGGGCTGGGAAATCATTCCCGAACTGGCTCCGCTGCCGGGTGAGCCCATCATCGACAAGCCGGGCAAAGGCTCCTTCTGCGCCACGGACCTCGACCTGATCCTACGCACGCGCGGCATCCGCAACCTGGTACTGACGGGCATCACCACCGACGTATGCGTCCACACCACCATGCGCGAGGCCAATGACCGCGGCTACGAATGCCTGCTGCTCGAAGACTGCTGCGGCGCGACGGACCGCGGCAATCACGAGGCCGCCATCAACATGATCAAGATGCAGGGTGGCGTGTTCGGCGCCGTGGCCGACTCCCGCACGTTGCTGGCGGCCCTGGGCGCCAAGCTACCCGAGGCAGCGGAGGCGGCGCAATGAACGAACCGCTGGTCTTCGCAAGCGCGCTCAGCCGCGTACCTGGGCAGCTGGAATGGGGCGTGCTGCGACCGGGCGTCGCGGTGGCCTGGCTTTACCGCGAACCGAACGGCGGCCCGGCGGCCGCCTACCTGCGCTACGAGCCGGGAGCGTCCGTGCCACTGCACCGCCACCCCGGACTCGAGCACATCCTGGTGCTGGAAGGTGAACAGCAGGACGAGCGCGGCGTCTATCCGGCCGGGACGCTGGTGGTCAACCCGCCCGGCACGCAACACAGCGTCCAGAGCTCCAAGGGGTGCCTGGCACTGTTGGTCTGGAACCGGCCCGTGGAGATGCTCGAAGCCTGACGCCCGCCGGGCTCAGCGTACGACCATCAGGCCAATGCGCACCTGCGACTTGGCCCGCACGTTGTAGTCCAGCAGCGTTTCGCCATAGCCGTTGAAGTACTGGACGTGCAGGAAGCCGTTCAGTTTGCCCAGGCCGAGCTTGCGCAGCGGATAGGCCATGTCGACTTGCAGCGAGCCCTTCTCGTGCCCTTTGCGCGCCAGGGCCGACACCATGAGGCCATCGTCCCTGGCCCAGCGGAGCTGGTAATCGACGTGGCCGCGGTAGTCCGCAATGTCGGGGTTGCCCTTGCGCGTGACGTAGTACTTGATCTTGGGGCCGAAACTCAGGGTGCTGCCATCCTCGAAGCGGTAGCGCAGCGTCGGGCGCGCGTACAAGGAGTTGATGGCCCGCGAGTCGTCGTCGCCGCGGCCGTTGGACTCATGCTCGAATCCTCCGTCGAATCCGAGAGACTTGCGGCGGTCCGGCGACTCCCAGACGCGCTCGGACAGCCAAAACACCGACGGGCGATAGCTGCTGTCGCGGAAGGGTGCGGAGTTCTCGCCGATGTCCCAAAGCGAGGTTTGCGTGTAGCCGAGGTAGAGGTTGTTCAAGAAACCGCTCTCCCGCTCGTCGTCGGGTTGGAACAACCGGAACTTCAGGCTGATCTGGAAACGCGCGTTCAGGTGTGGCCGGGCGCCGAGGCTGAAGTAAACAGGCTCGTAGGGCGAAAGCGCGCTGCGGAAGCGATCGAGCACAGAGCGATCGTCGCTCGCGGCGGGCGGCGGCCCTTGCTGCGCCGTGCTGCGCGCCGCACCGTCGTCCACTAGGTCGCCCGTGCCTGCCAGCACGCCCGCATCCGGAACCCGGGCCCCACCGGGCGCGGCCGGATCGACGATGGGACCGACCGCCGGCGCTGCGACGATCTCGCCCCTCTCGGCCGATGTGGCGTCGAGGGCCAGCAGCACAGGCTCGCCTTCGATTGCAATGGCCTGCAATCCGCGGGCCTGTGCGGGAACGGTCACCGACCAGCTGGCCCGCGAGAATTGCCCCACCGGGACCTGGAGCACGGCGCGTCCGCCGTCCAGGCGCGCGGGCGTGCGAACGACGTTGCCCTGGGCGTCCCGCCACTGCAGGATGAGCTCCTGGGGGGCGTCCCAGGTTGCCGTGGCATTGCCTTCGTTGAAGAACATGGCTTCGACGCGCACGGTTTCGCCCGGCCCGGCCTGCAGCCGGTCCAGCCGGAACGTCACGCCCGCCTCTGCGCCCTGCAGGGGCACCAGCGCCGCTGCGACACAAGCGCCGAGGGGCACCAGCGCGCGATGCAAGTGGCCGCGCCCGCTACCGCGGAGGCGGCCTGCTGTCTTACTCAGCATCAACTCTCCCGAACGACGCCCCGCTGGGGCAGATGACGCAATTGTAGGGGCAGCGCCAGCCTTCGCGGACACGCCTGGCCTATGCGCCCTGCCCGCCCGCGCGCAATTCACGGCGCAAAATCTTGCCAACGTTGCTCTTGGGCAATTCCTCGCGGAACTCGACGTGGCGCGGACGCTTGTACCCCGTCAACCGGTCGCGGCAGAAGTCCTTGATGTCTTGTTCGGTCAGTGCCGGGTCGCGCTTGACCACGACGACCTTCACCACCTCTCCCGAATGCTCGTCGGGCACGCCTATGGCTGCACATTCGAGCACGCCGGGATGCTGCGAGACCACGGCTTCGACATCGTTGGGATAGACGTTGAACCCGGACACCAGGATCATGTCCTTCTTGCGGTCCACGATGCGGATGTAGCCGCGTTCGTCCATGATGCCGATGTCGCCCGTCTTGAAGAAACCGTCCGGCGTGAGTACGCGCGCGGTCTCTTCGGGCATGTTCCAGTAGCCCGCCATGACCTGCGGCCCGCGCAGGGCGATCTCCCCCTGCTCCCCATGCGGCACGGGCTTGCCGTCGTCATCGAGGATCGCGGCTTCCGTCGACGGCAGCGGGATGCCGATGGTGCCCGAGTACGCCTTGATGTTGATGGGCGTGCAGCAAGCCACCGGCGAGGTTTCGGACAAGCCATAACCCTCGCACAACGGAGACCCGGTCACGGCCACCCAGCGGTCGGCCACGGCCTTCTGCACGGCCATGCCGCCGCCCACGCTCACGCGTAGCCCCGAGAAATCAAGCGAGGCGAATTCCGCGTTGTGCAGCAGGGCGTTGAATAGCGTGTTGACGCCGGGAAACAGCGTGAAGCGATAACCCGACAGCGTCTTCACCATCTCCGGAATGTTGCGAGGGTTGGTGATCATCACGTTCAACCCGCCTGCGTGCATGCCCAACAGCGCGCATACCGTCAGTCCGAAGATGTGATAGAGCGGCAGCGCGCAGACAAAAATCTCCTGCGCCCGCAATCCGTCCGCGGCCGCAGGCCTGTCGCCGGTCAACAGCCAGGCGTCGGACTGCAAGACGTTGGCGGCCACGTTCCGGTGCAGCAGGATCGCTCCCTTGGCCACGCCGGTGGTGCCGCCCGTGTATTGCAGGAAAGCGATGTCGTCGGGGCCGACCTCCACGGGCTCGAGCGGCAGGCGGGCGCCCCAGGCCAAGGCCTGCCTGAAGGTGACGGCACCCGGCAGGTGAAAAGGCGGCACCAGCTTCTTGACCCGGCGCACGGCGAAATCGACCACCCTGCCCTTGATGGCCCCCAGCAAGTCGCCCATGGCGGCAACGACCACGTGCCGCACGGCGGTGGCCGACATGACCTTCTGCAAAGTGTGGGCAAAGTTCTCCAGGATGATGATGGCCTGGGCGCCACTGTCCTTCAATTGGTGTTCGAGTTCCGGCGCGCTATAGAGCGGATTGACGTTGACGACCGTGTAACCGGCGCGCAGCACGGCCGCGATGGCGACCGGATACTGCAGGATGTTCGGCATCATCAGGGCCACGCGCGCGCCGCGCTCCAGGCCCAGCGACTGCAGCCATGCCGCCAACTGGCGCGACAGGCGGTCGACGTCGCGGAAGGCAAGGGTCTTACCCATGCAGACGAAGGCCGGGCGCGCCGCGAACTTTTCGAACGCCTCCTCCAGCAACTGGACCAGGGATCGATATCTATCCGGATCGATCTCGGCGGGAACGCCTGGCGGGTAATGCGCCAACCACGGTTTGTCCATTGATTGTCTCCTGCATGGGTCCATGCCGCATCGTCGCACGGCTACCGGGCGGATGATAGCGGAGCCGCCTGGAGCCGTTCGGTCTCCCGTTCCAGCACGCGCCGCCGCTCCGCATATGGCATCCGCGCCAGCGTGCGCGCCTGGGCAAGGAAAGGCGCCAGGCTGCCGTCATGGCAGGGCCCACAGCGATCCGCCATGGCACGCAAGGCCGGCACCCACTGCTGGTACGTGCCGATCGCGGCGAAATGCGCGTTGTTGAGCGGCTGCCCCATCCATGCGTCATAGCCGGAAAAGCCGTCCCATTTCTCGCGCTTGATGCGCTCGTAGCGTTCGCGCAGGCCCGCGATGATCTCGGCCTTGCGCGCGCGCAGCCTGGCGGCTTCCTCCGGTTCCAGGCCGGCGGGCCCGGGAGACACGGGCGGCGGGCCGTGGCGCCCGCCCGCCTCGCCATAGGCCTGCGCCAACTGCCGGCGCGTTTCCATCAGCAACTCGATGAAATCGCGCCGGCGCCGGTCGAAAGCCTCGTAGGCCGGCCGCAGGCTCCGGTTCTCCGGCAGGTCCAGCCAACGCTCGACGCCTATCCGCTCCACCACCGTCGCCAGGGATTCGTTGAAGCTCGTATCGTTCTTCGCATAGACGGCCTGGTGCGTCAACTCATGGAAAACCAGGCGCGCCACTTCGCCCGGCGGCAGGCGGATGAAGGTATTGACCAGGGGATCGGCATACCAGCCCAGCGTCGAATAGGCCGGAACGCCGCCCACGTAGACGTCCCACCCCTGCGCGCGGAGGGCATCGGCAGCCTTTTTCGCCTCTGCCTCGCTGTAGTAGCCCCGGTAGTCGAGACAGCCGACGATGAGGAAACACGAGGGCTTGAGGCGCAGCGACAGCTCGGGCGCCGCGAATACGTTCCAGACGACGTAAGGACGCTTGACGTCGGCATAGCGGGTATAGCTGTCGTTGTCCGGCAGCCCGAGCACCTCGCTCGCATAACGCCGGGCAGACTGCGCATAACGCAAACGGGTGCGCAGGTCCTCGGGCGTGGACGGATCGGCCAGGACCTGCTCCAGCGGGCGCGCGGCCTGCAGCAGCGCCGAGTGACCGGCGATGGACTGCATGTAGTACTCCAGGTTGGCGCAACCGGCCAGCGCCACCGCCAGAACCAGCGCGCAAAGCCCCCTCCACCGGGGCGGGCGCGCCCGTCTCGTTACACTCGCCATATACAAGCTCATTGGTGATAATGAGTATGGTAACCGTCGCGCTCGGGCACCCGAAGCCCCACCCCCCGGCGCTCCTTCGCCGCTCCCATTGCCGCCATGGCCCGCCCTGTCGCGGCGCACCCCGGCAGGGCGGCCACTCATTCAGGAGGTACGAAATGGAACGATCCCCCCATTCCCTGCGTTCGCGGATTCGCGCAGAGGCAAGCCGGACCTGCGGGGAAGCGGCCTCCCGACGACCTGGCGGAGCCGGCCTATGACGAATCTCTACGAACCCATCGTTGCATTCCAAGGAGAGCTCAAGGCGATACGCCGCGACCTGCATGCCCATCCGGAACTGTGCTTCGAGGAGCATCGCACTTCGGACACCATTGCCCGCCTGCTCGAAAGCTGGGGCATACCCGTCGTGCGGGGCCTGGGCAAGACAGGGCTGGTAGGCGTGCTGGAGGGCAAGGACACGAACGGCCCCGCCATCGGCCTGCGCGCCGACATGGACGCCCTCCCGCTGCAGGAACTCAATAGTTTCGCCCACGCCAGCGTGCACCCGGGCAAGATGCACGCCTGTGGCCACGACGGCCACTGCGCGATGCTGCTGGGCGCGGCCCGCTACCTTGCTGCCCACCGCGATTTTTCGGGCACGGTCTACCTCATCTTCCAGCCCGCCGAAGAAGGCGAAGGCGGCGGCCGGGCCATGATCGAAGACGGCCTGTTCACGCGATTCCCCATGGAGGCCGTGTTCGGGATGCACAACTGGCCGGGCATCCCGGTCGGGCATTTCGCCGTGACGCCCGGCCCCATGATGGCCTCCAGCAACGACTTCCGCATTACGGTCAAGGGCAAGGGCTCGCACGCCGCCCTGCCTCACTTGGGCACCGATCCGGTCATGATCGCCGTCCAGATCGCCCAGGGCCTGCAAACCATCCTGACTCGCAACAAGAAGCCGATCGACACTGCGGTCCTGAGCATCACCCAGATTCATGCGGGCACGACCACCAACATCGTTCCCGACGAGGCCGTGATGGTGGGCACGGTACGCACGTTCACCATCGAGGTGCTCGACTTGATCGAATCGCGCATGCGGGACATCGCCCAAGGCGCGGCCCTTGCCTACGGCGCCCAGGTCGAGGTCGATTTCCAGCGGAAGTACCCGCCGCTGGTCAATCACCCCGGGCCCACGAAGTTCGTGACGGGCGTGCTGCAATCGCTGGTCGGCGCCGAGCGCGTCGACGCGCAGACCGAGCCGACCATGGGTGCCGAAGACTTTGCCTTCATGCTGCAGGAAAAGCCGGGCTGCTACGTATTCATTGGCAACGGCGACGGCGCGCACCGCGAGGCGGGCCACGGCCTCGGCCCGTGCACGCTGCACAACGGCAGCTACGACTTCAACGACGAGCTGCTGCCCTTGGGCGCCAGCTTCTGGGTAAAGCTGGTCAACGACTGGTTCGCGCAGCCTCGATCAGGATGACGCGATAGTCGTTGACGTTGGTGAGCGTGGGGCCGGTCATCACCAAGGTATCGAGCTCGCGGAAGTATCCCCACGCATCGTTGGCGTCGAGCCAGCGCGCTGGCGCGAGCCCGCGAGCCATCGCCTGCCGCAGGCGTTCGCTGTCCCACCATGCGCCCGCGTTGTCCTCGCTGCCGTCTATGCCGTCGGTATCGCAGGCCAACGCGGAGATCCCGTGCTCGTTGCCGAGCTCCGCCGCGAGCGACAACAGGAACTCCGTGCAGCGCCCGCCACGGCCGCTGCCGCGGACGGTCACGGTGCATTCTCCCCCTGACACCAGGGCCACCGGCGCATCGAACGGTTCGCCGTGGCGCCGTATCTGCCGCGCCAGCGCCGCGTAGACTTTCGCGACTTCGCGGGCTTCTCCCGTCACGGTGTCGCCCAGCACCACCGCCTGGATGCCCGCGCGCCGCAGCACGCGCGCGCCCGCCTGCAGGCTTTGCTGGGCGGTGGCGATGACCCGGTTCTCCACGCGCGCAAAGACCGGGTCGTTCTCCTTGGGCGTTTCGGGGTGGCGCCCGGCCGCGCCGCCTTCCAGCCATTCGCGCACCGGTGGCGGCGCCTGCACGCCATGCCGCCGCAAGACATCGAGGGCATCGGCATAGGTACTGGGATCGGGCACCGTGGGCCCGGAGGCAATGGCCGAGGGATCATCGCCCGCCACATCCGATATGATCAACCCCAAGACCCTGGCGCGGGTCGCTGCGGCCAGCCGTCCGCCCTGCAGCTGCGACAAGTGCTTGCGCACCACGTTCATGGACTCGATCGGCGCGCCGCTGCGCAACAGCGCTTGGGTGACCTCCCTCAATGCCGCCATGGGCACCTGCGGCACTGGCAGCGAAAGCAGGCTGGACCCACCGCCCGAGATGAGCGCGATAAGCAAGTCGTCCTCTCCGAGCCCGGAGGCGAGCCGGAGAATGTCGCTCGCTGCCTGTTCGCCCGCCGCGTCGGGAACCGGATGGCCGGCCTCGACGCACGCGATGCGGCCGAGCGGCAAGCCGTGCCCGTAGCGCGTCACGACCAGGCCCGACAACGGCGCCTCGGCGGGCCACGCCGCTTCGACCGCGCGCGCCATGCTCGCCGCTGCCTTCCCGGCGCCGACCACCACGGTGCGTCCGCGTGGCGGCGAAGGAAGGTGAGGTGCGATGATTTGCAAGGGGTCGGCCGCGGCAACCGCTGCCTGGAATGATTCCAATAAAAGCTGATGCATAACGCTCGAGGCGGGTGAGTCGGGTGTCATGCCATTATGGTGGGCGACGGTGGCTTGGCTAGCTGGATGAAATCCCTATTCCCTTCGTCGAAGCCGGGCACACTCCGCGCCCACCCTTCGACACCCCTCAAGCCGCGGGCGCTGCCGGTATCAGCAAGCCGCGCTGCACGGCAGGCCGCGCCAGGAAAGCGTCGAGCACGCGCGTCACATTGGGGAAATCGGCAATTCCCACCAACTCGCCGGCCCCGTAAAAGCCCACGAGCGTACGCACCCACGGGAAGATGGCGATGTCGGCGATGCCGTATTCATCGCCCATTATCCAAGCCTTGTCCTTCAACTGCCCGTCGAGCACGCCCAGCAAGCGGCGCGATTCGGCAACGTAGCGATCGCGCGGCCGCTTGTCTTCGTAATCCTTGCCGGCGAATTTGTAGAAGAAGCCGACCTGACCGAACATCGGCCCGATGCCGCCCATCTGGAACATGACCCACTGCAGGGCCTGGAAGCGGCCGGCGGGGTCCTCGGGAATGAAACGCCCCGTCTTTTGTGCGAGGTAGTACAGAATCGCGCCTGATTCGAACAAAGGCAGCGGCTTGCCGCCGGGGCCGTCGGGATCGATGATGGCCGGGATCTTGTTGTTCGGATTGAGCGACAAGAACTCGGGCGACAGCTGCTCCTGCTTATCGAAGGCGACCCGATGCGGTTCGTAAGGCAGGCCGGTTTCCTCCAGCATGATCGAGGCCTTGACGCCATTGGGCGTCGGCAGCGAATAAAGCTGGATGCGGTCAGGATGCCGGGCCGGCCATTTGCGGGTAATGGGGAAAGCAGAGAGGTCGGTCATGAAACGCCCTTCCTGAAGTCAAAGCCAACACCGTACACTATTTGCCCCGCGACACGCGATATCTCCATACCTGTTCAATATGCGCGGCCCGGTTGCCGCGCGCCTACCCCATGAACCGCACCCAGGAAGAAGCAGCGCCGCGCAAGGACTACCTCAGCGCCCAGGAGGCGGTCGCATTGCTCGGCATCCGCATGCAGACCTTGTATGCCTACGTCAGCAAGGGCTGGATACGCAGCGTCAAGCAGGCCGACACGAGAAAGCGCCTGTACCTGCACGAAGACATCCTGCGCGTCAAGGCGCGGTCCACTGCCCGCTCCGGGCACGGCGTCGTCGCGGCGTCGGCCATGAACTGGGGCGAACCCATCATTCCGACGTCCATCACGGAAATCCGGCCGGACGGCCCGTATTACCGCGGGCATTCGGCGGTGCGGCTCGCGCGCGCCCACGCCAGCTACGAAGCGGTCAGCGAGTTGTTGTGGACGGGCGTCTGGGACGATACCCCGCGAAGCTGGGAAACGGGCATGACGCCTGCACAGCGCGCCATGCTGCTGGACTCGCTCGCGCCGCCGAAGTCCAACAGCGGCCTGCTCGAAATCATGGCGATCGTGACGCTGCGCCTGGGCATGTCGCGCGGTTCAGTGGAAGACCGGGTACGGGGCGGGCACATGCATGAAGCCGCACGACAGCTCATCAAGACCCTGGCGGGTTGCTTCGGGCTGGTCTCGCGCAAGCGCCGCTTCCATCCGATACCCGACGAGGCCTCGATGGCCGAAGGCCTGCTCACCGCGCTCGACATCCCGGCCACTCCCGCCAACCTCGAAGCAATGGAGGCCTTTCTCGTCCTGTTCGCCGACCACGAGCTCTCGCCCAGCACCTTCGCGGCGCGGGTCGCCGCCTCGGGCGGCTCGAGCCTGCATAGCTGCGTCGCCTCGGCCATATGCAGCTCGGCGGGCATCCACCTGGGCCGCATGTACGACCGCATCGAAGATTTCCTCGGCAGCGCGGATACGAGCGCCGGCCTCCTGCAACGGGCGCGCGAACATCACAGCCGCGGATCGAGCATTCCGGGCTTTGGCCACCCGCTCTATCCCAAAGGGGACGAGCGCGCGGCCATGTTGATCGAGCTGGCGCGCAAGCGTCCCCGGCAAAAGGCCGCGCTCGAGCGCATCTACCCTTTCATCGAGTCCGTCGAGCGCGAGTTCGGGCTCCATCCACGCCACGAGCTCGGCGCCATCGTGCTTGCCATCGCCATGGGCGTGCCGCGCCAATCGGTAGGCACGCTATTCACGCTGGCCCGCATGGCCGGCTGGGTAGCGCACGTGCAGGAACAGCGCCTGAGCGGCATGCTGCTGCGGCCGCGGGCCAAGTTCGTCGGTTCGGCCAGCGAACCCTGACCCTCAGGAGGCCGGCCAGAACGCCTGCACCTCGGTCCACAACGCGTCCGGCGCCTCCTCGGCGATGTAATGGCCGCAGTCGAGTGCGCGGCCGTCCACGGCGGACGCCTGTGCGCGCCACAACGCCAGCACGTCGAAATAGCGCCCCACCACGCCGCGGCCGCCCCATAGCACCCGCAGCGGGCATTCGATGCGCCGGCCCGCCTGGCGGTCGGCCTGGTCGTGCTCGAGGTCGATCGCCGCCGCAGCCCGGTAATCCTCGCATATCGCATGCGGCCAATGCGCATGGCGCGCACAGCGTTCATATTCTGCGAGCGCCCGGGGATCGAACGGCTTCAATCCGGCGTGGCGCCCGCCCATGATGGACCGCACGAAAAACGCCGGGTCGGCCTCGATCAGCCGTTCCGGGAACGGTGCCGGCTGAATGAGCCAGAACCAGTGGTAGTAAGCCTGTGCGAACCCGCGCGTCGTGCCTTCGTACATATCCAGCGTGGGCGCGATGTCGAGCAGCATCATGCGCTCGACGCGCCCGGGGTGGTCGAGCGCCAGCCGATGCGCGACGCGCGCCCCGCGGTCGTGCGCCAAGATGCTGAAACGCTCGTATCCGATCGCGCGCATGACCTCCACGGCATCGAGCGCCATGGCGCGCTTGGAGAATGCGACGTGGCCGGCGGGCTCCTCGGCGGGCATGCCGCTGTCCCCGTAGCCGCGCAGGTCGATTGCCACGCAGGTGAAGCGCGCAGTCAACCGCGACCACAGCTTGTGCCACATGGCCTGGGTTTGCGGATGGCCGTGCATGAGCAGCAGCGCCGGACCGGCGCCACCCACCCGCGCGGCAATCTCAACGCCGTTCACATGCAAGCGCTGGAGCCGGGTTTCGAACATCGAGATTTCGGACATGACGCCTCCGACTGAGGGTTACGCGCGCGCCACGATCTCGGCCACGGCCTTGCCCACGTCCGCCGTGACTGCCTTGCCGCCCATGTCGGGCGTGCGCGGGCCTTCGGCCAGCACTGTTTCGATGGCCGAGAGGATGGCATCGTGCGCCTGCTTGTAGCCCAGGAACTCCAGCATCAAGGCGCCAGACCAGATTTGCGCGATGGGGTTCGCAATGCCCTTGCCGGCTATGTCGGGCGCAGAGCCGTGGACGGGCTCGAACAGGGACGGGAAGCGGCGATCGGGATTGAGGTTGGCCGACGGCGCAATGCCTATGGTCCCGGTGCAGGCAGGACCGAGGTCGGAGAGGATGTCGCCGAACAGGTTGGAGGCCACGACCACGTCGAACCAGTCCGGATGCAACACGAAGTTGGCCGTGAGGATATCGATGTGGAATTTGTCCACGCGCACGTCGGGATAATTGCCCGCCATGGCCTGGACCCGTTCGTCCCAATACGGCATGGTGATGGCAATGCCATTGGACTTGGTGGCGGAGGTCAGGTGCTTGGCGGGACGCGAAGCGGCGAGCTCGAACGCGAACTTCAAGACGCGATCCACCCCCGTGCGGGTCATGACCGTTTCTTGCAGCACGACTTCGCGCTCGGTGCCCTCGAACATGCGGCCTCCCACGCTGGAATACTCACCTTCGGTGTTCTCGCGCACCACGTAGAAATCGATTTCGCCCGGCTTGCGGTTGGCCAGCGGCGAAGGCACGCCCGGCATCAGGCGCACGGGCCGCAAATTCACGTATTGGTCGAATTCACGCCGGAACTTCAGCAAGGAGCCCCAGAGCGAGACGTGATCGGGCACCGTCGCAGGCCAGCCGACTGCGCCGAAGAAAATCGCGTCGTGCCCGCCGATGCGCTCTTTCCAGTCGGCCGGCAGCATGTCGCCGTGCTTGACGTAGTAGTCGCACGAAGCGAAATCGAATTCATCGAATGTGAGGCCGATGCCGAACCGCGTCGCGGCCGCTTCGAGCACGCGCAGACCCTCGGGAACCACTTCCGTACCGATACCGTCGCCCGGTATCACGGCAATGCGATGGACCATGGATGGATTTTCCTCGTCGTAGTCGGTTCAGCGCCGAGGCGCTGGGTGGATGGGATGGGAAACAGTGTATCGCTTGCTTGCCCTTAATAATTGAACCGGATAAAAACTATTATTGAACTGGATTCAACAATGGACCCCATCTCGGATCTTGGCTTTTTCTCGCTGCTCGTGCGCCAAGGCAGCCTGTCCGCGGCGGCGCGGGAGCTCGGGCTTTCCACGCCGGCCGTCAGCAAGCGACTGCAACGGCTGGAGCGGCGCCTGGGCGTGCGGCTGCTCCACCGCACCACCCGCCGCATCGCGCTCACGGACGAAGGCGAGGTGTACCTGCGCGACGGCACGCGCATCCTGGGCGAAGTCGAAGAGCTCGAACATACGGTCGGACGCAGCCGCGACGAGCCGCGCGGACTGCTGCGCATCAATGCGACGCTCGGGTTCGGACGCCACCACATCGCACCCGCCGTTTCCGACTTCGTCAAGCGCTTTCCTTCAGTCCAGGCACAGCTCCACCTGACCGATCGCCCCGCGAACCTGCTGGATGAGTCCTTCGACGTATACATCCGCATCGGCGACCTGCCCGATGCCCGCCTCATCGCCCGCAAGATCGCGTCGAACCGCAGGCTGCTTTGCGCTTCGCCGATTTATCTCAAGCATCACCCGGCGCCCAAGTCTCCCCGCGACCTGGCGCATCACCCGTGCATCGTCATCCGCGAAAACGATCACCCCTACGGCACCTGGCATTTGCATTCGGGCCACCGCAAGGAAACGGTGAAAGTGCGCGGGCCGCTGAGTGCGAACGACGGCGAGAGCGCACTGCTCTGGGCGCTCGAGGGCCACGGGATCATCATGCGTTCGGAGTGGGAGGTCGGTGCGTACCTGCGGTCGGGCAGGCTGGTGGCGGTGCTGGAGGATTGGCATACGCCGTCGGCGGATATTTTTGCGCTGTACCCGGAGAGGCAGCATTTGTCGGCGAAGACGACGGCGTTCGTGGAGTTCTTGGCCGAGCGATTCGCGCATCGCAGGCGGGAGCGGGACGGGGGACTCTCGTGGTGAGGGGTTCGGCGTCTCTTTGGCGTGCTTGGGACGGGGGTTCGCTGGGGCGGGCGAGCGAAGCCGGGCCCGGCTTCGCCGGCGGCGCATGATTTCCGGGCGCCGCACGGCTCTCCTGAGGCCGCCCGCGCCCGGAAGCCAGGAGCTTCAATGCGGCAATATCTTGGAGAGGAACTGGCGCGCGCGCTCGGAGCGCTCGCCCCGGGGATCGAAGAATTCGTCCTTGCCCGTGTCTTCGACGATGCGGCCGCCGTCCATGAAGATGACGCGATCGGCGACCTTGCGGGCAAAGCCCATTTCGTGGGTGACGACCATCATGGTCATGCCTTCTTTGGCGAGGTCGACCATGACGTCGAGGACTTCATTGACCATTTCCGGGTCGAGCGCGGAGGTGGGCTCGTCGAACAGCATGGCGATGGGGTCCATCGAGAGCGCGCGGGCAATCGCGACCCGCTGCTGCTGGCCTCCGGAGAGCTGGCCGGGATACTTGGATTGATGGGCCTTGAGGCCGACCCGGTCGAGCAATTTGAGCGCGCGGTCGGCGGCTTCGTCTTTGCCCCGCCCCAGCACTTTCGTCTGCGCCAAGGTCAAGTTGTCCAATACGGAGAGATGCGGGAACAGTTCGAAATGCTGGAACACCATGCCGACTTTGGCGCGCAGCTTGGGCAGGTCGGTCTTGGGATCGCCCACGGAGATGCCGTTGACGATGATTTCGCCCTGCTGGAAAGGCTCGAGCGCATTGACGGTCTTGATCAGCGTTGATTTTCCCGACCCAGACGGGCCGCATACCACGACCACCTCGCCTGCGCCAATGGAGGTCGTGCAGTCGGTGAGGACCTGGAACGATCCATACCATTTACTGACGTGTTTGATCTCGATCATGCGAGACTCCTGTATGACGATTCATTCCGGCGCGCACGCGCTGCTAGCGGACGATGGCGACGCGCTGCTGGAGAACGCGTACCAGCCTCGAGGCCGTGAAGCAGATGATGAAATAGACCAGCGCAGCGAAGACGTACATCTCGACCAACCGGCCATCGCGCTGTGCCACCTTGGAGGCGGCGCCGAGAAAGTCAGTGATCGATAGCACGTACACCAGGGACGTATCCTGGAACAGCACGATGGTCTGCGTGAGCAGGACGGGGATCATGTTCCGGAAGGCCTGCGGCAGGATGACCGACCCCATGGTCTGCCAGTAGTTCAGCCCCAGCGCATAGGCGGCGTAGGTCTGCCCGCGCGAGACGGACTGTATGCCGGCGCGCATGATCTCGCAGAAAAAGGCCGCCTCGAACATGGTGAAGGTAATGACCGACGACCAAAAGGCACCGACCTGGATGGGGGTGGGAGACCCGATGACCCAAGCGCCGATGTACGGCACGAGAAAGTAGAACCAGAAGATCACCAGCAGCAGCGGCAGCGAGCGCATCAGGTTCACGTACGTCCCCGCCACCGCCGACAGCCAACGGAAGCGCGACAGGCGCATCATCGCGAGCAGGGTGCCGAAAATAATGCCCCCGACGGTTGCCATGGCCGTCAAGGTCAGCGTGAACGTCATGCCCTCCTTGAACAGATAAGGCAGCGAACGCCAGATGACGTCGAAGTCGAAATCGCTGAACATCGCGGCCTCCCCTCAGTGCGATCCGCCGCGCATGGGGCCGATGAATCCCGGCACGGCCACGCGGCGCTCGACCCAGCGCATGAATGTCACGACGATGAGGCTGAGGATGAGATACAGCACCGTGGCAGCCGCGAACGCCTCGAACACCTGGAAGCTGAACTCCTGCATGGAGCGCGCCCGGCCCGTCAGCTCGAGCAGCCCTATGGTCATCGCCACCGACGAGTTCTTGATGATGTTCATGAACTCGGACGTGAGCGGTGGCAGGATCACACGGTAGGCAATGGGCAGCAACACGTAGCGATAGACCTGCGCCTCGCGCAGGCCCAATGCAGTGGCCGCCATGCGCTGCCCTCGCGGCAATGATTGGATGCCGGCCCGTATCTGTTCCGCCACGCGCGCCGAGGTGAAGAATCCCAGGCAAAGCACGGCCGGCCAGTACGCGCCCCACGGCGGCGCGATCTGCTTGATGGCGGTTCCCCACGCTTCCGGCAAGGCCTCTGGCATGACGTAATACCAGAGGAAGAGCTGCACTAGCAGGGGAATGTTGCGGAACAGTTCGACGTAGGCTTCGGCCAGGCGCGCCGCCCATTTCACCGGCGTGGTGCGGATGACGCCAATGATCGAGCCCATCACGAAGGCAAGCACCCAGGCCGCCAGCGCCGTGGCGACAGTCCATTGCAGCCCCGACAGCATCGTGTCCAGGTAGGTCCCCTGCCCGTCGGGGGACAGCTCCCAGAAGATCTTCCAGTTCCAGTTGTAATTCATCACCGCTCCGGCGAGATTGCATCGTCCAGCCGCCGGGCCGGACCGATAAAACCAGGGGACCGCGTAGGTCCCCTGGAGTCTTGCTCAGTCATGCGCATGCATGGCGGATTGCCTGGCCGGCCGCTCACGCATCAACGGTAGGCCGCCGGATCGCCCGAGTCGGTCGGGTTCGCGATGGCTTTCTTGAGCGAATCGCTCATGGGCACCTTCAAGTTGACGTTGCGCGGCGGAATCGGAGAGTTGAACCATTTCTGGTAGAGCTTCTCCAGCTCGCCGGACTTCATCAGCGCCACCACGGCGTCGTCCACGACCTTCTTGAACGCCGGATCGTTCTTCGGTTCGATGACGCCGTAAGGCTCGACGGTGTAAGCCTTGCTGCTGACCATCCATTGATCCGGATTCTTGGAGCTCGCCACCAGTCCGTACAACAGGATGTCGTCCATGAAGAACGCCGCGGCACGGCCGCTGTCGACCATCAGGAACGCATCGGCATGGTCCTTGGCAGGAATGATCTGCATGCCCAGGTTTTCCTTGCCGTTGGTTTCGGTCAGCCACTTCAGGTTGCTGGTCCCGGCGGTGGAGACCACCGTCTTGCCCTTGAAGTCGGGAAGGTCGTTCAGGTTGGCGCTTTTCTTGGCAACGAAGCGCGTCGCGGTGACGAAGGTGGTCGGCGCGAACGAGACCTGCTGCTGGCGTTCCACGTTATTGGTGGTGGAGCCGCATTCGAGGTCGACGGTGCCGTTGGCGATGAGGGGGATGCGCGTGGCCGAGGTGACGGGCGAAAGCGCGATGTTGAGCTTGGGCAGATTCAGGTGGGCCTTGATTGCATCGGCGATCTTGTAGCAGATGTCCATCGAGTAGCCGATGGGTTGCTGCTTGTCGTCCAGGTAAGAGAAGGGGATGGACGAGTCGCGGTAACCGAGCGTCAGCGTTCCGGTGTCTTTGATTTTCTTGAGCCGGCCGGTGAGGTCCTGGGCCGAGACAGACGATGCGGCGACCAGAGCGAGCGCGGCGGAGAACAGCACGAACTTCTTCATGGAATCTCCTTCCTGGATGGGACGGCCCGAGTGTAGCAACAAGCGGGCGGCACGGACATGGCTTTTTACCCTGCCGTGCGAGGAGCGAAGGGTGTTCGCGCGCGCCCCGGGAAGGTGCGCGGCGCGCCGCATTTTCGTGCAGGAGGGGGAGAGAAACCCGAAAAGTCCGCGTCCGGCGACGCAGGCACCGATAGGCGCGGCGGGGCGCAGGCCCGTATCGGGCGCATCGAAGCCGCCGACGACTCAAGCCGCGACCTTGTCCTTCCTGTATCGATAAGGCTTGGTCAATACCTCGGGCTTGAGCACCTGGGCGAGTGTCTCCGCATCCAACAGGCCAGCCTCCAGCACCAGCTCCGCCACCGGGCGGCCCGTCCGCATCGCCTCGCGCGCGATGCGCGTGGCGGCTTCGTAGCCGATGACCGGGTTGAGCGCCGTCGCCAGTCCCGCGGACCGCTTCACGGTGTCCATCAGTCGCTCGCGATTGGCCGTAATGCCCTTGACGCAGTTGTGCGTCAGGGTGGCGCACGCCGCTTCCAGGTGGGAAATACTCTTGGCCAGGCTCCACGCGATGATGGGCTCGAACGCGTTGAGCTGCAGCTGTCCGGCCTCCGACGCCATGGTGATCGTCATGTCGTTGCCGATCACCTCATAGGCGACTTGGTTCACCACTTCCGGAATGATCGGATTGACCTTGCCCGGCATGATCGAACTGCCCGCGGCGCGTTCGGGAAGATTGATCTCGTTGAGGCCGGCTTGCGGCCCGGACGAAAGCAGGCGCAAGTCGTTGCAGGTCTTGGAAAGCTTGCAGGCCACGCGTTTGAGCACGCCCGACAGCTGCACGAATGCGCCGGTGTCCTGCGTCGCCTCGATCATGTTGGCGGCCCGCACTAGCGGCAGGCCGGTGATCTCGGCCAGGTATTTCACGGCGAGCGGGCTGTAGTCTGGGTCCGTGTTGATGCCGGTGCCGATGGCGGTGGCGCCGAGGTTCACTTCCAGCATCAGGGCACGCGCCTCGGCGAGCCGCGCCTCATCCTCGCCCAGCATGACTGCATAGGTCAGGAACTCTTGGCCCAGCGTCATCGGCACGGCGTCCTGGAGCTGCGTGCGGCCCATTTTCAGGACGTCGTCGAACTCCAGCGACTTCGCCTCGAACGCTGCGCGCAGCTCCGCCATGGCAGACATCAATCTCTGCAGCGCAAAGCACATGGCGATGCGCAAGGCCGTGGGGTAAACATCGTTGGTGCTCTGCGAGGCGTTGACGTCCTGGATGGGGTGCAGCAGGTCGTAGCGTCCCTTCTCCGCACCCATGAGCTCCAGCGCACGGTTGGCGATGACCTCGTTGGCATTCATGTTGGTGGACGTGCCTGCGCCACCTTGGATCACATCGACGATGAATTGATCGTGCAACGCGCCGTCGATGATCTCCTGGCAGGCCTGCACGATGAAGCCTGCGCGGTCGGGAGGCAGGATGCCCAGGTCGCGGTTGGCGCGCGCCGCGGCCAGCTTGACGCACGCCAGCGCGCGCACTAGGTCGGGCTGGCCACCGATGGTCGAGCCGGAAATGGGAAAATTCTCGCGCGCCCGCAGCGTGTGGATGCCCCAATAGGCATCGGCGGGAATCTCCCGCTCGCCGAGAAGATCGTGTTCGATGCGATAAGCACCCGAGGTAGCGGTACTGCTCATAGGTCGTTCCATTGCGATTTCGCCGCACGGTGCGGCGCTGGGAAACACTCACTATATGCAGGCGCTTCTCGGGAGGGCCAATGCCATGTTCGCATTGGCCGATGTTTTTTTTGCATTCCCAGGGAGCCACCCAGGGCATGCGCGCGGCGACTCAGCGCGAGTGCGACAAATAGCGCCAGAGCGCGTCGACCAGTGGCTTGGCGGAACCGCCCGCAGGTGGCCTTTCGCGATACAGGCGGATCTCCATGGTTTCGGTGTAGGCCGCGCCGGCGCAGGCCAGGCGCCGGGACGCGACCTCCCGGGTGACGGCGCTCTCGGGCAGGAAGGCAACGCCGTGCCCTTCGAGTGCCATGGCCTTCAGGCCTTCGGCCATGTCGGTCTCATACTGTTCGTCGAGCGCAGGCCGGGGCTGGGCCGCCGAAAGAATGAGCTCGGCAATGCGACCCAGGTAGGCGTTGGGCGCGTAGGCGAGGTAAGGCGCCGGCTGCGTCTCGCCCAGCACGTATTGGGGCGTGCCGTCGGGATTGCTGCGCGCATAGGGATAGACTGCCTCGGTGCCAAGCACCAGGACGTCATAGTGGCGCGGATCCAGTTGCACCGGCAGGCTCGGGTGGTAATAGACCATGGCCAGGTCGCTGCCGCCCTGCACCAGGCTCATGGCTGCGTCGTGCACGTTCAGCGCCATCAAGCGCGCGGTGAAGCGGGGCAGCCCTGCTTCGGCGCGAATGCGGCTCAGCCATTGCGGGAAAAAGGTCAGCGACAGGGTATGCGGCACGGCAAAGTCCAGCACCGCCTGGGAAGCCGGCCGCATGCCGCGCAGCATGGCGCGGGTTTCTTCCAGCTTGGCGAGCATGGCGATGGCCTCGGCCCGGAAGGTCTCTCCCGCCGGGGTCAGGCGCGTGGGATACACGGTGCGGTCGACCAGGTCGGTACCCACCCAGGCCTCGAGCGCCTGGATTCGGCGCGAGAAGGCGGGCTGCGTGATGTGCCGGAGTTCCGCGGCCCGCGAAAACGACCGTGTTTCAGCGAGCGCGATGAAGTCCTCGAGCCATTTGGCTTCCATGCTTGCAACCGTGGAGGAACAGAGAAAAATTGTACCGTGGGCCGGATCGCGGCCGACTACACTTGCCCGTTTTGCGGGGCGGCCACGAGCCCAACCGCGTTTTTTCTCCGGAGTCCGACGTGACCACTTCTCTTCCGTATCCTCCCCCTGCCCCCGGTTCCCTGCCTGAAGGCCAGATGCCCGTGCTGCGCGTCATCCCGATGCCGGCCGACGCCAACCCCTCGGGTGACGTATTCGGCGGGTGGATCATGGCCCAGGTGGACCTGGCCGGGTCCGTGCCCGCGCAGGGCCGCGCGAACGGCCGGGTCGCCACCGTCGCGGTGACCTCCTTCGTCTTCAAACAACCCGTCTTCGTCGGCGATCTGCTGAGTTTTTACGCCCACATCGTCAAGACCGGGCGCACGTCCATCACGGTCGCGGTAGAGGTCTATGCCGAGCGCATACGCCTGAACTCAGAGGTCGTGAAGGTGACGGAAGCGACGCTCGTGTACGTGGCAACCGACGCGCAGCGGCGCCCCAGGCCCCTGCCGGACCTGCGGGCCGGGTGATTGCGCGTCGCGCCGCCGGCGGCGGGCGGCCATGCGTCGCCCCTGTGCGGGCAAGGGGCAGGCTGGACAACTCTGGGCGTTCGGTGGCACATTGACCACAGGGCGCCTCGCCCAGGCCAAGCCGGCTCAGACCGGCCTGCTCACCCGGCGGCATGCCCGCCCATACGGCGAAGGAGACACATCATGGAACTATCTGGTTCGCGCCTGATTCCTGCGTCTCAAGAGCGCACCTGGCAAAAGCTCATCGCCCCCGAGACCCTCAAGGTCTGCATCAGCGGATGCGAGAAGGTCGAGCGGATTTCCGAGCATGAATACCGCGTGAACCTGCGTGCCGACGTCGGCCCCGTCTCTGCCCGCTTCGAAGCCTTCCTGGAGCTCTCTGACATCCGTCCCCCGCACGCCTATCACTTGCGCTTCGAAGGAACGGGCGGCGCGGCCGGTTCGGCCAAGGGCTACGCCGACATCCGGCTTGCGCCGGAGGCTGGCGGCACGCGGCTTTCCTATGCTGCGCACGCCGACCTGGAAGGCGGGCTGAGCCAGCTGCGGCCCGACCAAGCGGAGAAAATCGCGCGCAAGATGATGGACAACTTCTTCGCGCTGTTCTCCGTATGCGCCTCGCCGGCGCTCGATCGCCCGGCCCCCCGGCGGCCGCGCAACGCCCGCCCGGCCGCCGCGGCCCCAAGCCATGCCTTGCACATGCCCGCGCAATGGCTCAACCGGCTATCGTGGCTGCTCGTGCTTTGCGTGATCGGCGGGCTGGTGGCTTACCACACCTTCATGCGCTGAAGCGTGGCGGCGCTCAGCGCCGCACGTTCTTCATCTTGATGCGCAGCGAAAGCGCCATCATGGCGGCGCAGAGGACGACCGCCGTGACCAGGCCCGCCTTGATGCCGGTGACCACGGAAGTGCGCGCGATGACGATGCCCACGAGCGCCGTTCCCACGGCGCTGCCGAGCATGCGCGTCGTCTGGATCAACGCAGAGGCGACGCCGACGTCGCGGCGCTCGGCGATCATCTGCATGAACAGCGTCAGGTTGGGGATGATGAACCCCAGCCCGACACCTGAAATACAGAAGGCCGAAACGGCAAAGGCCATCGAGGCGCCGCGCTCGAGCAACGTGACCCCCACGCATCCCACCGCGAGTAGCACTGCGCCGAACACCATCAGGCGCTGGGGCTGGGTCTGGGTGGGAAACATCCTGCCGTTGATGACGCTACCCACCGGGATGCCGGCCACGAGCGGCGCGAGGATCATCCCGGCCTCGGTCGGCGACAGGCCGATCTCGGTCTGCAGCAGCAGGGGCCCGTAATAGATCAGGACGAACATCACGGCGCCCGTCATCACGCCGACGACATTCAAGAGCTGTGACTCCCGCGGCTCGAGCACGCGCAGCGGAAACATGGGCTGCTCGGGCTTGCGTTCGTACCACACCAGCAACGCGACCGACAGGGCCGCCAACCCCATGAATGCCAGGCCCAGCACGGGACGCGCGGGCGCCGAAAAGCCGAGCTCCAGCGCCGCCATGGGCATGCCCACGGCCAATGCCAGCAAGACACCGCCGAGCCAGTCTATGCGCGGCGCACGCAGGAGCTTGGGCTTGAGCAGGGGGAAATACAAGAACAGCATCACGAAGGCGACGACGCCCATCAGCGGGCTGACGAAGAAAGCCGCCCGCCAGCCTAGGTGCTCCGTGACTACGCCGCCCAGCATCGGTCCGACGCCGCTGGCGATGGCGAATGCCGTCGAAAGCACGGCCTGCCAACGGACCCGGCTCAAGGCATCCGGAAACAGGTCCGCCGGCGCCGCGAAGGCGGTAGCGATCATCATGCCGCCGCCTATGCCCTGCAGCGTGCGGGCGGCGATGAGATGCGGCATCGACATGCTCAGGCCGCATAGCGCCGAACCGAGGACCACGAGGGCGATGGAGACGAGGATGAAATACTTGCGGCCGAACAGGTCGCCGAGCCTGCCGAAAATCGGAATCACCACGGCCGAAGCCAGCAAATAGCCCGTGCCTACCCAGGCATAAAGCGACATGCCGCCGAGCTCGCCCACCACGCGCGGAAGAATCGTGCCAACGATGGTGGAGTCGAGCGCCACCAGCATGACGACCGCGCACAGCCCTGCCAGGGCCAGCATCAACTGGCGCCGGTCCTTGACCGGCGACTCCAATTCTGGCGGCCGCGACAGAACCTCGCCGCCCGCTTCGGGGGGGCTAGGGAAGGAAGTAGATGGGTCTGACATTGTGTCCAATGATACGCGTTTAGGGTAATCCCGAACACCCTCGACCGCCCCGTTTCCGGGCACGGAGGTTGCTGCCCGTCCGGTTCGAGCACGTGCTCTATCCCCACCGGAGACGATTCATGGAAAAGGCGTTGCGAGGATTGAGCGTCGCCATCTTGGCGACCGACAACTTCGAACAAGTGGAGCTGACGAGCCCCAAGGAGGCCCTGGAGCAAGCCGGCGCGACGGTGCGCATCCTGTCGGCCGAGGCGGGCCGCATACGCGGCATGAAACACGACGAAAAGGCGGATAGCTTCAAGGTGGACCTCAGCTGGAACGACGCCGAGCCGGGGGATTTCGCCGGCGCCGTGGTACCCGGCGGGGTATTCAATGCCGACGTCATCCGGATGGAAGAAGGCGCCCGCCGTTTCGTGCAGGCCATCCACAACCAGGGCAAGCCGGTAGCGGTCATCTGCCACGGCGCATGGCTGCTGATCTCGGCCGGCCTGGTCGACGGCAGGCAGTTGACGAGCTGGCCTTCTTTGCAGGACGACATCCGCAACGCAGGTGGCGAATGGGTGGACGAGGAAGTGGTGCTCGACGGCAACCTGATCACCAGCCGCAAGCCGGCGGACCTGCCCGCATTCAATGAAAAGCTGATCGCGGCCCTTGCCACGGTGGAGAAATCGGACGCCCCCGCCGGCGCCCAGCCGACCTAGCCTGCCCCGGGCCGTGAAAAACCCGCGGAAATCTGCAAGAATCGGCGCTCCACCATCGTGGCCGCCGCGCCGCCCTTGCCCTAGCGAGCTCCATGGCCTACATGCTCCTCGTCGTCGAACCCATCGGCCAGCGTGCCGAACGCACCGAACAGGCAGGCCGCGATCTCTACGATCGCATGCTTGCATTCCGGGACGATCTCCAAGCCCGTGGGCAGCTGATCGCCGCGGAGTCCCTGGCCTCGCAGGCCCATGCCGTCCGCGTCCGGAAGCAGGACGGCCGCGTGCGCCTGGTCGATGGCCCGTTTGCCGAGGCCAAGGAGATGATAGGGGGCTTCTTCCTGCTGAACTGCGCGACCCGCGAGGAGGCCCTGGCGATCGCCCAAGCCTGCCCGGCGGCGGAATGGTGCACGATCGAAGTCCGGGAAGTCGCCCCCTGCTACCGCTAGCCCCGTCGCGACAGGATCCCGGCTAGGTATTTTCCCGGAAGAACGCCCATGCGGTGTCGATCCGCCCCACGCTCGATCGTCGTCCGGACGAGAGCCTGGGAAAGGCTTGCACCCCACCGGAGATACCGCCATGCGATTCATGATCATCGTCCGGGCCACGCCCGGCACCGAAGCGGGCGTCATGCCCGAAGAATCCCTGCTGAACGCGATGACGACCTACCACGAGGAGTTGGCACGCGCCGGCGTGCTCCTGGACGCCAGCGGCCTGAAGCCGTCCTCCCACGGTTGGCGCATCCAATACCGGAACGGCAAGCGCACGGTCATCGACGGCCCGTTTGCCGAAACCAAGGAGCTGATCGCAGGATACACACTGATCGAGGTACGTTCCCGCGAAGAGGCCAGGGAATGGGCCAGCCGCTTTCCGGCCCCCATGGGCGAAACCGCCGACGGCGAGATCGAAGTGCGCGAACTCTACGAGCTCGAGGATTTCGAGCATAGCGAGGCGATCGACCGTTTCCGCCGCATCGAAACCGGGCGCCGCTGAGCGGACGCCCTCGCCACGAACGAGAAAAGGAGAGTACCCATGCGCAATCAAATTTTCGTGAACCTGCCGGTGGCGGACCTGCCCCGCTCCATGGATTTTTTCGGCAAGCTGGGCTTTACCTTCAATCCCCAGTTCACCAACGACAAGGCGGCATGCATGATCATCTGCGAAAACATTTACGCCATGCTGCTGACGAAAGATTTTTTCCAGTCCTTCATCGACAAGGAAATTAGCGACGCTACGCGCAGCACGGAGGTGCTGCTCGCGCTCAGTTGCGACAACCGGGAGGAAGTCGACGAGCTGGTCGCCAAGGCGGTGTCGGCCGGGGGCAAGGCGACGCGCCCGGCCCAGGACCATGGGTTCATGTATTCGCGCAGCTTCGACGATCCCGATGGCCACATCTGGGAGGTCTTCTACATGGACCCTGACACCGTCCAGCAAGGGTGAACGTGACGAACGCGGCGACCCACCAAGCCATCGAGGCCGTATGGCGCATCGAGTCGGCCAAGATCATCGCCGGCGTCGCACGCATGGTGCGCGACGTGGGCCTGGCCGAGGAACTGGCTCACGATGCCCTGGTCACCGCGCTCGAACGCTGGCCGGTCGATGGCATCCCCGACAATCCCGGAGCCTGGCTCATGACAACGGCGAAAAACCGGGCGCTCGACCGGTTGCGGCAGGCGAGCCTGCATGCGCGCCGGCAGGAGGAGTTCGGCCATGAGGCAGCCGTGCTGCGCGAGCAATACGCGCCGGATCCGGCCGACCGCCTGGAAGCCGCCCGGGAAGACGACGTAGGCGACGATTTGCTGCGCCTCATCTTCACGGCCTGCCATCCCGTGCTGTCCGCCGACGCGCGGGTCGCGCTCACGCTGCGCCTGCTGGGCGGATTGACTACCCAGGAAATCGCCCGCGCCTATCTCGTTTCGGAGCCGACCATCGCGCAGCGCATCGTGCGCGCCAAACGCACGCTGGCCGCGGCCAAAGTCCCGTTCGAAGTTCCCCGCGGACCAGACCGCGCGGCCCGGCTCACATCCGTGCTCGAAGTGATTTACCTCATCTTCAACGAAGGGTATTCCGCCACCGCAGGCGACGACTGGATGCGCCCTGCGCTGTGCCACGAAGCGCTGCGGCTGGCGCGCATACTCGCCGAACTGTCGCCCGATGACAGCGAAGTCCACGGCTTGTGCGCGCTGCTGGAGCTGCAGGCCTCGCGCATCCCCGCTCGCATCGGAGCCGACGGCCGTCCCGTGCTGCTGCTGGAGCAGGACCGCACGCGCTGGGATCCGCTGCTGATACGGCGCGGACTCACCGCCCTCGCCCGCTCGGAGGCGCTGGGTGGCGCGTGTGGCCCCTACGCGCTGCAAGCAGCGCTGGCGGCCTGCCATGCCCGCGCACGCCGTCCCGAGGAGACAGATTGGGAAGAGATCGTCGCGCTCTACGACGCTTTGGCCGAAGTGGCGCCCTCGCCGGTGGTGGAACTGAACCGGGCAGTGGCCCTCGGCATGGCCTTCGGTCCGCAAGCGGGCCTCGAACGCGTGGACGCGCTGCGCAACGATCCGGCCCTGGCGAACTATCATTGGCTACCGAGCGTACGCGGCGACCTGCTGTTCAAGCTCGGCCGCCGCGAAGAAGCCCGCGAGGAGTTCCTTCGCGCGGCAGCCATGACGCGCAACGCCAAGGAACAGGAACTCCTCTTGGCGCGCGCAGCCGAAGCCCTGGTGCCAGGCGGAAAGCTGGATGGCGGCTCCGCATGAAGCCTGCCGCGCCCCCTGGCATCGCTCACCCGCATCTTTGATTCATGACCTCTGTTTCCCCCGCAAAAGCGACTCGCAAAGAATGGATAGGCCTCGCGGTCATCGCCTTGCCCTGCCTGGTGTATGCCATGGACCTGACCGTGCTGAACCTCGCAGTGCCGGCCATCAGCGCGCAGCTGCATCCCACCAGCTCTCAATTGCTGTGGATCATCGATATCTATGGTTTCCTCGTGGCGGGCCTGCTGATCACCATGGGCACGCTGGGCGACCGGATCGGGCGCCGCAAGCTCTTGCTGCTCGGCGCGGCGGCCTTCGGCGTTGCTTCCACGATCGCGGCTTTCTCCGACAGCGCCGGGATGCTGATCGTCATGCGAGCACTGCTTGGCCTGGCCGGCGCCACGCTGGCCCCGTCCACGCTGTCCTTGATCCGCAACATGTTCCACGACGAGCATGAAAGGCAATTCGCCATCGGCGTCTGGATGGCCAGCTTCTCGGTCGGCGGCGCGATCGGGCCGCTGGTGGGCGGGGTGCTGCTGGAGTTTTTCTGGTGGGGATCGGTCTTCCTGGTCGCCGTGCCGGTGATGCTGCTCCTGCTGGCGCTGGGCCCGATATTGCTGCCCGAGTATCGCGACCCGCAGGCCGGCCGCGTCGATGCGCTGAGCGTCGCGTGCTCGCTCGCTTCAGTGCTGGCCACGATCTACGGGCTCAAGCAAATCGCGCAACACGGCTGGAACTGGACCGCGGCGGCAGCCATTGCGGCGGGCCTGGCGATAGGCACGGCCTTCGTCCGCCGGCAGCGCCACCTGGCCTATCCGCTGCTCGATACCAGCCTGTTCCGGCGGCCTGCCTTTTGCGCGGCCATCGCCAGCTATTCCTTGTCCGGCCTGGCGATGTTCGGGGTTTACATCTTCATCACCCAATACCTGCAATTGGTGCTGGGCCTCGACCCTTTGCGCGCCGGACTGGCCACCGTTCCCTGGGCGATCGGGTTCGTGGCTGGATCGCTGCTCGGGCCGCGCCTGGCAAGACACATGTCGCCGCTGCGCATCGTGATGGGTGGGCTGTCGATGGCGACAGTGGGCTTCGTATTGCTCCTGGGCGCGGACGGTGCCTATGGGCTCGAAGCGATCATTGCCGGCATGGTCGTCATAAGCCTGGGCATGGCGCCCGTCTTCACCATCGGCAATGAGATCATTCTCTCCTCCGCGCCGCCCGAGCGCGCCGGTGCCGCCTCGGCGATTTCGGAGACCGGCGCCGAATTCAGCGGCGCGCTCGGCATCGCCCTGCTCGGCAGCCTCGGCACCGTGATTTACCGGCATGGCTTGGCAAAGGCCATGCCAGCCGAGCTGCCGACGGACCTGGCCACCGCGGCGGCATCGACCCTGGGGGGTGCGGTGGCCGTGGCCAGCTCCCTGTCCGGCCCCAACGCGGACGCCGTGCTGGCGGCCGCCCGCGCCGCGTTCACGGACGCACTGCAGTTCACCGCAGCCATCGGCGCCGTGCTCATGGCATGCACGACGGTCGTCGCGGCGCGCCTGCTGCGCGATGCGCCGCCCCGCCGCCCGCTGGTGCCGGACGATGCGGCGTGAAGTTCATCCGCCCAGGGCCACGACCAGCGCATGCAGCGCCACGCCAATCAGGCCTCCGACCAAGGTGCCGTTATAGCGGATGTACTGCAGATCGCGGCCTACGCTCAGCTCCAGCTCGTCGACCAATCGCCGTTCATCCCAGTCCTTGACGGTCTGGGCGATGTGTTCCGTGACACCTGCGCGCAACCGGTCCGCAAGGCTGCGCGCGCCGGCCATGACGTGCTCATTGATCGCCGCGCGCAAGCCGGGATTGGCCGCCAGGTGGCCACCCAATTTGAGCAGGCTATGCTCCAGGTGCCGCGCGAGCGGCGAATCCTCGCTCTCGAGGTTGCGGCGCAAGGACGCGTGGATCTCGTCCCATAAGCCTTGCACGTAATCACGCACGGTCGGCTGGTCGATCAGTCGCGACTTGATCTGGTCGATCTGCGCGCGCAGGGCTTGGTCATCCCGCAAGCGGGCGATGTATGCCTCGACCCAGGCTTCGTAGTCCCGGCGCATCGGGTGGTCCGGACGCGACAGGACCTCATGCAATTCGTCCATCATGGCGCGCGCGAGCTTGTCGGCCAGGCTGTCGGCGATGCCATCCACCGGCTTGACCAGGTCCAGGGTTCGCACGATGCGGGGCCACTCCTTGCGCGCATACTTCACCATGAGCGCAGAAACCCGCGCCTTGACCCCTTCTTCGTCCAGGTATCCGGCCAGGCGGCGCAGCGCTTCGTCCAATAGCTGGTGATGCCGTCCGTCGCGCGTCAGCAACCCCATCACTTCGCCCGCGGTGGCACCGGCGTCCCAAGCACGCAGCCGGGCCACCACGAACTCCTGCATCGCCGTCCGCACGGCGCGCTCGTCGAGCAGGTCGAGGGCCTGCGCCAACCAAGTGCGCGCCATGCCCGCCACTGCGCGCGCCTGGGCGGGCTCGCCCAGCCACGCTGCGAGCCGGCTCGCCGGGTCAAAGACCTGCAGCCTTTGGAGGAGCGCATCGGGATCGAGGAAGTGGTCCCGCACGAAAACGGCCAGGTTGTCGGCCAGGCGAGCCTTGTTGCTGGGAATGATGGCCGTGTGCGGAATGGGCAGGCCAAGCGGCCGCTTGAAGAGTGCGACCACTGCAAACCAGTCCGCCAATGCGCCAACGACCGCCGCCTCGCAGAACGCGCGCACCCAGGCCCACGGGCCCTGGCCGCCCATTGCATGGCTGAGCGCGAACCCAGCCAGCGCCGCGGCAAGCAGGCCGAGCGCGCCGAGTTTCATGCGACGCAATCGAATCAGGCGGGGGTCAGGCAAAGTGCGCGGACTCAAGACGACCGAAAACCGGTACATCGTAAAGGATTGTCTGCACTATACCCGTGCGGCATCTCCCGTCGGGTGCCGGCCCGGATCCGGCTCGCGCCGGTGGCAGGGGGCGGATTCCCGTATGTTTTAATTTGGCGCAGGCGCGGGCCTCTCGTCTCATGTCGCCGGCCCATCTATAGGAAGCGAACCGCATGGCCTCCCAGATCCGCATCATTTGCTCGATCGCAACCAAACAGTTGCTTGCCGACCTCGTCTCCAAGTACCGGCAATCGCATGACCAGGAAATCATCGTCGAAGCTGTCGGCGGCGTGGACGCTGCCAAGCGCGTGCGCGAAGGCGAAGCGTTCGACGCCGTCGTGCTGGCCGCCAATGTCATCGACCAGCTGACCGAGGCCGGCCGGATCCTTGCCGGCAGCCGGACCGACCTGGTGCAATCCGGCGTCTATGTGGCCGTGCGGGCCGGCGCGCCGCGGGTGGACATCAGCTCGGAAGCGGCAGTCCGGCAGGCGGTGCTCGATGCTGCATCCGTCGGCTACTCCACGGGCCCGAGCGGCGTTTACCTGACCAAGTTGTTCGAACGCTGGGGAATCGCCGATCAAATCAAAGATCGCGCGATCCAGTCCAAGCCCGGCATTCCCGTCGGCACGCTCATCGCAAAAGGCGAGGTGGCGCTCGGCTTCCAGCAGCGAAGCGAACTCCTGAACATCCCCGGCATCGAGATCCTCGGCCCGCTGCCGCCCGAGCTCCAGATCCTGACCACGTTCTCGGCCGGCATCACCACGGCGTCAGAACAGCCCGACGCCGTCCGCGCCCTGCTCGACTTCATGACCAGCCCGGATACCGCCGAAATCAAGCGCCAGAACGGCATGGAGCCGATCTGACACTCGCCGCAAGCCGCCACGCGATGCGGCGCGGCCACGTGCGGCAATCGCCTGCCGCCTCCGGCCGCCGCTAGACGCGCTCGAAGATGCCGGCAGCGCCCATGCCCGTCCCGACGCACATCGTGACCATGCCGTACTTCAAGTTGCGGCGTCGCAATGCATGGACCACGGTGGCCGCACGTATGGCGCCCGTTGCACCCAGCGGGTGCCCCAATGCAATGGCGCCGCCCATGGGGTTGACCTTGGCCGGGTCCAGGCCGAGGTCCCGGATCACCGCCAACGACTGCGCGGCAAAAGCTTCGTTGAGCTCGATCCAGTCGATGTCGCCCAGCGACAGCCCGGCCTGCTTGAGCGCAGCCGGCACCGCCTCTTTGGGGCCGATGCCCATGATCTCCGGCGGCACGCCGCGCACCGCCGACGTGACGAAGCGCGCCAGCGGCGTGAGGTTGAATTCTTCCAGGATACGCTCGGACACCAGTACCAACGCGCCGGCGCCGTCCGAGGTCTGCGAACTGTTGCCCGCCGTCACGCTTCCCCGAGCCGCGAACACGGGCTTTAGCCGGGCGAGCGCCTCGGCGCTGGTGTCGGCGCGCGGGCCTTCGTCGAGCGATACGGTGCGCTTGCGGGTGACGACCTGCTGCGCGTCGAGATCGGGACTATGCGTCTCGACCGCGATCGGCGCGATCTCGTCCTTGAACTCCCCGGCCTGCTGCGCAGCCAGCGCCTTCTGATGCGATGCCAGGGCGAAGGCGTCCTGGTCCTCGCGCGAGACCCTCCACTGGGCGGCGACTCTCTCGGCCGTCAGGCCCATGCCGTAGGCAATGCCGATGTTTTCATCGCCCTCGAACACGCGCGGATTGACCGAGGGGTTGAACCCCATCATGGGCACCATGCTCATGGACTCCGTGCCGCCGGCGATCATCACGTCCGCCTCGCCCACGCGTATGCGGTCTGCGGCCATGGCAACGGCGGTCAGCCCCGAGGCGCAGAACCGGTTCACCGTCACGCCGCCCACGCTTTGCGGAAGCCCCGCCAGCAAGGAAGCAATCCGCGCGACGTTCAAGCCTTGCGCGCCCTCGGGCATGGCGCAGCCGACGATGACGTCCTGGATGCGCTGCGGGTCCAGCCCCGGCACCTGCGCCAGCGCCGCCCGGATCGCGTGCACCAGCAAGTCGTCGGGCCGCACCGTCCTGAGCGCGCCGCGCGGCGCCTTGCCGATCGGCGTGCGCGCGGCGGCGACGACGTAAGCATCCTGCAATTGTCGAGACATCCCATTCTCCTTCGGTCTGTTCTTCATTGGCGCCGGGACGCGGCGCGGCGCCTCAACCTATCTCGCGATGGCCCGCGGCCGCCGCGGTAACGAGCCAAGGACGGCGTCGAGACCGCGCGCCGGGGCACGGGCGCGGTCAATTCCTGACGGGCTTGCCGGTCTGCATCATGCCGGTGATGCGCTCTTGCGTCTTGGGTTCGTTCAGCAGCGCCATGAAGGTCCGGCGCTCGAGCGCCATGATCCACTGTTCATCTACCAGCGAACCCGCCTCGATATCGCCGCCGCACAGGATCTCGGCAATGGCGCGGCCCAGGTGATAGTCGTACTCGGAAATGAATCCGCCGTCGCGCATGTTGACGAGCTGCGAAGCCAGCGTCGCGATGCCCTCGCTGCCTGCCACCGCAAACGGCTCTTTCCAGGGCGCCCGCCAACCGGCTTCGTGCAAGGCCTGCGCCTGCCGGATTGCCACGTACAGCACCTCATGCACGTTGAAGACGATAGGATCATCTTCCAGCAGATACCCCATGCGCCGGGCTTCGATGGCGGACTTGGATACCTGCGCCGTGGCAGCCTGGATCGCGTATTTCTTCAGGAAATGCAACAGCGATGTGTCGGGCGCCGACGCGTGCTCCTGGGCCGCACGCCGCGCAAGATACGTCAGGCCGCCTCCGCCGGGAATGAGCCCCACGCCCACCTCGACCAGGCCGAGATAGGTCTCGAAATGGGCGACGCGGCGCGCGCAATAAACCGACAGTTCGCAACCGCCGCCCAAGGCCATGCCTGCCAGCCCGGCCACGGTGGGGACCTGTGCGTAGCGCAGGCGGAGCATCAATTGCTGCAACCGCTCCTGTTCGGGAGCGATGGCCTGCACGCCGCCGCTCATGAACAAGGGCATCATGGCCTGCAGGTCGGCACCCGCCGAGAACGGCTCGCCCGGATTCCAGATCACCAGGCCGCGGTAGCTTTCCTCGGCCAGGTCGACGGCACGCAGCAAGCCCAGGGTGACCGCCGAGCTGATGGTGTGCATCTTGGTCTTGAACGAGGCGATGAGCACATCGTCGAGTCCGGCGCGATCCAGCGTCCACAACCGAATGGCCTCGTCCTCGAAAACGGTGCGGCCGGACGCGAGCGGCTGGATGCCCTCGCCCGCGAGGGCGGCACGGAACACCTGGCGCTGGTAGACGGGCAGGCCCGAACGCGCCTCGAAGCGGCGCGCCGCCGGGTTCCACGACCCCTCCGGCACGTGCACGCCGCCGCGCTCGACCACCGGTCCGCTCGTGACCCAGGCGGGCAGCGGCGCGCTCGACAGCGACTTGCCGGCGGCGACGTCGGCCGCAACCCATTCCGCAACCTGCAGCCAGCCTGCCTGCTGCCACAGTTCGAACGGCCCGATGCCATGGCCGAAGCCCCATCGCATCGCGAAGTCCACGTCGCGCGCCGTGTCGGCGATGTCGGCCAGGTGCACGGCGATGTAGTGGAAGGTGTCGCGCAGGAGCGCCCATACGAACTGGGCCTGGGGATGATCGCTCTCGCGCAGCGCGCGCAGCCGCTGCGCGGCGTCGGGATTCTTGAGGATGCGCGCAACGGCGTCATCGGTCTTGCCGTCGGCCGGGACGTATTGGCCGGCGGCAGGATCCAGGCGCAGAATGGCCTTGCCTTCCTTGCGGAAGAACCCCGCGCCGGTCTTCTGCCCGAGCGCGCCTTCCTTGATCAGCCTTGCCAGCACTGGCGGCGTGCCGTAATGGGCGGCGAAAGGATCGCCAGGAAGATAGTCTTCCATGGTCTTGATGACGTGCGCCAGCGTGTCGAGGCCAACCACGTCACCGGTGCGGAAGGTACCCGACTTGGCGCGTCCAAGCTTGGCGCCCGTCAAATCGTCCACGACATCGTAGGTCAGGCCGAATTTCTCTGCCTCGATCATCGCGGCGAGCAGGCCGAACACGCCGACCCGGTTGCCGATGAAGTTGGGCGTATCCTTGGCGCGCACCACGCCCTTGCCGAGCACCGTGGTCAGGAAAGCCTCGAGCCGGTCGAGGATGGAGGGGTCGGTAAGCGGCGTCGGGATCAGCTCCACCAAGTGCATGTACCGCGGCGGATTAAAGAAATGCACGCCGCAGAAACGCGATCGCAAGCCCTCGTCCATTCCCTCGGAGAGCGCTGAAATCGACAGGCCGGAGGTATTGGTGGCGAAGATGGCGTCCGGCCCGATGGCGGGCGCAACCTTGGCGTACAGATCGTGCTTCCAATCCATGCGCTCGGCGATGGCCTCGATCACCAGGTCGCATTCCCGGAGCTTGGAGAGATCCTCCTCATAGTTGGCGGGCTCGATGAGCGTGGCGAGATCGGGCGCGCCCAGCGGCGCCGGGCTGAGCTTGCGCAAGTTTTCGATCGCCTTGAGTACGATGCCGTTCTTGGGACCTTCCTTGGCAGGCAGATCGAACAAGACCACTGGCACCTTGGCATTGACGCAGTGGGCCGCAATCTGCGCGCCCATGACGCCGGCTCCGAGCACGGCGACTTTGCGAACGATGAAATTCGACATGGTTTTCCTGGCGGTAAGGCGGGTCGGCCTGGCCGACCCATCTCGGTCAATGGAGGCATGCGCCGCCTGGGGGCGCACGGGCAAAGTCGGAACGACGCGGCTCGCACAGCCGCCCGACGAGCGGCTGCTCACAACGGATAGTCTACCGTCCCGTCCCCGCTTCGTCAGGCCGGCCAAGGCCTCGCCCGACGCTAGAACATGCCGAGCAAAGCCGCGATGCCCAAACAGGCGAATATCAGGGCAGCTACGCCATGCACGAGCTTGACCGGCAGGCGATGCGCCAGCTTGTCGCCCAGCACGACGGCGGGCACATTGGCAATCATCATGCCCAGGGTCGTGCCGGCAACCACGGCCGAGTACGCCTGGAACTGCGCCACCAGCGCAACGGTGGCGAATTGCGTCTTGTCGCCCATCTCGGCCAAGAAGAAGGCCACGACCGTAGTGCCGAACACCCCGAGCCGCAAGCGACCGGCGTCCGCTTCATCGAGCTTGTCCGGTATCAGCATCCAGACTGCCATGCCGAGGAATGACACCCCAAGAATCCAACGCAGCGCTTCCGGCCCGACGATGCGCGTGAGCCAGGCTCCGACGGCGCCTGCCAGGGCGTGGTTGACGATGGTCGCCGTGAAGATGCCTAGGATGATGGGCCAGGGCCGCCGCCAGCGGGCGGCCAGGCAGAGGGCGAGAAGTTGGGTTTTGTCACCGATCTCGGCCAGGGCCACGATGCCGGTCGAGACGAGGAAGGCTTCCATGTTGCAATGCGCTCCGGGCCGGCGGTTGACCGCATGACCGCGCAACAGCCCCGGCCCCCCGGTCGATGCGCGATCAAAGGTCTTGCCAAGTCCAGGACCGTCTGCGCCATGCCGTGAGGCAAGCATGTTGACGCAGACCCTTGCACGCACGCGCAAGGCGGCTACTCCCCAATGACGGGCGGCAGTATACCGCATGTGACGTATCGCCCGCGGCGATGCCCGCGCCGCATAATATGCGCTGCGTGATCCCATGGAATTTGCATGAAAAACCGGCCCCATGCACAGGAACCCCGCCAGCAAGCCCGCGAAGGCGGCCACGCGCTGGCCCAGGCCACGGGCGCCTGCCTTGCCGCCGCGGCCCTGCTGGCACCGGCCGCGCAGGCCGCCGACGAACCGGCCGCCATGCCCGTCGGGTTCGTGCACCTGACCGACGTGGCACAGACCGTACGACTAGACATCCGCTATCACGGCAGCGCGAATTTCCTCGGCCGCCCGGTGGCGGGCTACGACGCTCCCACCTGCATCCTGACCGAACCTGCCGCGCGCAAGCTGCTTGGCGTCCAGCGCGAACTGCTTGCGCAGGGCCTGACGCTCAAGGTGTTCGACTGCTATCGGCCACAACGCGCCGTCAATGATTTCGTGGCCTGGACACGCGATGGCTCGCACCAGCCTACCAAGGCCGAGTATTTCCCCCACGTGGCCAAGGAGTCGCTGCTAGACCTCGGCTACATCGCCGAACGTTCCGGCCACAGCCGTGGCAGCACCGTCGACCTGACCCTCGCCGCCATCGATCCGTCGCGCGCGGACGCCTTGCCCACGAAAGGCCCGCTGCTGCCCAATGGAGAGGTGGACATGGGCACTCCGTTCGATCTTTTTGATGTAAAGTCGCATACTGACCATCCGGATTTACCCGAGGTTGTCCGACACAATCGCCAGTTCCTCAAGGACTTGATGGCCAAACACGGCTTCCGCAATCTGCCTGAGGAGTGGTGGCACTACACCCTGGACGACGAACCGTATCCGGACACCTATTTCAACTTCCCCGTGCGCTGACCTGCCGCTCGCCCGGCTGCGCGGTGGGCGTACGCATAAGAAGAACATGCACTTCCTGGACGGACTTCCCCCGCCGCGCAAGTATTGGGCCTTGGCAGCGACGATGCTGGCCATGACGATGACGGTCCTGGAGACCACCATCACCAACGTCGCGCTGCCTTCCATTGCCCGGGACCTCGGCATTTCCCCGGCGCAGGCGGTGTGGATCGTCAATACCTATCAGCTGGCCATCGTCGTTGCGCTGCTGCCGTTTTCATCGCTCGGAGAAATCCTCGGCTATCGCCGGATATTCACCGCGGGCCTGGCCGCGTTCACCGTCGCCTCGGCGGGCTGTGCGATGTCTGGCTCGTTCGGCGTGTTGATCTCGTTCCGGGTGCTGCAGGGCCTGGGCGCGGCCGCGGTCATGAGCGTCACTCCCGCACTGCTGCGTTTCATCTACTCCCAGAAACAGTTCGGGCGCGCGATCGGCTACAACGCGCTGGTCGTGGCGACCTCATCGGCTGCAGGCCCCATGCTGGGCTCGCTGATCCTCTCGATCGCCTCATGGCCCTGGCTGTTCGCGGTCAGCATCCCCATCGGCCTGTTCATCCTCTCGATAGGCAGCCGCATGCTGCCCGAGACCGAACTGGCCAAGCGGCCTTTCGACGCGCTCAGCGCCGTGTTGAGCGGCTCGACCTTCGGGCTGCTGGTAGTGGGCATCGACCGCCTGCTGGCGGACATCAAGACTGCAGCGGTCCTGCTCTGCCTCGCCGCCCTGGCGGGCGTGGCCCTGGTGCGCCGCGAACTCACGCAAGCCACGCCGCTGCTGCCGCTCGACCTGCTGCGCATCCGCCAATTCGCGTTCTCGATCGGCGCTTCGGTGTGCGCCTTTTCCGGGCAGACCATCTCGTATATCTCGCTGCCCTTCTACTTCCACCAGGCATTGGGGCGCAGCCAGATCGAAATCGGCATGTTGATGGTCCCATGGCCCCTGGCCGTCGCCATTGCCGCGCCGATCGCGGGACGCATGGCCGAAAGCATTGCGCCGGCCATCCTGTGCTCGGTCGGCGCCGGCCTGGTGGCTTTCGGATTGCTCGTCATCGCCCTGCTTCCGGCCGGCACGCCCAATGGCTGGGTCATGGCCTTCATGGCGCTTTCCGGGGTCGGTTTCGGCATGTTCCAGACGCCCAACAACCGGGCCATGCTGACCGCCGCACCGCGACACCGCAGCGGGGGTGCAGGCGGCCTGCAGGCAACTGCCCGGCAGTTCGGCATGGCACTGGGGGCAGCGCTGGCCGCCCTGGCCTTCACGGCGATCCCGTCGCACGGCCCCACCTCGGGCCTTATCCTGGCTGCGGTGTTCCTGGCAGCCGCCTCCGGCGTCAGCGCCGCCCGGCCAGGGACGCGCGTCTCAGGGTAATTCCAGCTCCGCGAGCAACGGCGCGTGGTCCGACAGCCGTGACCACGGGCGCCCGTACAGCACGCTCGCCTGCCGCACGGAAAAACCGCGCTGGTATATCCGGTCCAGCCTCAGCCACGGGAAAAAAGCCGGGAAAGTACGCGGCGGGCGAGGCGTGATCAGTTCGTTGCCCATGCCGAGCCGAGGCGGGGAAGCCATGCCGGCGCGCCATTGCCAAGGCGAGACCTCGCCGCCGCGCAGCAATTGCCCAAGCATGCGCACGGAGTCCCGTAGCCTGGGCAACTCGACATTGTTGCCGCGTGGCGCCGTCGCGAATACCTCATGCACCTCCAGGCGCCGCACCAGGAAGTCCGATAGCGTGTTGGTCCAATCGTTGAAATCGCCGGCGATCAAAATGGGCGCGCCCGAAGGCACCGCTTCTTCGATGCGGGAAACCAGCGCGCCAACCTGCCGCGTGCGGCTGCCGGCGAACAGCCCCAGGTGCACGACAAAGCAATGCACCTCGTGCCGGCCGATCGCCACGCGTGCGTGCAGCAGCCCCCGCTGCTCCAGCCGGTGATCGGAAATGTCCTGGTTCTGGTGCGAAAGAATGGGGAACCGCGACAACAGCGCATTGCCATGGTCGGTGTGGCGGTACACCGCGTTTCGTCCATAGGCAGCTTCCAAGCGCAGCGCCGCGGCCAGCATCTGATGCTGTTCGTGCAGCGTCCCGGATCGCTCGTTGCGCCCCTGGACCTCCTGTAGAAAGGCCAGGTCGGCGCGCAAGCCGTGCAGGCCGAGGCGCAGCTCCTGCACGGACTCGCGCTTGCCCAGGGCCGAAAGCCCTTTGTGGATGTTATAGCTGACGACACGGACGACGGACATCGTGCTTGAGGAAAACCGGAAGAGGCCTTAAATATGCGGCCATGGATGAGCAGATACAAGATGCCATCTTCCCGCCCCGGCGCCGCCGCTGCGTTATCATGGGCCGGCAAAGCTCGCGCCGGAGCCCGGCCGCGCCCTGCACGGGGAGGCCTTGGCTTGGTCGCGCCCTCTATTTCGACATCCAGATCCGGGAATCTCCATGAGTACCATCAAGATCGGCATGATCGTAGGCAGCCTGCGCAAAGACTCCATCAACCGCCAGCTGGCCAAGGCCGTCGCCAAGCGCCTGCCCGCACACATGCAGACCGAAGACATCCCCATCGGCGAGCTGCCCCTGTACAACCAAGACCTCGACGCCGCCATGCCGGCGCCCGTGCTCGCGTTCAAGCAGCGGGTCGAGTCCGTCCAGGCCCTGCTGTTCTTCACGCCGGAATACAACCGCTCCTACTCCGGCGTACTGAAGAACGCCATCGACTGGGCCTCGCGCCCCTCCGGCAAGAACTCCTGGGCGCGCAAGCCTGCCGGCATCCTGGGCACCTCGCCCAGCCAGATCGGCACCGCGCTCGCCCAGGAACACTTGCGCATGGTGCTGTCCGCGCTGGACGTTGCCGTGCTGCCCCAGCCGAGCATCTTCGTCCAGTACACCGAAGGATTGATCGACGCTGAAGGCCGCATCACGAACGAGATCACGGCCAAGTTCATCCAAGGGTTCGTGGATCGCTACGTGGCGTGGGTGGAGAAACTCGCGCCTGCGGCCAGCTAAAGCCCCCCACCCGGCGGGCCTTGCCGCGGCGCAGGCCCGCTTGCGCCGCGCCCGCTCGCCAGCGCGATCAGCGTTCGGGAACGAGTGCGGCTACAGCCACCCCGAGCCATCCTACGATCATCGCCCCGCCTCCGAAAGGGGCCGTGCCCCAGAGCAATTTCATTCCCGCCAGCTGGCGCAATGCCAAATCGACGGAGAACAGCAGCGTGCCGGCGATGATGAGTCCGGTGGCACCGACCAGCACGGCACGCCCGCGCTGGAACTGCGGCACCATGGCCGCCAGCCCGGCGACCGCTGCGGCATGCAACAGCAGGAACAAGGCGGCGGTCGACAACAACGCTCCGCCCGCGAGATGGGTGGCCATGGCGGCCAGCATCACGCCCGCCGCGCCCATCGGTGCGGCACAGCCCAGCAAGACCCGAGAAGATAACAACATGCAGCGCTTCCTTGAAAAACGCCTGCCCGGTTGCGCGCTGCCCGGACGGGCTATTTCGCGAACACCTGGTTGAGGTCGGCAAAAGCCTTGAACTCGAGCGCGTTGCCCGACGGATCGAGGAAGAACATCGTCGCTTGTTCGCCGACTTCGCCCTTGAACCGGACGTGAGGCTCGATCACGAACTTGACGCCGGCCCGCCGCAGCTTCTCGGCCAGCGCCTCCCATTCAGGCATGGGGAGAATCGCGCCGAAATGCCTGACCGGTACGTCGTCTCCATCCACGGCACTCGTGTTGCGGTGTCCCGCCTCGCCGGGCGACAAGTGAGCGACGATCTGGTGGCCGTAGAAATTGAAGTCCACCCAGCTATCGGAGCTGCGACCTTCCGGGCAACCCAGCAGGCCGCCATAGAAAGCGCGCGCCTCGGCCAGGTCGTCGACGGGAAAAGCCAAATGAAAGAGGGGAATGCCAGCCATGAGCGTGCTCCGGAACCAGCCCGCGAGCGCGGGCCAAACTTCGATTGTATTCAAGGCACGCCCATATTCAACGAACCATCCCCCCGCGCGCGCTCCCGGCAGGGCCGGGCGGGCCGGTCCGCGCGCGGGTCCATGCCTGGCAACACCCCGCCAAGACGTAACGATTGCGCGGTTGTTCCCCCCTGGCGAGGCATGCTACGGTCTTGGCGAGACCCTTCTTCGCGCGGAGGCCCCCATGGGGAAATCGACGATCATTCCGTGCCTGGTATACCGCGATGCCCCGGCTGCGATCGAATGGTTGTGCCGGGCATTCGGCTTTGCCAAACACCTGGTGGTGCCCGATGCCTCCGGCGCAATCGCCCATGCCGAACTGACTTTCGGCAACGGCATGGTCATGCTCGGCTCGGGCAAGGGCGAGCTCATGCGCAAGATCACCGCCCAGCCCTCGGAGATCGGAGGCCGCCAGACCCAGACGCCTTACGTCATCGTGGCCGACCCCGACGCCCATTACGCAACCGCCGTCAACGCCGGCGCCATGGTGGTCCGGCCCATCCAGGAGGAAAGCTACGGCGGCAAAGGGTACACCCTGCAGGACCCAGAAGGCTACGTCTGGCACTTCGGTAGCTACGACCCATGGCAGGAGTCGGAGTTGAACCCGCCGTAGACGGTTGGCACTACTATGCTCTTACCTAGCGCGGAAGCCCATTCTTAGAGGCCCACAGCGAATCCCCTTGGGGAAGCAAATCTGCATTAATAATGCAGGAGTCGTTTGAGATTTGTGACGAGCACCTTGCAAAACTCGTCCCGCACCTCGTGTGTCTTACGACCCTTCCTGACAATGCGGTAGAAATCAATATCGACTGCCGGCTCCAGCTCAAATAGGGAAAGGCAATAATGGCGACATGCGGGAAGAGCAAACGCAGGCACAACCGCCCATCCAAGCCCTAACTCCACCATGGCGATCTGGGTTTCAATGTGGTTGACGATTACCCCTTCCGCCGCACCTTTTCCCTCCTGCCAAATCAACGATCCATTCACACCTACACGCCTCTCTGTAGAGGGCACCCGGGCTGCATGCCATAGGGACGGGGTCTCACGCGGCAGGTAGCGATCGATCAATTGTTGCATAGCATTGCCTGGGGGCAGACAAATCAATGGCTTACCCCGCAAACCTTCCCATGACATCGAGCCGAGAGGACGTAGCTGCCTGCGTCCGCGAGATGAAGCGACTCGCGAGCTATCCGGCCCGACACAGAACAACCTGGCGCTAAACAACCGCGATCGCTCAAGCCCAGCTATAGGGCGAGGAAATACGCCCAGCCCAAAATCCAATTCTCCAGCACTGACAGACTCCTCGATGATCTGAGGAGAAACCCCGAAAATCTCCAGTTTGACGTTGGGATAAGAGCGTCGAAACTCGACATATGCGGGCGGTAGCAAATCGTTGGCCACCAGCGGCGTCGCTCCAACCCGCAACGTATTACGCGTTTGGGCTTCCAATTCATTGACTTCCGCCATCACCCGCTGCAAGTCGGCAACTGCACGTTCTGCCACAGGCAACAACCGCTGTCCCGCCTCGGTCAGCGCAATCAAGCGGGTCGTGCGATGAAATAGTTGGCAATCCATCTGTAACTCCAACTCCCGAATGATCGCGCTCAAACCGGCCTGGGTCATGTGGAGTCGCTCCGCCGCACGAGTGAAGCTCCCAAGTTGGGCCGCATAGATGAATGCGCGCAACTGCTTGGTCGAGACGTTCATAAGAGTTTTTTGTGAATTCACTCCGTTCTGTAGCTTGTCCGATCCGCCTTCGCGACGCAAGATCTGCATCGCCCCTCCCTCTATCGATGGTCACGGAGAAAAACATGCTCGGTCTTACACCCGCTTCGCCGTCCGCACCGTCATCCAGGATCGCTGTATCGCACTGCATCCTTGCTGTAAGCGTGCTACTCGCCGCAACTGTAGAGCCCACCATTGCCCGCGCTCAGTCCTATCCGACCAAACCGATTACCCTGGTCGTTCCGTTTGCACCTGGCGGCCCCACAGACGCCAGTGCGAGAGCCATTGCTCAAGCTCTTGGCCCTCGCCTAGGGCAGCAGATCGTGGTTGAAAACCGCGCCGGGGGCGGAGGCACGGTTGGACCGATGGCCGTAGTACGTGCCGCACCAGACGGTTACACCCTATTGTGGGCTGGAACAAGCAGCCTAGCGATGGGTCCCGCGCTTTATCCCAACCTTGCTTACGACCCCATTAAGTCGTTCACCCCCATCAGCCAGGTGGTGCGTAGCCCACATGTTCTGGTTGGTCGAGGAGATCTTTCTGCTAAGACCCTTCCAGAACTAATCGCTCTCGCCAAAGCACAACCCGGTAAGCTGACCTACGGATCCGCTGGAAGCGGGTCTTCTACGCACTTAACAGGAGAGCTGTTCGAGTCGACATTCGGCGTTGACTTGCTACACGTCGGGTACAGCGGTGTTGCGCCGGCTCTGAACGATCTATTGGGTAAACAGATCGATCTGCTGTTCGACGCAGTATCAACTTTGCGACCCCACATTCGTAGCGGTGCACTCATCGGCTATGGAATTACGGGACAGAACCGAAGCCCGATGCTGCCTGAAATACCAACGATAGCCGAGCTATTGAATACACCTTTCGATGCCTACAGTTGGTTTGGGCTCGTAGCTCCCGCGGGCACACCAGATGAGATCGTCAAGAAATTAACACATGAGTTAAATGCAACATTAGCCGACGAAAACCTTCGCAATCAGCTGACAGCAACTGGATTTGAAGTACTTGGCACAACATCAGAAGAGTTCAAACGCAGTATCGCTTCCGAACTGGAGCGGTGGAGCGCCGTCGTCAAGCGAACTGGGATTAAAAATCAATAATCCGCAACGGTCCGCATAAGACATGGAGTACAAATGCATTTCTCTCAAGATAGCAAACTGCCCATACTCATCGCCGGTGCGGGCATTGGCGGCCTAGCAGCGGCCCTGGCTCTCCTCCGACGAGGTTTCGACGTAGAAATCTATGAGCAAGCAGAAGAACTGCGTGAAGTTGGAGCAGGGGTTCAAATCAGCCCGAACGGCTCTCGTGTACTTGCGAACTTGGGCGTTCTCGAGGAGGTCAGGGCGACCTCATGCGAAACGGAGGGGAAAGAAATACGACTCTGGAGCACCGGCCAGACGTGGAAGCTATTCGACCTGGGAGCTGAAGCCGTCCGACGTTTTGGCTACTCCTATTTCACTGCATATCGCGTAGACCTACATAACGCGCTGGTCGAAGGAGTCCGATCTATAAAACCCGATGCCATTCATTTGGCTTCCCGTTGCATCGGCTTCGAGCAAAACAAACACGGCGTAGTGCTTCACCTCGAGTCGGGCGAGTCCACTCGCGGAAAAGCGCTGATAGGTGCCGATGGCATTCATTCCACAATTCGTTCGCAACTCTTCGGTTCTGACCGGGCGACCTTCGCCGACATGATGGCTTGGCGCGCTGTGATTCCGATGGAAAAAGTCCCCCAGCATCTTCGCCGCCCAGTCGGTACCAACTGGGTGGGCCCTGGCGGACATGTCATCCACTACCCGTTGCGGCGCGGGGAACTGATGAATTTTGTTGGCTACCTTGAGCGTACCGGTTGGGTAGCCGAGTCATGGAATATTCGTGGAACCACTGCGGATTGCGCAGCCGATTTCATCGGTTGGCACGATGACGTACAAGAACTCATTCAAGCCATTGACGCACCGTTCAAATGGGGCATCGTCCGCCGTCCGCCTCTTAGCAAATGGACTGTTAAACGTGTAACGCTACTAGGCGACGCTTGCCACGCCATGTTCCCGCTACTGGCACAAGGAGCGAATGTCGCATTGGAAGACGGAGTAGTGCTCGCCCGTTGCCTAGAGCACGATCGCGACGTTGAGACCGCACTCCAACGCTATGAACTAGCGAGGAGAGAGCGAGCGTACCGCATAGTAGACGGTTCAGCGGAAAACATCTGGCGGTTTCACAATCGCGCATTAGCCGATCCCATCGAAGGACCTGCGTTCATTTCTCGAGAATGGGCCACCAATAGAGTGCAAGCACGTTACGACTGGATCTTCGAATATGACGCAGCGACGGCACCGTTGCCGGCCGTCAAACAGACTTCATGATGCGTAAGCGCGTCGCACTGGACTTGCGACAATACGCTACACCACATTTAAACGGAGAGTGTCACTAATGTCCGTCAGTGACGATCACCGCCTAGCCATGTGGCTACAAGTGCTGAAACTATGTCGACTTCAACCCGAAGAAAAAGTTGTAGTCTTGTCCAGTGAATCAAGCCACCCTTTCAACGTAGACGCCGCAACGCGTGCCGTCAACAGAGTCAGCCCCCACACCGTTCGAATCGAAATACCACCTATCCCACCCCATCGACCAGGTAGCGACAGAACGGCATTTCTCGGCACGACGCCCCTTTCCGGAAATACGCTAGCGGTCGAAATACTTAAACGATCGGACCTCATTATTGACTTGGTCGGACTACTGCATTCGCAAGAACAGTTAGATGTTCTCGCATCTGGGACTCGAATGCTAATGGTCGTGGAGCCGCCCGAAGTCTTGGCAAGATTAATGCCTAGCGAGGACGATAAACGACGCGTAATGGCCGCCGACGCGAGACTGAGGGTCGCTCGCTCAATGTACGTTACCTCGAAAGCGGGAACCGACCTCATTTTGCCGCTAGGTCAGTTCGGAACTCTGCCCGAGTACGGGTATGCAGACGAACCCGGCCACTGGGACCACTGGCCCAGTGGTTTCATATCGACCTGGCCTGTCGAACGAGCCGCCCAAGGAAAGGTCGTGATCGACATTGGGGACATGCTCTTTCCTATCAAGCGGTATGTCGAAACCTCTCCCATCATATTGGAAGTACAGGACGGGTACATCACTCAGATCGACGGCGGTTTCGAGGCCAAGTACTTACGTCGATACCTCGAGTCCTACAATGACCCAGAGGCCTATGCTGTCGCCCATGTGGGCTGGGGCCTGCAAGCCCAGGCTTCATGGACAGCACTAGGAACACGCGACAAACAACAATCGCTGGGCATGGATGCACGATCCTTCTACGGCAACTTCCTATTCTCCACTGGGCCCAATGCCGAGGCCGGAGGCAGGAATCATTCGGCGTGTCACATCGATATCCCTATGGCGGGATGTACCATCATGCTGGATGATGAACCCGTCGTCATCGAAGGTGTCGTGATCGACCCCGAACAACGCGTAGACTACACAAAATGATGAACGACGGTTACCATGAATTTGAAAACGTGGAGCTGCTAAGCGGAGTCGTTCTCCCTCGCGTGCGTCTTGCGTTTGCAACGTGCGGTAAGCTGAACGCGGAGCGCAGCAATGCTGTTCTGTTTCCCACCTGGTTCAGTTCCACACATCACAAGAATGCGTGGCTAATCGGCTTAAACAAACCGCTCAATCCCGAACATTATTTCATTATTTGCGTCGACCTGATCGGCAATGGTCTGTCAACATCTCCCAGTAATACCGATCCCCCGTTCGACGGCCCAAGATTTCCGGAAGTACACATTCTTGACAACGTTCGCTTGCAACGGCGACTATTAATAGAACGCTTTAAAATTGAGTCGCTGCAGCTAGTCATCGGCCGATCGATGGGCGCGCAGACTGCATTCCAATGGGCAGTCAGCTTTCCATCCCAGGTGCGCAGGATGTTTGCACTCTGCGGCTCCTCTCGAACCACGCCCCACAATTACGCATTCATTGACAGCTTAGAGGCAGCATTAAAGGCTGACTGCCGATGGAATGGGGGCGACTACATCAGCCCCCCGATAGACGGCCTAAGGGCGATTGGCAAAGCTTATGCGGCATGGGCCATGTCGCCCGAATTTTACCGATTGAATCTTCACCTTCGCAACGCCGCGACAATCGACGACTATCTCGAACGTCAATGGGCGAATAATTTCACTCATTGTGACGCCAATAACTTATTGGCCATGATGCGAACCTGGAAAACAGCGGACATCTCCACGGACCCTTCCTTCCAGGGTGACTGGCAAGCGGCATTGAAGGCTATTACTTGTCAAGCTATCGTCATGCCGAGCCGGACGGATCAATATTTTCCGCCAGAAGATAGCGCTGCAGCTGCAATGTTCATGCCGAACGCCGAATTGCGAGTCTTGGATTCGGCTTGGGGACATCGCGCGGGATCACCAGGCTCCGACCCGACAGACATTGCCACGGTCGAGGCCGCTATCGCTGATCTATTGAAACGATAATCGGGGAAACGCTGGATCCATCTTGTCGACCAAGCGCCTCCCCCATCAGTCACTAAACCGTCTTGGCCTCCGTCCCGCGCAAGCGGATGTGCAGCTCGCGCAGTTGCTTCTCGTCCACGTCCGACGGCGCGCCCGTCAGCAGGCACTGGGCCCGCTGGGTCTTGGGGAATGCGATCACGTCGCGAATCGATTCGGCGCCGGTCAGCATGGTCACGATGCGGTCCAGGCCGAAAGCGATGCCGCCATGGGGCGGCGCACCGTATTGCAGGGCATCCAACAGGAAGCCGAACTTGGCGCGGGCTTCTTCGGCGCCGATCTTGAGCGCACGGAATACTTTGCTCTGCACCTCTTCACGGTGGATACGCACCGAGCCACCCCCGATTTCCCAGCCGTTCAGCACCATATCGTAGGCCTTGGCCAGGCAGGCTGCGGGATCGGACTCGAGGAGATCTTCGTGGCCGTCCTTGGGCGACGTGAACGGATGATGGGCGGCCGTGTAACGCTGGGCTTCCTCGTCGTACTCGAACATGGGGAAATCGACCACCCACAGCGGCATCCATTCGCCCTCGACCAAGCCTTGCTTGCGGCCAAACTCGCTGTGGCCGATCTTGACGCGCAAAGCGCCCATGGCGTCATTGACGATGCGGGCCTTGTCCGCGCCGAAGAACAGGATGTCGCCGTTCTGCGCACCACTGCGGCGCAGCAGCTCCTGCAGCGCGGCGTCATGGATGTTCTTGACGATGGGCGACTGCAGGCCGTCGCGTCCCTTGGCCACGTCGTTGACCTTGATCCACGCCAGGCCGCGCGCGCCGTAAATGGCGACGAACTGGGTGTAGGCATCGATTTCGCTGCGGCTGAGCTCGCCGCCGCCCGGCACGCGCAGCGCGACCACACGGCCGCCCACGCTGTTGGCCGCACTCGAGAAGACCTTGAAGTCCACGTCCTTCATGACGTCGGTCAACTCGGTGAACTCGAGCTTGACGCGCAGGTCGGGCTTGTCGGAGCCGAAGCGCTCCATGGCTTCGCGCCAAGGCATCACGGGGAACGGGTTGGGCAGCTCGACGCCCTTGACCGCCTTGAACACGTGGCGGATCATGTTCTCGAAAATCTCGCGGATCTCGTGTTCATCGAGGAACGAGGTCTCGCAATCGATCTGGGTGAACTCGGGCTGGCGGTCGGCGCGCAAGTCCTCGTCGCGGAAGCACTTGACGATCTGGTAATAGCGATCGAACCCCGAGACCATCAGCAGCTGCTTGAACAACTGCGGCGACTGCGGCAGCGCGAAGAAGTGGCCGGGGTTGACCCGCGACGGAACGAGATAGTCGCGCGCGCCCTCCGGTGTGCTACGGGTGAGCATCGGCGTTTCGATGTCGATGAAGCCGAGCTGGTCGAGATACTTGCGCACCTCGATCGCCACGCGGTAGCGCAGCATCAGGTTCTGCTGCATCTGCGGGCGACGCAGGTCCAGCACGCGATGCGTGAGCCGCGTGGTTTCCGAGAGGTTCTCATCGTCGAGCTGGAACGGCGGCGTGACGGAGGCATTGAGGATCTCGATCTCGTGCGCCAGTACCTCGACCTCGCCCGACTTCAGCGCCGGATTGGTGGTGCCCTCGGGACGCTTGCGTACCAGGCCGGTCACGCGCACGCAAAATTCGTTGCGCAGGCGCTCGGCGATCTGGAAGGTATCGGCCCGGTCCGGATCGCAGACGACCTGGGCCAGGCCCTCGCGGTCGCGCAGGTCGATGAAAATGACGCCGCCGTGGTCGCGGCGACGGTGCACCCAGCCGAACAAGGTCACGATTTGTCCCAGGTGCTCCGTCGAGACCTGGCCGGTATAGCAGGTACGCATGAATTCTCCGTCTAAATTGGTGTGTATCGATGCAAGCGGGGCGCGCGTGCGCGCGTTGCCTCCACGGGCCGTCAATTGCCCCGCGCCGGAGTACCCGGCGCCACCACCCCCATCGATACGATGTATTTCAAGGCCGCATCCACCGTCATGCCGAGCTCGACAATGTCGGCGCGCCGCATCATCAAAAAGAAGCCGGACGTCGGGTTCGGCGTCGTCGGCACATATACGCTTACGCAGTCGGGAGGCAGGTGGTCGGCAACTTCACCGCCCGGCACTCCGGTCAGGAACGCGAGCGTCCATACGCCCTCGCGGGGATACTGCACCAACACCGCTTTGCGGAACGCCTGGCCGTTAGGCGCCAGGACCGTGTCGCTGACCTGCTTGACCGAGTTATAGATCGAGCGCACCAGCGGAATGCGCTGGAGCAGCCCTTCCCACATCTGCAGCAGTTTGCGGCCGATGAAATTGGCCGCACCCATGCCCGTGAGCAACACCACTACGATCACCACCGCGAGGCTGAAGCCCGGGATGTGCGTGCCGAACAGCGACTCGGAGCTCAGCACCGACGGCACCACGGCTTCGAGCGTGGACACGACCAGGCCCAGGACCCACAGCGTGATGACCAGCGGGACCCAAATCAGCAATCCAGTGACGAAGTAGCGTTTGAACACGAAGGTTCCAAATCAGAAACTGGCGGCGCCCCGCAGGCGCCGCATGAAACTCAGGCCGAAGCCGTCGCGCTCGAAGACTCCGAGGAGGACGAGCCAGGCGAACCGGAATCGGATCCGGCGCTCGACGACTTCGACGAACCGCCGGACTTGGACGAACCGTTGTTGCGGAAGTCGGTCACGTACCACCCGCTACCCTTGAGCTGGAATCCCGCAGCCGTCACTTGCTTGGAGAACGTGGGCTTCCCGCACTCGGGACAGTCGGTGAGGGGAGCGTCGGACATCTTCTGCAGGACGTCCTTCTCATGTCCGCAAGAACTGCATTTGTAGGCGTAAATAGGCATCGCCAAGACTCCTCAGGCATACCTCGGCACGAAAACCCGGCCTGGCATTGCCACAGGCGACCGGCGGCCGGATTTCCGGAAATTGATCAAAGCCTTGAATTTTAGCGACTTTTTGGGTACTTAGTACGTACGCTGCCAAAACTGCGCCGCCATGGCGCCCGGCGCGGCAGGGCGAGCCTACGAGCCGAGCGCAAGCGCCCCGCTACGTCCGCTACGCGGGCAGGAGGAAAAAGAACGCGGCAACGGCCGTCGGCAACGCTGCCCCCAAGAGCAGCGCCAAGGGCGTAATCGTTCCACCGGGGAAAGAACTCTTTAGCACCGCGAAACCGGCGGGGTTGGGCGCGTTGGCGATCACGGTGAGCCCGCCCCCCGTCACGGCACCGGCCACGAGCATATAGCGCCATGCCTCGGAAGTTCCCTCCACCAACGAACCAAGGTAGGTCAGCGCCGCGTTGTCCGTCACCGCCGTGAGCGCGGCTGCGCCCCAATACAGCACCAAGGGAGGCATATCCGCCAGCAGCTCCTGCAGCCACCATTTCTGCAGCCCACCCAGGACCACCAAGCCTGCGAGGAAGAACCCCACCATCAGGCCTTCCTTGATCAAGAGCGGACGCTGATGCTCTTTGTACGCTTCGGTATAGCCGATGAACAGCATCAGCAACCCCATGAAGACGGCAGGATGGTGGGCAAAAAGCACCACTCCGGCTAGGAAGGCCACGTGCACTGCCGTCACGCTGAGCGGCACCTCGCGGCGAGCGCGCGCCTGCGGCGCGCCGGCGCTCGCCCGGATCAGCAGGCGCCGGAAGCACAGCGTCACGATCAAGGCGTTCAACACCACGGCGCACGCGGCGCGCCAGCCGAAATGGGCCAGCATGTACGCCGTATCCCAACCGAAGGCCGATGCCACCATCAACACCGGCGGCGCAGCGTAAGAGGTCAACACGCCGCCTATCGAGACGTTGACGAACAGGACGCCCAGGGTGAAGTACTTGAAGCGCGCGCTCTCGATCTGCCGGAAGCACGTGTCGCGCAGCATCACCGCCGCCAAGGTCATGGCCGCCGGCTCGGTAATGAAGGAGCCGAGCAGCGGCACCAGGGCAAGGGTCACGAAAAACACCGCCACCGAACGGTTGCCGGGAATCGCCGAAGCCAGCACGGCCACGAGGTAGGTAACGAGATCCAAGATGGGCCGGCTCGCCGCGATGACCATGATGGCGAACACGAACAGCGGCTCGGTAAAGTTGCGCGTGTCCATGTACTCGATGGCCGCGTGCGTGCCGGCAAGGGCAGCCATGGCCAGGAGCAGCACCGAGGCCCAGAACCCGAACACGGCCTCGACCTCCGACAACATGTGCCATAACCCTGCGTGCCTTCCGCCCTTGTGGGCGAGATTGGCAAAGACCGGCACGGAAAAGGTGTGGAGAATGGCGATCGCAAATAGGACCGTGGCGAGCAGCTCGACTGCGCTGAAAGATAGGCTCATAGGATCGTGCATACCGGTAATGGCGACTGGCCCCGGCGAGTTTACCGCCCCCGGCCCGCGCCGCGCACGCCGCCGCGGGGACTTCATAACCCAATTGGGATATGAAAAGCGCAGACCCACTCATTTAGTATCGGCGCAAAGCGCCAAGGGGGCGCATATAACCTAGGGGAATCTGTTTTGAAACTACATAAGCTTCTTTTGACGGCGCTTTGCGCAGTCGCCCTGGCGGCATGTGGCGGCGGTGGATCGGATGGCGGCAGCAGCGGTGGCGGCGGCAGTGGTGGTGGCGGTGGCAATGGCGGCGGTGGTAGTGGCGGCGGCGGTGGAGGCGGTGGCGGCACCCCCTCGGCCGAAGCGACCCATCCCTATTTCAGCGTCGACTTCGAAGACGCCCTGAAGACCCGCTCGGTCACGATCGACTACACGAAGAACACCGGCACCATCACGCTGGGCTCCGACACCATCAGCTACACCGCGAACGATGGCCAGGTCACGGCGCCCGGCTACACCATCATCGGTGAAATGGAAGGCCCGCAAAACGGTGCCATGGTGTGCAAGAACTACAGCAGCACGGGCAAGGCATCCCGCCACTTCATCCTGCCGGCCAACGCCCAGCGCGTGACGGACCTCAACGTGCTCAAGGGCATGGAATTCGAGCGCTTCGAAGACTGCGACCAAGTCGGCGCCTACAGCTTCGACAGCGAGCTGTCGGTGACGTGGACGGACTACTACGGTGACGGCGACGAGTCCGGCACGGAAAACCAGGACACCGTCCTGAAGTGGTTCTCGGATGACGGCCTGGCCTGGGAAGACGAGGACGGATCCGGCCACGACTACGCACGGCTCTACTACGACGAGCTGAGCGAAACCTTCTACATCGTCGAACTGATGAAGACCGATTCGGGTACGGCTTTGGCCGTCGCGGTCTCGGTCGGAGAAGACTGATCAGCGATCCTCACGGCGGCCGGCCCTCGCCCTGCGGGCGCCGGCGCGCCGTTCCCGTTTCCTGCTTTACCGGGCCCGGCCTTACAGCCGGGCCAACTTTCCTACAAGCTCGGCCTGCCTGCGCACGCCGAGCTTGCTCATCGCGGCCTTGAGCTGCATCCGGACGGTGCCGAGCGCCGATTGGCGAGCCTCGGCAATTTCGGTGGGCGTCTCGCCCAAGGAAATACGGACGGCCACGTCCGCTTCCGCTTCCGTCAGCCCATAAGCCTTGCGCGCTACCCTGGCAAGGCGTCCCGATCCATTGTCGTCCAGCCCGCGCGCCACGACCAGCACCCGCGGATCGAAAGAAAATTCGTGCTCGGCGTTCACCACGCGGATCACCTCCAGCACCATGGCCGAGCCCGCCGAGGCGTCTTTCAGGACGATAGTAGACATGGCGGGCGTGCCGAGGCCGGAAACACTCCGGGCGGCCGCGGCGATGGCATCGGAAAGCACCCTGCCGCCGTCTCCCCGGCTCGCATACAGTACGAGTACGCCATCCCGCAATCCGAGCAGGCCGCCCGGCCTCACCAGGGTTTCCGCCGCCGGGGTCATCGTCCGGACGCGGCCGTGGCGGTCGCAGACGAACACGCCCATGGAAAGCCCGTCGAAGGCAGCTTTCAGGATGCTCTCGCCGTTGTTCTCGAGCGCGATCTGGGTCTGGACCGCCGCGCGCACGTGGGGCGCCACGGCGGCAAACACGGCGCGCTGCTCAGGCGTCACCGGCCCTTCCCGCCGGTTGCGAACGACGGCCAGCCCGATCACCATGCCGGGCTGCCGTGCGACTGTACACAGGCAAGCGTGGGGAACGTCGCGCTTCAGCGCGAACTCCTGGTACCAGGTGTTGCGCTTGTAATCGTCGGGGGTCATGCAGTCGTAGTCCGCCAGCACCTCCAGCACGGGCGCGGCCATGCCTGCACGAACGAAGGGATTCCGCGCCGGGTCGCCGCCCCCGCTCGCCACGAACTCGTCTTTGAAATCGGCATCCACGTTGGTCATGATATTGAACGGCACGGCCGCATCCGACCCGACGCCGATCAATTCACCGCTTTGCGATCCCGTGGCCTGCGCCAGGGCATCCAGCGCGGCATACCAGCCCTTTCCGACCAGGCCCGCCCCCTGGAAACCCTCGGCGATGGCCTGGACGCGTTCATCCGATACTCCCATTTTCCCCCCGCAACTATAGGCGCTCCGCCCCTTCGCGCCTGCCGGCATCTAGCGGAACGCCGCCGGGAATTGTATCGGCATGTTGCGCCGGACCGAAAAACGGGAGCTGCCCTTGCGCCTTCCCCCCCTTAGGTACGCAGGGTACGTATGGTTTCTTCCAGGATGCGCGCCTGGTTCTGCAAGGACTCTGCCGAGGCCAGCGACTGCTGGACCGCCGCCGCGGACTCTTCCGAGTACTGCGCGATCTGTTCGACGCGGCTGGCGATCTGTTCGGAGGCGGATTTCTGCTCCATCGCGGCGCTGGAAATGTCGGCAATGACCTCCGCGGTGCGGCCGGCCGCCTCGCGGATGCGCGCCAGCACGTCGCCTGCCTGGCGGGCGCCTTCGGCCGAACGCTGCATGTCGGCGTTGACCTGGCGCATGGCTTCGGCCGCCAGCGCAGTCTGCTTCTGCACCGCGGCGATGACTTCGGCGATCTGGGAAGTGGAGGCTTTCGTGCGCTCCGCCAGGCCCCGCACCTCGTCGGCCACCACCGAGAAGCCGCGCCCTTCTTCGCCGGCGCGGGCTGCCTCGATGGCCGCGTTCAGCGCCAGGAGGTTGGTCTGCTCGGCAATCTCTTGGATCGTCTTGACCACGGCAGAAATCTGGCGCGACGACGCCTCGAGCTCCTGCACCACCTCGGCCGAGCTGGCCACCTGCGAGGCCATCTTCTCGATTTCCGAGACGGTCTGCGTGACCACGGCGGCGCCTTCGTCTGCGGCCGAGCTCGACGCCTTGGAGAAGTTGTTGGCTTCGCGGGTATTGTCGGCGATCTGCGAGATGGAGACCGTCAGCTCCTCGACCGCAGCGGCCACACCGCTTGCCGCCTCGGACTGCACCTCGGTTGCCTTGCCGATCTGGTTCAGGGCCTGCACCGTCTGCGTGGTGGCGGCCGAGACTTCCGACCCGGCGGCGCTCATCTGCTGGGCGAGCTGGGCGATGCGGGCACGCGTCGCGTTAATGCGGTCGGCCGTGATGTGGACCTCGTTGCGGGAGCCCGGCGGGCCGGCAGGCACGTCGCGCGTGAGGTCGCCGTCCCCGAGCCGGACGATGCCGGCGACCATGTCGCGCACGGGACGAAGCGCGGCCGACATCTGGAAATAAATGAGCAAGCCGATGACCGCCCCGCCGAGCAAGAGTGCCCCGACCATGAGGAGTATCTGGCGATACTGCGCCGCCATGAAATCGGACTTGGGCCCGACCGCTACCAGGGTCCAGCCCCAGTTCGGCACGGTCTGGAACGCGACCATCATCTCGGACTCGTCGGTGGACCGCTTGACGTCCAGTACCCCCTGGCCCTCGTCCACCAGCTTGTAATAAAACGGGCGATCTTCCTCGGGCGTTTGCTCGACGGTTTCTCCCTTGTACAGCGGATGCACCAGGAATTCGGACGTGCCATTCACCTTGGGCGTCATCGCGAACATCCGGCCATGGCCGGCAACGCTGGTTTTTTCGATGAAGTCGAGGACGCCGGCCACGTCGTCGGTCAAATCGACCTGCAAGGTCAGGCCACCGAAGATTTTTCCGTTGTCGTCCTTGAGGGGACGGACGTGGAGCGCGTACCAGCGGCCGTTGCGATAAACGATGTCGGTGGCGGACTGCTCGGAATCCATGGTGGTGGCAACGAAATCGTTTGCCGGAACGGGATGGCCTGTGAGAGGAACGCCGTCCGGGTTGCGCTGCAGCGTGGCGGCGCGTATCCAGCGGTTGTTGTGGCGCACCACGAGCTCGGGCTCGGCACCGGTATAGCTGCGCATGCGCTGCAGGATGGCGGAATTGCCGTTGAGGACGGTTTCGCCGGCGCGCACGGTCATGATTTCGCCGGCCACGCCAGTCTCGGTAAGGGTGCCGTCGGGCGAGGGTAGTTCGCCGAGCATCCGCTGGAACACCAGCAACTGCCGTTCGACGCGGTCTCGCGACGAGGTAAAGGTGGAGACCAGGCTCGCGTTGATGGAGCCGAGGGCGTCGGTCATTTCGCGCTCGACCGCGAGCCGGCCGGCGCGCAGGCCTTGCCAGGCCACCACCGCGGAGACCAGCACCGACACCAAGGCGCTCACGGACAGCGCCAAGACCAAGACCTGCTTAGCCAGCGAACGCTGGCTCAAGCCCAAAGAAACTCCCATTCCTTTACCCCAAACCGTTGTTGCCGGCTGCGCGCCGGTCGTTTCGAGTGCACGCTCTCCCCCCACACAGGCAGGCGTGTATGGGTTTACGGCAGGGATGAACAGGAATTGAGCGTTTTTTTGGCGGGCGCTTCCCGGAACCGCCCCGCCCAGGCGCCAGCGGCCCTGCAAACGGCGCGGCGCGGGGCGGGGGGGCGGGCATGCTTCGTGCGGATGGGAGGACTCGTTCATCAAGGAGATCTCCATGTTCGCGCACAATAAACGCCTGCAATACACCGTCAGGGTGTCGGAATGCAATCCGGGCCTTGCCAACCTGATGCTGGAGCAGTTCGGCGGGCCCCAGGGAGAGCTGGCGGCCGCATGTCGGTACTTCACCCAAGCGCTGGCCGAAGATGACCCCGGCCGGAAAGACATGTTGATGGACATTGCCACGGAAGAGCTCAGCCACCTCGAGGTAATCGGCACCATCGTCGCCATGCTCAACAAAGGAGCCAAAGGCACCTTGGCAGAAGCTACCGAAGAAGCCGCCGAGCTCTACCGGTCCATCACGGGGGCGGGGAACGACTCGCACCTGACCCAGGTCCTCTACGGCGGCGGCCCCGCGCTGATCAACTCGGGCGGAGCACTATGGAATGCCGGATACATCGATTCCATCGGCGACCCGTCGGCCGACCTGCGATCCAATATTGCGGCAGAAGCACGCGCGAAAATCGTCTATGAGCGCCTCATCAATTTGACGGATGACCCCGGGGTCAAGAGCGCCTTGCAATTCCTGATGACACGGGAAATCGCGCACCAGCAGTCCTTCGAAAAAGCGCTGTACTCGATGACGCCCAACTTCCCCCCGGGCAAGCTGCCCGGCGACCCGCACTTCGCCAACGTTTATTTCAATATGTCCCAGGGCGAGGGCGACATGCGCGGGTCCTGGAACAGCGACGAGAATTTCACTTATGTGACGGATCGCGACGAGCAATGCGCGGTGGACGGCGGGGACGGCTACGCGGAAGTGGGCCTGACCGCCGAGGAGCAAGCCGCGGTAGAAGACCTGGCGGCCCGCACCGTGTCCGACCCGGACATCGATCCCACCACGGGAGTAGAACTCGGTTCGGGAGAAGTACGCTGACGTCCGCTGGACCAGAGCCGGCTATCGCAACTGGATCCCGGGCGTGCGGATAATCCACGTGCCGGCCGGCCCCCCCGCCCTATTCCCAAGGAAATGCTGCTTCCCTACATGAAGGCATTCGGCGAGTTCCTCACCGATTACTTCCGGAGCCATTGGCCCGGCTACGACGTGGTCCACGCCAACTTCTTCATGTCCGGCCTGGCCTGCCTGCCCGCAACGCGCGAATGCGGCATGCCGCTGGTCGTGACCTTTCATGCGCTGGATCGGGTGCGCCGCCAGCACCAGGGCGGGGCGGACCAATTTCCTGCGGCACGCTATGGCATCGAGCTGGGCCTGGTGCGACATGCCGACAGGCTCATCGCCGAATGCCCGCAAGACCTGGACGACCTGATCGGACACTATGGCGCCGATCCCGCCAAGATCGCCATCGTTCCTTGCGGCTTCGACGCGCGTGAACTCTCGCCCATGGACAAGTTCGCGGCGCGGCTGGCACTGAGATGGGAGCGCGGGCGCTTTTCCATCCTGCAGCTCGGCCGCATGGTGCCCCGCAAGGGCGTGGATAACGTCATCCGCGCACTGGGCCTGCTGCAGGCACGATACGGCGTACCCGCCAAGCTTTACGTGGTCGGCGGCGACGCACAGAATCCGGGGGACCTATCTACGCCCGAGCTTCTTCGCTTGCACGACGTGGCCGAAGCAGCCGGCGTGGCGGACGCCGTCGAGTTCTGCGGACGGCGCGATCGCGCCCAGCTCGCGCTGTTCTACGGTGCCTGCGACGTCTTCGTCACCACACCTTGGTACGAGCCCTTCGGCATCACGCCCGTCGAAGCCATGGCATGCGCCCGGCCCGTCGTCGGCTCCGCCGTGGGAGGCATCCGGTCCACGGTCGTGGATGGAAAAACCGGCTTTCTGGTTCCTCCCCGCGACCCCGAGGCCCTCGCCGGCCGCCTCGCATACCTGGCCGCGCATCCGTCCACGGCACAGCGGTTCGGACGCAACGGGCGGCGCCGTGCGCAACAAATGTTCACCTGGGGGCGCGTTGCCGCAGAGGTAGACCGGATTTACGCCGACGCCTGCCGAGCGAGAGATGCCGGCCGGACCGATGCAGTGGCGAACCCGGGCGACGAAGCACTGGTCGCGAAATAGCACACGAAGGAGAAACGCATGGCGGTCGACGCACCTACGAGCGTGGCGGGAAGGGCAATACTGGTCACAGGCGGCGGCAGGGGGCTGGGTGCCGCGATATGCGAGGCACTGGCGGCAGACGGTGCGCACGTGCTGGCAGGCGACATCGACGTGCAGGCTGCCCGTGCCACGGCGATGCGCCTAGGCGCAGAATGCGAGGCGGTGCGCCTGGACGTCGGCGACGAAAGCAGTGTGCGCGAGGCCGTGGCGCACGCCGTCTCGCGCTTCGGCTCGCTCGACGCAGTGATCAACAACGCAGCCATCGACCTGACCGTTCCCATCGAGGAATTGGACGCGGCCGACTGGGAACGCATTGTTCGAACCAACCTGACCGGCCCTTTCCTCGTCTCCAAATATGCCTGCGAGCACATGCGGGCACGCGGGCAAGGCCACATCGTCAACATCGCTTCAACGGCGTCCAAGCGCGCCTGGCCCAATGCGGCGGTTTATCACGCGACCAAATGGGGCCTGCTGGGACTGTCGCACGCACTGCATGCGGAGCTGCGCAGCCATGGAATCAAGGTAACGGCCGTGATCGCGGGCGGCATGCGAACGCCTTTCCTGCTCGATCGCTTCCCCGACATCGACGTCGGTACCCTGCAAGATCCCGCCGCCGTTGCGCGGACGGTGCGCTTCGTGCTGATGCAGCCCGACGAAACCGTGATCCCCGAAATCATGGCACTGCCGATGCGGGAAACGTCATGGCCCTGAGACCAGCCATATTCCTGGACAAAGACGGCACCTTGCTGGTCAACGACGCCTACAACGTCGATCCGGACCGCATGCGACTGGCGCCCGGCGTCGATGCGGGACTGCGGCGCCTAGCCGGTACCGGAGCTCCCATGTTTGTCATCACCAACCAGCCCGGCGTCGCGCTCGGCCTGTTCGACGAAGACGATCTCATCGGCGTGCGCCAGCAGCTGGCGCGGATGTTCGAAGCTTCCCGTGCGCAATTGCATGGCTTCTATTACTGCCCGCACTTGGCCCGTGGTGTGCGGCGTGCCTATGCCCTGCCATGCACCTGCCGCAAGCCGCGCCCCGGCCTGCTGCGCCAAGCGGCGCGCGAACACGGGCTGGACCTCGCGCACTCGTGGTTCATCGGTGACATTCTCGACGACGTCGAAGCCGGAGCTGGAGGAAGGATTGGCCCGAACCCTAGCCTATTTCAGGCACCGTTTCTTCGCGGAAGCATCCGGCGAGGTTGTAACCGACCCGATCACAGGCCAAGCATAAGATCTACAATGCGGCAGAGCGCTGCAGCGCGAAGGTCTGGCGCTTTCCACCGCCCGCGCCGGCGGCGGACCTGCGGCCCGCCTTGCGCGAAGCGCCGATGCGACCGCAGCCGGCGGAGGGGCTATGAGATTGGCCGATTTCATCGAGGCGAATTTGGACGAGCTCATGCGCGACTGGTCGGCCTTCGCGCGCCAGCTCGACCTGCGGCGCACGGCCGTTTCCGAAGACGCGCTGCAAACCTCGGCCCGCGCGTTGTTGCGGCAGCTGGCCGCCGACCTGCGCGCCGACCCGTCCCCCCTTGATAGCCGCGGCGCGTGCGCATCCAACGCCGGCCCGGCGAGCGGCATTGCCCGGCAGGCACGCGTCCACGCCCGCAGCCGCCTGCGCGCCGGCTTCACCCTGAACGAAATGGTGTCCGAATATTGCGCGCTGCGCGCCAACGTGGTGAGCCGATGGGCGCACGCAATGCACGGCGTCAACGAGACCGCTTGCCAGGACTTGGTTCGCTTCAATGAGGCGCTCGACCAGGCCCTGAAAGAATCCATCGCCCGCTACTCCGCAGGCCTGGAACGCGCGCGCGATCTTTTCGTGGGCATTCTTGCGCATGACCTGCGCACGCCGCTGAGCGCCATTTCCATGTCGGCGCAGCTACTGCTGCAGTCGGACGACCTATCCGAAAAAAACCTCAAGGCTGCAGCGCGCATTCACAACAGCAGCGCGCGCATGCAGCGCATGATCGATGATTTGCTCGATTTCGCACGCACCCGTCTCGGCAACATCCTGCCTTTGACGGTCGCGCGCACCGACCTCGCGGATGTCTGTCACCGCGCGGCGGATGAGATCCGGACGGCCCATCCCGAGCGGGAAATCTTGGTTCACTGCACGGGCGAGTTGACCGGGCGGTGGGATGGCAACCGCCTGGCCCAACTGCTAGTCAACCTGCTCAGCAACGCCGTCCACCATGGCTATCCGGACCGCCCCATCACCCTGCGGGCCCGCCGCGAGAACGACGGGGTAACGGTGGAAGTCCACAATGAAGGCGAACCCATCCCGCCGCGCCTGCGCCGGCAAATATTCGACCCGCTGATGCGCGGCCCCCGGCCCGACACGCGCCGTACCGGGCTAGGATTGGGGCTGTACATCGCCCGGCAGATCGCGACCGCCCACCGCGGGACCCTGGGCGTGACCTCGACCGCGGACGGCACGACCTTCCAACTGTGGATGCCGTGCGAACCGCCGTCCCCTTGATCAACTGCGGTTGTCCGTCTCCGGGGCATCCGGCGTCTGCCGTCCCGGGTCGGCCGCGGTTTCCTTATCGACGCCTATAGGCAGGCCCACCCGCGCCGGAATGCTGTTCGGATCTACCGGATGATTGTCAAGGGTGCGCTTGCGCGGTGCATCCTCGTCGGGCGTTGTCCCCGGCGGCAACTCGGTGAGCTCGCTGCCCGGATCTTCGTTCCCGGTTTGCTCGACCGCGGCGTCCTCGAGGTCCTTCGACTGTGCCGGCGCGTCGCGCTTGCCGGGGGAGCTTGGATGAGATGGCATGGCTTCCTCCTATCGAGAAGCCTCTCCAGCAAAGGCCATGCCCGGCCCCGTCGGCAGCCGGTCAGGCCTTGCGCCAGTAAAGCGCCGTCACCAACCCGATACAGGCCGCGAGCACGGCCGCCATCGTGGCGAAGGCGCCGGTCACTGAAAATGCTTCGGAGATTGACCCAACCAGCAGATAACCAAAAGGCATGGTCCCGTTATAAGCCATGCCATAGAGGCCGACCAGCGCGCCGCGCACGGATTCCGGGCAACGCCGCTGGATCGTGGCATTGGTGGACGTGGCGGAAAAGCTCAGGCTGAATCCCAGCGCGACGAACGCCGCGCCACTCAGGGCCACGCTCGACGACACCGAGAGCACGGCCAGCGCGAGGCACGCCGCCCACGGCGCCACAGGCAGTAAACGGGCCGTTCGCGCAGCAATGGCAGAAGACAACACGACCGCGGCGCTGAGTGCACCCATGCCCGCGCAGGCGAAGAAAACGCCGGTGTACTTGGCGGCGTCCTGAAATGCGTGGTCTGCAAGCAGCGGTACCAAGGTCTGGTAGCTGCCGGCGAATAGCCCCATGCAGGCCAGGATCGTCAAGTACTTGGCGGTGAAATGATCGTCGATGACGTATGAAAGCGCATTGCGCAAGCCTTGCCGCCCGCGCGCTGGCGCCTCGGCCTGCCCGGGCCGGCGCGGCATGGAACGCACGCACCATGCCATGAAAACCAGCGCGAACGCGTATGTCAGGAAAGCCGCGACCTGGCCGAGCAGCGGGTAAATGACGGCAGCCAGGCTGGGCCCAACCATCCGGCCGACGTTATAGACCATCGTATTCATGGCGATGGCATTGGGGCGCAAGGCAGGATCCTGCAAGCCCGTGATCAATAGTACCTGCCGCGCCGGAGACTCGATCGCGCTCAAGATGCCCGCGCAAAGCGCCAGCAGCAGGATGACGGGCAGCACCAGCGCATGCAACAGGGACAGCAGCGCGAGCGTGCAGGCCACTGCCATAGAGGTATACAGCACCGACAGTGTCACCCGGCGCGCGTTGCCCATGTTGATGCGCGCACCGGCCACAGGCGGCACCACTAGCAAGGGGCCGTACAGGAGGAAATTAAGCAGCGCCAGCACGGCCGCCGACCCGGACAGGTGGTAGACGACGAGGTTCAGGGTAATGTTCTGCGTCCAGCTGCCGAGCACCGAAACGCCCTGCCCCGTGAGGTAGCGCCGCAGCGCCGGCTCGGACAAAGCGGGAAAGACTCGGCGAAGCAAGGACATACGGGGGAGGCGGTGCGGGCAGGAAGGAAGAATGTTAGCGCACGGCCGGACATTCCGGCCGGACGCAGGTCAATCCACTTCGCGCATGCCCGCCAGCGCGGCGGCACGTAGCAAGGCTTCGCGGCACTGCCACATCAATGCCTGCAGCGTCTCGGCGAAGGGCTCCACTGCGCGGGAAAAGCCGGCTGCCGGCCCGAGCGACAACATGCCTTCCTCGTGAAGACCTTGGGCATAGGCATAATCGCGCGCCCGATATCCTTTGATCAGATCGCCGAAATCCTCGTACGACCGCGCCCCCTGCTGCTCCAGCTGCGCAACGCGTCGGGCGTTCTCGTTGTCGAGCACGCGCCAGGTGTCGCCCAGGCTGGACAACACCGTGCGGGAGCAATGCTCGTCCGCCTCTGCCACGCGCTGCTTGTAGGCCGGATGCGCGGGCGTCTCGGCAGCCGTCGTGAAGCGGCTGCCCATGACGACCGCATCGGCGCCCATGGCCAATGCAGCGGCGATCTGCCGGCCGTGGCCTATGCCCCCGCCCAAGGCCAGGGGAATAGAGAGCCTGTCCAAGGCAAATGCGCCATTCACGAAAGTGGGCAACAGGTTGGAGCCGGGATGCCCGCCTTCCTCCATGCCGACCAGCGTGACGGCATCCACCCCCAAGCGCTCGGCAGCCTGGGCGTGGCGAATGTGTGCGCACTTGTGCATGACGACGGCGCCTGCTTCACGCATGGCGGGAAGCAGCGAAACGGGAGGCAAGCCGGCCGTCTCGAAAAACCGCACCCCTTCCTCCAAGGCGACCTGCAGCATCTGCCCCATGAGATCGTTGGCCCCTTGGCGACGGGAGAGCGTGAGATTGACGCCGAACGGTTTTCCGCCGGTCAGTTCCCGGCACTTGCGCAATTGATCGCGGAATGCGGCCGCATCGGGCGACGAGCGCGCGGTGATGAACCCCATCGCGCCGGCGTTGACGGCTGCGGCGACCAGGGTTGCATCCGACAGCCACATCATGCCGCCCAATAACACCGGGTAGCGGATTCCGAAAAGCCGGGTGATGCGCGTGGCCAAGGCCGGCGCGGGAGAAGGGGGAGAAGAATACGCTTGGTTCATGCGTAGCGCCTGCCTAGCAAGAAGATGGGCTGCAGTTCTGCGGCGAGCTTGACCAGCTCGGGGCCCACTTCGTCCAAGATGAACTCCACCGGCAGCGCCGATGCCGGACCGCCGCAACTGATGACATAGCGGTCATTGCCCTGGACCACGATGGCCGTGGCGACCGTATTGACATGATGCTGGGGCCGGCAATGGATCACGAAGCCGCGCTCATCGTAGAGCGCCATCGCGTCGACGAAGGCCTGCAGGGCCTCCGGCCCCGGAGCCCCCGCTTCCCCTTTGGCGGCATCCCGTTCGCCGGACGCTCCCGAAGCGAGGTACGCCCATCCAATGGCACTGCGATAAAGCGGAATGCGCGACCCCACGCGCAAATTCATCAGCAGCGGCGAATCCCCCTGGCAGCGCGCAAGGTAGACGATGCTGTCGCCGTCGCGCCTGCCCAATGCGACGGCCGCATGGTAACGATCCGCCATTTCCTGCATGCGGGGCCGGGCCAGGTCCAATGACTCTTGCCCCGCCAGGGCCGCCCCGCCCAGCGCGACGGCCGCCGGCCCGAGGCGCAGCTTGTCCGCGCCGGGCACCAAGACCAAGAACCCCAGTTTTTGAAGGGTGTACGACAAGCGCCACACCGTGGGCTGCGGCAGCCCCGTGCGAGCCGCGATCTCGGTCGTGCCCAGCAGCCGATGCTCGGCATCGAAACAACGCAGGATTTCCAAGCCTCGCGCCAGAGCCACCACGAAACGCGGATCTTCGGGCGGATTAGACGTTTTGCCCATGCGGCCTCCTGGCATTGACGCGACAACGTCTCTGCCGATAGACTGAATCCATTGACCGAATTCTCAATTCGTACAATGAATTATAGGGAGACAACTCCATGTGCGCAAGCCCCTCGCCGCCCCCGGCCGACTCCCCCGAGTCTTCGATCTGGTGGCCGGGCCATTGCGGACGCGGCCCAGGCGTGCATGCCTTCATCGCACGGGTGCTGCAAGGCACGCAGCGCATTGCCGTGATCGCCGACCGGCACGTCCAAGGACAAGCCGTCGCGCTCCTTGGACAGGCGGCGAAACAAGCCGGAAGCCGGATCGTCGTGGTCCACGAGGGCATCCCGTCCAACCCGGGACTGGCCGACGTGCGTTCGGCAGCTGCGCGCATCCGTGCCGCTTCATGCGACGCATTGATCGCCGTAGGAGGGGGTAGCGTGATCGATGTCGCCAAGGTGGCCTATGCCTGTGTCTTCGGCACCCATGACGACCCGCTCGCGTGGCTAGACCCGAATGACGCATGGTCGGCCGCCCCGCCCTCCGCCTCCGATCCAGTCTTTCTCGCCATTCCCACGACGGCCGGCACCGGCAGCGAAAGCAGTACGGCTGCCCTCATCAAAGACGAAGCAGGTCGCAAGTTGGTGTTCCGTAGCCTGCGCAGCCGGCCTGGCGCGGTCGCCCTCGTTCCCGAGCTCACGCTGGGCCTTCCGCCTGCCGTCACGGCGGCAAGCGGCTTCGACGCTTTGCTGCACGCCTTCGGGGCGCTAGTCAACGAGTGCGACGCCCCCGTGGCGGAAGCACTGGCGGCCGCTGCGCTCGCCCGCGCGCTCGATGCTTATCCGCGCGTACTGGCCGAGCCGGACGATCTCCGCGCCCGCGAAGACATGCTCATGGCCAGTTATCTCGCAGGTGTCGCCATCGGCATGAAGCGGGTCGACGCAGTCCACGGCCTTTGCACGCCGCTCGAAGACCGCGTGGCACTCTCCCATGGCCAAGTCCTGGCGGCCATCTTCGACCCCATCGCCGAATTCTCCGTGGCGACCGCGCATCGCCGCTATGCGCGCGCAGCGCGACTCGGCGGGCTGGCAGGGCCCGAAGAAGACGACAGCGCGGCAGCGCGCAAACTGCTCGATGCCGTCCGCCGCATGCGTTCGCTGGGTGGCTTGCCGGATCGCCTCCCGGCCTTGGAGCTCGATACCCCCCAAGCACTGGAGCTGGCCGACCGCGCGTTGCGAAGCCCGTCGACGCGCCTGAATCCGCGCCCGCTCGACAGGGATGCCATCGCCGGCCTCTATCTCGACATCGCTGCGCGAAGCCGCAGCCCCCACGCTTTCCACGGCACCGTCTAGCGCCATGAAGTACGTCAACGACCAACCCTATCGCATGCTGATCGACGGCCGGTGGACGGCCGGAAGTGCAGACACCCTCTTTCCGACCTACAACCCGGCCACGGGCGATGTGCTCGCGCATGTCCACGCTGCCACCGCCCGCGACGTGGACGCCGCCGTACAGGCTGCCCGCCGCGCCTACGACACGCATTGGCGCAACACGACTCCGCGAGAACGGGCCCGTCTGCTGCGGCGCCTGGCGCAACTGTTCGAGCGCGACACGGAGAAATTGGCGTGGATAGAAACGCTCAACGTCGGCAAGCCCATCACGCATTCGCGGGAATCGCTCGCGGCCATGCCTGCCTCGCTGGATTATTTCGCGGGCATCATCCCCGCCGTCCGCGGCGACACCATCCCGCTCCTCAATAGCGCCAGCGTCCTGAACTTCACGTTGCGCGAGCCGCTCGGCGTATGCGCACTGGTCATGCCATGGAACTATCCCATGACGTTGACGCTCCACAAGCTCGCGCCTGCTCTGGCCGCCGGCAATACGGTCGTGATCAAGCCGTCTGAGATCACTCCCCTCTCTACCTTGGCCTTTGCCGAGCTTTTTGCGGAGGCGGGATTTCCGGACGGCGTCATCAACGTGGTCAACGGCCCAGGCCCCGAAGTCGGCGACGCCTTGGTACGCCACCCGGGCGTCGCGCGCGTCTCGTTCACGGGCGGCACCCAGACGGGAGCCGCCATTTCGGCCGCGGCCGCGGCCGATTTCAAGCGCGTCACGCTCGAACTGGGAGGCAAGTCGCCCCTGGTCGTGTTCGAGGATGCCCCCCTCGATGCCGCGGTCGACGTTGCTGCCGGCGACATCATCAAGAACTCCGGACAGGTCTGCATCGCGTGCACGCGACTACTCTTACAGAACGCCGTCCGGGAAGCATTCCTCGCAAAGCTCGAGTCACGGCTCGCCGCGATACGCATGGGAGACCCGTCCGACCCGACGACGCAGATGGGCCCGCTCGTCAGCCGCTCCCATGCCGATCGCGTCCGCCGCTACCTCGACATCGCGCGGCAGGAAGGCGCAGCACCCCGTACTTACGTCGACCCGTCCGCACGTCCCGATACGTCGCGTGGCTTTTTCGTCGGCCCGACGCTACTGCTCGGGGCCACAGCCCACATGCGCACCTCGCAGGAGGAAATCTTCGGGCCGGTGCAATCCTTGATCGGGTTCGAAGATGAAGACGAAGCGGTGCGCATCGCCAATGACACGCGGTACGGGCTGGCAGCCGTCGTGTTCACGCGCGACGGCGGGCGGGCGCTGCGCATGGCTCGCCGCATCGAAGCGGGCAGCATCGCCATCAACACGGGCATACGCACCTCAGTCGATGCCCCGTTCGGCGGCTACAAGGCATCCGGCATCGGAAAGGAACGGGGCCTGGAAGCCATCATCGAGAACACCCAGCTCAAGAACATCAAGTACGACACATCGCTCTGACGCCCATCGCCTGCAGCTCAACTCACTGAAAAAGGAGACATCATGAAGCGCCTGCATCCGATCTTGCTCCTCGGCATCGCCATGACCGCCGCCGCCCCTGCCTTCGCCGAATACCCGGCCAAGCCCGTTCGCGTCGTGATCGGCTTTGCCCCGGGCGGGGCATCCGACATCGCGTTCCGAATGGTCCAAGACGAACTATCCAAGCGCCTGGGCCAGCCCGTCGTGCCCGACTACAAACCCGGCGCGAACGGCAACATCGCCAACGACGCCGTCGCGTCGGCAGCACCCGACGGCTATACCCTGCTGTGGGCCAACGTCGGGCCGCTGGCGGTGAATCAATATCTCTACGCCAACAATAAGCTCGATCCCGCCAAGGCCTTCGCCCCCGTCACGCAATTGACGGACTCGCCGCTGGTCGTCGTGGTGCCAAAGGATTCTCCGTACAAGACCATGGGCGACCTCATCGCTGCAGCCAGGAGCGGAAAGCCGCTGACCTTCGGTTCAGCGGGCAATGGCAGCTCCATGCACATCGCGGGCGCGTCGTTGTCGATCGCGCTCAACGCCTCCATGACGCACGTGCCCTACAAGGGGAGCGGCCCGGCGATCCAAGACCTGCTGGCCGGCCGGCTGGACTTCATGGCGGACAGCCGCTCGACGACGAACCCGCACATCAAGACCGGCGCGTTGCGCGCCTTGGCAGTAACGGGCCCGAAGCGGGTGCCGGACCTGCCTGACGTGCCGACCGTGGCCGAGGCGGGCGTGCCGGGCTTTTCAGTCACTACGTGGCAGGCCGTCGTCGTCCCGGCAGGAACGCCGCGCCCCATCATCGACAAGCTGGCCGCCGCGCTGCAAGACACGCTCAAGGATCCGGTGGTCCAAGAACGTTTCGCATCCATCAGCACGCCATTGGTAGGCAGTTCTCCAGACGATTTCGCCGTGTTCCTCGAGAAAGAACGCAAGGCTGCCCAACAACTCATCGAGCGGGCGAAGATCCGCATCGAATGATTTCCATCCTATCCGACACACTCATTCCCCACTTCTGCTATCAATCATGGATCTCGGACTCAAGGACCGCACTGCGTTCATCACGGGCGGGGCAGGCACGCTGGGGCTGGCCATAGCCCAGCGCCTGGCCCAGGAACATGCCAACGTCGTCATCTGCGACACCAATGACGAGGCGCTATCAGGGGCCCTTGCGGCCCTGGAGGCAGCGGGCGCCCGCGCGCTCGCCTGCCGCGCTGACGTCACGTCGCGCGAAGAAGTCGGCGCTGCGGTCGACCGGGCCCGGGCGCGGTTCGGCCATATTGATATCTTGGTCAATAACGCCGGCTTCGCCCGGGACGCCTACCTCACCAAAATGAAAGAGGAAGACTGGCATGCCGTCCTGGACGTGACGCTGCAGGGCGCCTTCCATTGCTCGCGCGCGGTGCTGCCCGGCATGATGCAGAACAAATTCGGCCGCATCATCAATATCGCGTCGCGGGCCCATCGCGGCAACCCTGGGCAGACCAATTACTCCGCGGCCAAGGCCGGGCTTATCGGCTTTACCCGCTCCCTGGCGCTGGAATCGGGGAAATTCGGCATCACGGCCAACGCCATCGCGCCGGGCGTGATCTCCACGCCCCGCATGCGGCAACGGCCGGACTATCACGAGCTCACGGAACGCGCGAAACAAAATACTCCCGTGGCCCGCCTGGGCGAGCCGGAAGACGTTGCCTCCGCCGTTGCCTTCCTGGCCTCGAGCCTGGCCGGCTTCATCACGGGCGAGACGCTGCACGTCACCGGCGGCCGTTCTTGAGGAAGCTCGCATGGATCTAGAAAGCTATCTGCAAGCCGCGCTCTATTACGAAGACCTGGAGCCGGGCGCCCGTTGGCTCAGCCCTCGCCGCACGGTCACGGAAGCCGACGTCGTCAACTTTGCCGGGCTCTCGGGCGACTACAACTCGCTCCACACTGATGCGGTCTACGCGGCCCAGCACGCCTTCGGCCAACGCGCCGCCCACGGCCTGCTGACGCTCGCCATCGCATCCGGGCTGACCACCCGCATGCCCGTCTACCGGCTCATGGACAAATCGCGCCTGGCCTTGACCGAGCTGTCGTGCCGCTGGCGCAAGCCGGTGTTCATTGGCGATACCCTCCAGGTAGCCTTGTCGATCGGTGAAAAACGATTGTCCCGCGGCAGGCCCGATGCGGGGAAGGTGACGCTGGACCGGACGGTGCTCAACCAACGCGGCGACGTCGTCCTGGAAAGCGCCTGGGTAACCCTGGTCAGACTGCGCGAGGCCCGGCCATGATGCGTTTTGCCGATCTCGACCGCCTGGTGGCTCCTCGCTCCATCATGATCGTCGGCGCCTCGACCACACCGGGGTCGCTCGGCCATACGACCGTCGAAAACGTAATCGAGCATTCGGACTTCGCCGGCGACACTTACCTGGTCAATCCGCGCGGCGGCGAGCACAAGGGACGCCCGCTCTACCCCGATATCGACAGCGTGCCCGGGCGCGACATTGACGTCGCGCTGATATTGGTGCCCGCAGAAAGCGCCCTCGACGCGTTGAGGCGCTGCGCGGACAAAGGCGTCGGCACGGCCGTCGTCTTTACCGGCGGGTTCGCCGAGGCGGGTGCCGAGGGACGTGCCGCCGAACAAGCCATGCGGGAACTCGCACGCACCTCGGGCATGCGCATCTACGGGCCGAATTGCGCCGGGCTCACCAGCCTCAGCCCGCGCCTGGGCCTGACATTCTCCACAGAATTTCGAAACGACGGCGCCGGCGGGCCGCTGGCGCTCGTGACGCAAGGCGGGGGCCTGGGGCGGTCGCTCATGCAAGGCAGCGATCGCGGCGTGCATTTCGGGCGATGGTTCTCGACCGGCAACGAGGTCGACCTGGACAGCGCCGACTTCATGGCATGGCTCGCGGGCCGCGACGACGTGCGAGCCATTTGCGTGGTCGTGGAAGGCATCAAGGACGGGGAGCGCTTCATCGCCGCGGTCCAGGCAGCCCACCGCTCGCGCAAGCCCGTGGTCGTGCTCAAGGTCGGCCGCTCCGCGTTCGGTGCACGGGCGGCGCAATCCCACACCGCGTCCCTGGCCGGGGAAGATGCCGTCAATGAAGCGGTTTTCAAACAATACGGCGTCATCCGCGTCGACGACTTGGACGAGATGCTGGACGTGGCCAGCCTGCTCGCGAGGGCGGGCGGCAAGCCCTTCCGACGCGTTTGCGTGTATTCCTCCTCCGGGGGCGCCGGCGTGTTGGCGGCCGACATGATCGGCGCCGCAGGCCTGGAAATGGCGAGCCTGTCGCCAGGCACCGTCTCGGCCATGGCCAAACACGCACCCTCGTATGCCGCATTGACCAACCCGGTCGACCTCACCACCAAGGCGTTGACGGATACCGCGCTGGCCAAGCGATGCCTGGAGCCTCTGTTCTCGGACCCGGGCATCGACGCCGTCCTCTACCCCATTACTTCCAACTATGCCGCGACGACGGAAGCATCGGTGCGCAACCTGATGGACGTGGCCGGCCGCGCGCCCATTCCCTTCGTCCCGGTCTGGATGAGCAGCCGCCGGGGACCGGCGCACGAGCTCCTCATCGAAGCGGGGTATCCGCCCATCTACAGCCTGCGCAACGCCTTGCGCGCCATGGCGCGTTGCGATGCTTACCACCGCGCCCCGCTGGATGAGCTCGCGCGGGCCCCCATCTCGGCACCTCCAGCACCTCCGGCGCAAGGACCGTGGAATGAGGCCCAGGCCAAGGCGCTATTCGCTCGCCACGGCTTGCGCGTCCCCCGAGAAACCATCGCCACCACGCCGCAGGAAGCGGCCAACGCGGCACGCGAGCTCGGTTTTCCCGTCGTACTCAAGCTGCTCGCCGATGGCGTCCAGCACAAGAGCGACGTGGGCGGCGTCGCGCTGAACCTAAGCGACGAGGCCGAGGTCGCACGTGCGTTCGAGCGCATCATGGGCAATGCTGCGCGGCATGGCATCCATCCCGCCTCGATACGGGGGGTGCTGGTCGGCGAAATGATCCGGGAAGGCATCGAAACGCTCGTCGGCATACACAGGGATCCCGTGTTCGGCCCCATCCTGTCGTTCGGCGCAGGAGGCATCACCGTGGAAATCCTCGCCGACGTCGCCCGGTGCCGCCTGCCCGCGGACCGGCGAACCTTCGAAGCAATCGTGAACGACACCCGGGTCGGCAAGTTGCTCGCCCCGCACCGCGGACGCCCCGGGCACGACCGGGACGCACTCCTCGACGCCATCGAGAAAACGGCGTCCCTATTCCTTTCCCTGGGGGATGGCGTCCAGGCACTCGAAATCAACCCCTTGACGGTTCTCGAACAAGGCAAAGGCGTCGTCGCGCTGGACGGCGTCATTCATTGAGGTATTCGACATGGCACGTAGCGAAATAGGAGGCGGAGACGCCCACCGCATTACGGTTCGAGGCTACGACCTCGTGCATGACCTGTTCGACAAGCGCGACTTCGTCGACGTCATGGCACTGGAACTGCTCGGCAAGTTTCCCGATGCACGCCTCAAGCGCATGCTCAATCTATTCCTGGTGAGCGCCACGGACCATGGGCTCACCCCCAGCGCGCTTTCTGCGCGGCTGACGCTGCACGGCGCGCCAGAAGCCATGCAAGGCGCCCTGGCCGCCGGCCTGCTCGGCGCGGGAACCCGCTTCCTGGGCGTGATCGAATATAGCGCGCGCTTTCTGCGTGACGCGCTGCCGCAGCAAGAAACGTGGACGGACGAACAGCTGCGCGCGGCGGCCGAGAATTGCGTAGAAAAAAATCGCGCGGCGAAACGCAAGATTCCCGGGTTGGGACACCCCATTCACGTGGATGGCGACCCAAGGTGCGAAAAAATGTTCGAAATCGCGCGCGACTGCGGCTACTACGGCACGTACTGCCGCTTCGCCGTGGAACTGGCCAGTGCCGCCAGCCGGGCCACCGGCCGCAAGATCCCGCTCAATGCCACCGGCGCCAAAGGCGCGATCACGCTCGACATGGGCCTGACGCCGGAACAGGGAAAGGCCCTCACCCTGATCGGCCGCACGGCGGGCTTGATGGCGCACATCATCGAAGAACAGCGCCATCCCCTGGGCCAGGAGATATGGGACATGGCAGCGCGGGAGCTGCAGGCGTAAAGGCCGGCCGCGCCCGCTGGCGGATTTCATTGAAACGCCGTTTCCAGGAAACTGCGCAACTTCCTGGAGTGCAGCCGCTCGGGAGGCATCTGGCCCAGGATCTCCAGCGCCCGCAGGCCGATGTCCAGGTGCTGGCCCACTTGCTTGCGATAAAAGGCCGATGCCATCCCGGGGAGCTTGAGCTCCCCGTGCAAGGGTTTGTCGGAAACGCACAAGAGCGTTCCGTACGGGACGCGATACCGGAAGCCGTTCGCGGCGATGGTCGCGGACTCCATGTCGAGCGCGATGGCGCGGGATTGGGAAAACCGCTGCACGGGTTCCATGTGGTCACGCAGCTCCCAGTTGCGGTTGTCGACGGTGGCCACGGTCCCGGTACGCATGATGCGCTTGAGCTCCCAGCCCGAAAGCCCCGCCACTTCGGCCACGGCCTGCTCCAGGGCCACCTGGATTTCCGCCAAGGGCGGAATGGGCACCCACGTCGGCAGGTCTGCATCCAGCACGTGGTCTTCCCGCACGTAGCCGTGCGCCAGCACATAGTCGCCAAGGCGCTGCGATGCGCGCAACCCGGCGCAATGGCCAAGCATGAGCCACGCATGCGGGCGAAGCACGGCGATGTGGTCGGTGATGGTCTTGGCGTTGGAAGGACCGACGCCTATGTTGACGAGCGTGATGCCTGCATGGTGCGGACGAACCAAGTGGTAAGCGGGCATCTGGGGCATTCTCGGCAGCGGCGCAGGGGCCGCGTCGAGGGAGCCGGCGCGCGTAATGCGATTGCCAGGCTCAACCAGCGCCTCGTATTGCCCGCTTGCCACGAGGGACCGCGCGCGGGCACAGAATTCGTCCACGTAGAACTGGTAATTGGTGAACAGGACGAAGTTCTGGAAATACCCCGGCGCGGTGGCCGTGTAATGCTGCAGCCGGTGGAGCGAATAATCGATGCGCGGCGCGGTGAAAAGCGCAAGGGGTTGCGGCTCGCCCGGCTGGCTGGCGCGGGTGCCGTTGACGATGGAATCGTCTGTGACGGACAGGTCCGGCGTATCGAACAAATCGCGCAAGGGCCGCTTCAGCGCCTCGATGTCCTCGCCTTCGACGTAGCTTCCTTCAGGGAACGCGAAATGCAGCGCAATCGGCACGTCGGACTCGCCGATCTCGACGGGCACGCCATGGTTCTTGAGCAAGTGCCCGATCTGCTCCGTCAAATACGATCGAAACAGTTCCGGCTGCGTGACCGTGGTCTGGTAAACGCCCGGTTCGGCAACGTGCCCGTACGAGAGGCGCGTGTCGACTTCGTCGTAGGTTTCCACGCGTATCCGTATATACGGGTAGCAGGCCCGGATGCGCCCGGGCGCCGCGCCCCGCGCTGCGACCACCTCGCGGAAGCTGTCGCAGAGAAACCGGGTATTGCGCGCATAGATATCGATCAAGCGCTGCACGGCCGCTTCCGGCTCGCGAAAGCGTTCGGGCGGCCAAGGCGGCGGCTGGCGGAGCGAAAAGCTGGCAGACGGACTCATGGTGAGATCCCGATGGCAAAGTCCGATGGCGGGTAGCTCGTTACACCTTACATCGAAGCGCTCCGCGCTTGTGGGGCGGAGCGCCTATCTGCCATAGCTTAGCGCCGAATGCTTCGGCGCCAAGCCACCTGGAGCAGCGACGAACCGTCTCACGCTCCAAAGCCAACCAGCACGACCTTGCCTTGCGCCGTGCCGCTTTCGATCAAAGCATGTGCGCGGCGCAGGTTCTCGGCATTGATGAGGCCGAGGCGATGATTGACGGTGCTGCGCAGGCGGCCGGCATCGACCAGCGCCGCCACTTCTGCGAGCAGCCGGCCTTGCTCGCCCATGTCGGGCGTCTCGAACAGGGGCCGGGTGAACATCAACTCCCAATGCAGCGAGATCGATTTGGTCTTGAGCTTCATGGCGTCGAGGCCGACCATGTCGTCGATCACCGCCAGCGCGCCTTGCGGCTTGAGGCTGGCAATGATTTCTTCGTAGTGTTGCTCGGTCTGGGTGAGCGACGCCACGAAGTCCACGTGGCCCACGCCGGCGGCTTGCAGCCCGGCCGACAGCGGCTGGCGATGGTCGATCACGGCATGGGCGCCCAGGTCGAGGCACCACTGGCGCGTCTCGGGCCTGGAGGCCGTCGCGATGATTTCGAGCTGGGTAAGCTGGCGGGCGAGCTGGATCAGAATCGAGCCGACGCCGCCTGCGCCGCCCACGACGAGCAGTTTCCGGCCGGCTCCACCGCCCTTGGCAATGCGCAGGCGGTCGAACAGCAATTCGTAGGCAGTGATGGACGTCAGCGGCAACGCGACGGCTGCTTCGTCGTCAAGCGAGACCGGCGCACGCGCGACAATGCGTTCGTCCACCAGATGCTGTTCGCTGTTGGTACCGGGCCGGTTGATGGCGCCCGCGTAAAAGACGCGGTCCCCGACGCTGAACAGCGAAACAGCGTCACCGATGGCCTCGACGACACCGACCGCGTCCCAACCCAATACTTCCACCGTTCCCTCGGCGGGTTGGCGCGAACGGCGGATTTTGGTGTCGACCGGATTCACGGATACGGCAGACACCCGCACGAGCAGATCACGCGGTCCGGGCGTGGGTGTCGGCAGTTCGACATCTTCGAGCGCCTGCGGGTCAGTGATGGGCAGGCTGCGTCGATATCCAATGGCTTTCATGGCGACTCCTTGAAAAGTGGGTATCGCCACTGTAAACATTCAATTTATAATTGATAAGACCATTTATATTTAATTTTCTTCAAATGGCAATTGAAAATATCAGGGACCTGTGCGTCTTGGTCCAGACCGCACGCACCGGCAGCCTCACCGGCGCCGCCCGCGTCCTGGACATCACGCCCGCAGCGGCCAGCGCCACCCTCAAGCGCCTGGAGAACCAACTCGGCGTCAGGCTCTTCGAGCGCTCCACGCGCGCCATGCGGCTGACGCCCCAGGGCCAGACGCTGCTGGACTATGCCAGCCGGGCGCTCGACCTCGTGGAAGAAGGCGAGGCGCAGGCCACTGCCGACCGCGCCGAGCTGGTCGGCCTGATCCGCATCGCGGCGCCGTCCGACCTGGCCCGCACCACCTTGTTGCCCTGGCTGGATGAATTCATGCATGCCCATCCGGGGGTGCGACTCGCCCTGTCCGTCGGCGACCGGCCGCTCGACGTCGTGCGCGATGAAGTCGACCTGGCGATACGCTACGGCCACCTGGTCGACTCCCGGCTAGTAGCGCGAAGACTGATGCATACCGCACCGGTCGTCGTGGCGGCGCCCAGTTACCTCGCGCGTCATCCTGCACCGCAAACGCCGATGGAACTGCGCGATCACAACTGCCTGGCCTACGACAGGGCGGGCAAGCCGCACCGCACGTGGCGATTCACGCGCGACGGCCAGACCGTAGAAGTACACGTCGACGGCGACCGCAGCACCGACGACGCCTCGCTCGCCCGGCAATGGGCGCTCGCCGGGGCGGGCATCCTGCTCAAGACGCCCGTCGAACAACGGCAGGAGATGGCAGACGGCAGGCTGGTACGCCTGCTGGCCCAATGGCAAATCGAAAGCTACCCGCTGAACGCCTTGCTGCCGAGCGGACGGTTCGTCCCGGCCCGCGTGCGCGCGCTGGTCGAATTCCTGGCGCGCAAGTTCGAGGGCGTGGCCGCCGAACTGGCGACCGCTTAACATCTCGCTTTGCCAACGAAAACAATCGCTGCCTCGCAAGGAACCTCGATGCTGCTCGTGATCACCGCCATCGCCGTCGGTGCCGCCGTCGGCGCGCTGTGCCGCTGGGGCCTGGCCGTTGCGCTCAACGCTTTCTTCCCAGCCTTGCCTCCGGGCACGCTGGCCGCCAACCTCATCGGCGCCTACGTGATCGGTGTCGCGCTCGCCTATTTCTCCGCCCACCCCGCACTGGCCCCGCACTGGCGAGTACTCATCATCACCGGGTTCTGCGGCGGGCTCACGACCTTCTCGACCTTCTCGGCGGAGCTGGTGGAACTGGCCGGGCAGCAACGCCTCGGCTGGCTGGCGACCTCTATCCTTGCCCACGTAGGCGGGTCGGTCGCCATGACCCTGCTCGGCATCGCCACCTATGGCGCGCTGCGCCAGGCCTGACCGTCAGCTCCAGCCTTCCAGCACCAGCTTGCCGCGCGACTTGCCTGACTCGATGAGCGCATGCGCGCGCCGGAGGTTCTCGGCATTGATGCTGCTGAGGCATTCGTTCAGCGTGGTGCGGATGTCTCCGGCGTCGACCAGGTCCGCCACGTCCTCGAGCAGCTGGTGCTGGCTGATCATGTCGTCGGTGCCGAATAGCGAACGCGCGAACATGCCTTCCCAATGCACCGACACCACCTTGCGCTTGAAGCGGGTGGCGTCGAGCGCCGGAGGATCGTCGATCAGTCCGAAGCGCCCCAGCGGCGCAACGATTTCCACGATTTCGTCCAGGTGGGCCTGGGTATGCGTCAGGCTGACGACGTAATCCGCATGGGCCAGGCCAATGCGCTTCATCTCTTCGACGAGCGATTTGCCGTGGTCGATGACGTAGTGCGCGCCCAGCTCCTGCACCCAGGCCTGGGTTTCCGGGCGCGATGCCGTGCCGATGACCGTGAACGGCGTCAGGCGTGCGGCAAGCTGGGTCATGATCGATCCCACGCCGCCCGCCGCGCCGATGATGAGCAGGGATTTCTTGGGTTGGTCGCGGTTGCGCAAGATGCCGAACCGGTCGAACAGCAATTCCCACGCCGTGATGGCGGTCAGCGGCAATGCCGCGGCCTGCGCGAAATCGAGCGAGCGGGGAGCCTTGCCGACGATGCGTTCGTCGACCAGGTGCAATTGGCTATTGCATCCTGCACGGCCGACCGAACCGGCATACCAGACGCGGTCGCCCGGCTGGAACAAGGTTACCTCCGGACCCACGGCCCGGACGATGCCGCTCGCGTCCCAGCCGAGGACCTTATAGCGCTGCCCGGCGTCCGGCACCGCACGCTGGCGCACTTTCGTATCGATGGGATTGACCGAAACCGCCTTGACCTCGACCAAGATGTCATGGCCGGCGGGAACGGGTTCAGGCAAGGAGATGTCGAGCAGCGCCTCGGGATGATTGATGGGCAGCGGACGTTCATAGCCGACGGCTTTCATGCGAAGGAACTCCTGGCAACACGCATCGCAGCGCGGCTACCCTGCGGCCCGCCCCGCGCTCGAAGGGGAAAAAAGGGTTCCGCACGACCGTAGCCGGCCGCGCGGCGCTTGACGCGTCAGAACGGGATGTCGTCGTCCATGTCCGCGAAATTGGGCGCGGCACTGCCGGACGAGGCGGGACGCTGCGGCGCGCCGCCCGCGGGACGGGCACTCTGGCGAGGAGCCGGCGCGGAATCGCCGTACGAATCGCCGCCGCCTTCCCGGCCACCGAGCATCTGCATTTGGTCTGCAATGATTTCGGTGGTGTATTTGTCCACACCGTCCTTATCCTGCCATTTGCGGGTCTTCAGGCGGCCTTCCACGTAAACGGAGCGGCCTTTCTTCAGGTATTCGCCCGCGATTTCGGCCAGGCGGTTATAGAAGACGACGCGGTGCCATTCGGTTTCTTCGCGCCGCTCGCCGGTGTTCTTGTCCTTCCATTGGGACGTGGTGGCGATGGACACGTTGCAGATCGCGGCGCCGTCGGGCGTATAGCGAACTTCAGGATCGCGCCCCAGGTTGCCGACCAGGATGACTTTGTTGACGGATGCCATTACCACACTCCTATTGACTGGTTTCGCCGGCCCGCAGCGAGGCGGGGGGATTGTAGCCACCCCGGCCTGGCGCAGCTACGGGGCATGAAAGAAAAAACATCATTGGTTGAAAATGCGGCTCCCGCAATACGGGCTCGCGCGTAGATGGGACAAAAGGCTCAAGTCGCCGAGCGGGAAGCCCGGTCCGGTCGCCCCGAGACGCGTGCCGGCAAAGGTTTCATCCCCCAGGCCGCCAGCAGCCACATCGCCGCCAGGACGGCCGCTGCCTGGAACACGGAATCCGGCCCTAGGCGGGATGCCAGCGCTCCGCCCAATGCTCCGCCCAAGAACAATCCGATGGCCTGGCTCGTATTATAGAAACCGAGCGCCAGGCCCTTGAGCGCAGGCGGGGCAACCCGCGATACGAGCGAAGGCTGCATGGCCTCCAGGATATTGAAGACGGAGAAGAAAGCGATGAGCGCCGCGACCAGCCAGGCGAAATGGCGCTGCGCCCAGGCAAAGAACACGCATACCAGCACGAGCCCGGCGATCGCCGCCAGCATGGTCTTGCGATGCGTGGCAAAGCGCTCGGTCACGCCGATCACGGGCACCATGACGACAAACGACGCCAGCACGACCGGAAGATAGACCTTCCATAGGGCGCCCGCCGCAAGGCCACCGGTTTGGGCCAGCGCCGCGGGCACCACGACGAACAAAGCGACCTGGATCAGGTGCAGCGTAAAGACGCCCAGGTTCAGGCGCAGCAAATCCGGGTGGGCCACCACGCCGGATAGCGAAGCGGGGGCGGAGCCGACGGTGCGCGGCGCCTCCGGCACCACCCAGGCCGCGATCCCGAGCGCCGCCACACCCAGCGCTGCAATGGTCCAGAACAGGCCGGTCAGGCCGCCCCACCCCACCAGTACCGGCGCCGCCACCAAAGAAACCGCGAAGGTCAGGCCGATGGAAGCGCCTATCATCGCCATGGCCTTGGTCCGCACCTCGTCGCGCGTTGCGTCCGCCAGCCACGCCGTCACGGCGGCAGATATCGCGCCCGAGCCTTGGATAGCCCGCCCGAGGGTAATCCAGAACAGATCGTTCCCCACGGCGCAGATGATGCTGCCGACGACGAAGAGCACCAGGCCGAACACGACCACAGGACGGCGCCCCCATTTGTCGGATGCCAGGCCGAACGGAATCTGCATGAACGCCTGCGTCAAGCCATACATGCCGAGCGCCAGCCCGACCCGGGCGGCGTCGTTGCCGCCCGGCAGCTCTTTCGCGGCCACGGCGAACACGGGCAGGAGCAGAAAGAGCCCGAGCATGCGGCACATGAAGAGCGCCGCCAACGAAAGCCCGGCACGGCGTTCGAAGGGAGTCATCCGGAAAGCGGTCATCGGCCCGCCCCGCACGCGGCGGCAGGCGCAGCAGCCGAAGGCTGCGCCGAGCCAAACCCGCTCCGCACTTGATCCAATACGAGTTTCTTCGTCATGTCACCCATCGCTGTCGCCGGCCGCCAGCGATAGCACCGGCGCCGCACCCCCTGCCTCTCCCTTCCCCCGTTGGATCGCGGCCGCGCCAATCCTGGGGAAGCGGCCTGGCCGCGCGAGGGGCATTCCACTGACACTGCCCCTTGAGGGGGAGCGCGTAAGCACGCACGGGGGGGTTATATTACCAAGTTGGCTTTCTGCCGGACCGGCTCGGGAAAGGTTTGATGGATGTCATTCGCATCAGGGGCGCACGCACCCACAATCTGAAAAACGTATCGCTGGAACTGCCTCGCCACCAGCTCGTGGTGATCACGGGGTTATCGGGCTCCGGCAAGTCGTCCCTGGCTTTCGACACCCTCTATGCCGAAGGGCAGCGCCGCTACGTCGAGAGCCTCTCGGCCTACGCCAGGCAGTTCCTGCAGCTGATGGACAAACCTGAGGTGGATTTGATCGAAGGGCTGTCGCCCGCGATCTCCATCGAGCAAAAAGCGGCCAGCCACAACCCCCGCTCGACCGTGGGCACGGTCACGGAAATCCACGACTACCTGCGACTGCTGTTCGCACGCGTCGGCACGCCCTATTGCCCGGAACACAACCTGCCCTTGCAGGCGCAGAGCATCAGCCAGATGGTCGATATCACGCTTGCCCTGCCCGCCGAGACCCGCTTGGCCATCCTGGCCCCGCTCGTGCGCGACCGCAAGGGCAGCTTCGAGGATGAGCTGGCCAACCTCCAGGCGCAGGGCTTCGTGCGGGTGCGGGTGGATGGCGAGATGCTGGACATCGACCGCGCTCCCCCGCTCAAGAAGAACGAAAAGCACAATATCGACGTGGTGATCGACCGGCTGCGCGTGCGGCCCGACGCCCAGCAGCGCCTCGCCGAGAGCTTCGAGACGGCGATCGCGCTGGCAGAGGGCCGGGCCATCGTGCTGGAGATGGACGCCGACGGACCGGGGCGCGAACACCTCTTCTCCAGCCGCTACGCCTGCCCGGTTTGCGGCCACAGCCTGCCCGAGCTCGAACCGCGCCTGTTCAGCTTCAACAACCCCATCGGCGCGTGCCCCAGCTGCGACGGCATCGGCCACGTCGGCTTCTTCGACCCGAAACGGGTCGTGGCTTTCCCCGAACTGAGCCTGGCCGGAGGGGCGATACGCGGCTGGGACCGCCGCAACCCCTTCTACCACCAGCTGCTGACCAGCCTGGCGGCCTTTTACGAATTCGACGTCGAGACGCCCTTCGAAGAACTGCCGGAAACCATCCAGCAGCGGGTACTGTTCGGTTCGGGCGACGAGGAAATCGCCTTCACCTACGTCAACGAAAAAGGTCGCACCACCGTGCGCACGCACCCGTTCGAAGGGGTCATCCCCAACCTCGAGCGGCGCTGGCGGGAAACGGACTCCCCGACCGTTCGCGAGGAGCTCGGCAAGTACCGGAACATCAAGACCTGCCCCGACTGCGGCGGCTCGCGCCTGCGCGCGGAGGCACGCCACGTCCGGGTCGGCGAGGGGGACTACGGCCGGGCCATTTTCGAACTGGAAGCCTTGCCCTTGGCCGAATGTCAGCGGTGGTTCGAGCACCTCACGCTCACCGGCTCCAAGCGCGAGATCGCGGACCGCATCGTGCGGGAGATCCTGGCGCGCCTGACTTTCCTGAATAACGTGGGCCTGGGCTATTTGTCGCTGGACCGCAGCGCCGACACCATCTCTGGCGGCGAGGCCCAGCGCATACGCCTGGCGAGCCAGATCGGCTCGGGGCTGACCGGCGTGATGTACGTGCTGGACGAGCCGTCCATCGGGCTGCACCAGCGCGATAACGACAGGCTGATCGAAACCCTGCGCCACCTGCGCAACCTGGGCAACAGCGTGATCGTGGTCGAGCACGACGAAGACATGATCCGCGAAGCCGACTGGGTCGTGGACATGGGGCCGGGCGCAGGCGAACACGGTGGCCAGGTCGTTTCGCAGGGAACGCCGGCCGACATCGTGGCCGATCCGAACTCGCTCACGGGCCAGTACCTGAGCGGCAAAAAATCCATCCCCATTCCGCCCCGCCGGCCCGTGCGCGGCGCAGACCTGCCCTGGCTGGAACTGAAAGGCTGCACCGGCAACAACCTCAAGGGCGTGGACCTGCGCATCCCCGCCGGCCGCCTGGTATGCGTGACCGGCGTGTCGGGGTCGGGAAAATCCACACTGGTCAACGACACCCTGGTCAATGCGGTTTCCCGGCACCTCTACAACAGCCAGACGGAACCGGCGCCGTACGAATCCATCGACGGGCTGGAACACTTCGACAAAATCATCAGCGTGGACCAGAGCCCCATTGGCCGCACCCCGCGCAGCAATCCGGCCACCTACACCGGCCTGTTCACGCCGATACGGGAGCTCTTCGCCGGGGTACCCGAAGCGCGGGCGCGCGGCTATGACCCCGGCCGCTTCAGCTTCAACGTGAAAGGCGGCCGCTGCGAGGCCTGCCAAGGCGACGGCGTCGTGAAGGTGGAAATGCATTTCCTGCCCGACATCTACGTGCCATGCGACGTCTGCCACGGCAGCCGCTACAACCGGGAAACGCTGGAAATCCGCTACCGCGGCCGCAACATCAGCGAGGTGCTGGACCTCACGGTCGAGCAGGCGCTGGAGTATTTCGACGCGGTGCCCGCCATCGCGCGCAGGTTGCAGACCTTGATCGACGTCGGGCTGGGCTATATCCGCCTGGGGCAAAGCGCCACCACGCTGTCGGGAGGCGAGGCGCAGCGCGTGAAGCTATCGCAAGAGCTATCCAAGCGGGGCACTGGCCGCACCCTCTACATCCTGGACGAACCGACGACGGGCCTGCATTTCCACGATATTTCCCTGCTGCTGCGCGTGCTGGGACACCTGGTGGACGCCGGCAACACCGTGGTCGTGATCGAACACAACCTGGACGTGATCAAGACGGCGGACTGGATCATCGACATGGGCCCGGAAGGCGGCGATGGCGGGGGGCGCATCGTGGCCGAAGGAACGCCGGAAGACATCGCCGCAGCGGCAGGCAGCCACACGGGCCGCTACCTGAAGAAATACCTCGCCCCGGGCGCAGCGGCCGAATCCTCGCCGCCCGCGCGCGCCGTCCGCCGGCGCAAGACCGGGTGAGGCGTTCCGGCGCGGCTGAAGGAACCGCCCCGCCTCACTCCTCGAATTCGCAAACGGTGTAAAGGCTCAGGCCCGAGCCCCGTATGGCCTGCGACCCGCCCAACTTGGGCAGGTCGATGACTGCTGCCGCTTCGACCACATTGGCGCCCAGCCGCTGCAGCAGCTTCATGCCGGCGAGCATGGTTCCCCCGGTGGCGACCAGGTCGTCGACCAGCAGCACGCGCTGGCCGGGCCGCACCGCATCGGCGTGCATTTCCACCGAGTCACTGCCGTATTCCAGGGAATACTGCTCGGCGATGGTGTCGAACGGCAGCTTGCCTTTCTTGCGGATGGGAACGAATCCCAGGTTCAGTTCGTGCGCGATGACACTGCCGACGATGAACCCGCGTGCGTCGATGCCTGCCACCAGGTCCAGCCGCTGGTTCATGTAACGGTACACGAACAGGTCGATCAGCACCCGGAAGCTGCGCGGATCCTGCAGCAGGGGGGTGATGTCGCGAAACAGCACGCCAGGCTTGGGCCAATCGGGCACCGTGCGGATGCGGTCGCGGATGTAATTCGGATCCAGGAACATGGCGGACTCGGCGAAGAATCGGATCAGGACCAGGGTTCGGCAACCCGGCGCGCAACACGCAACTGTACCCCAAAGACGGCAAAAGCAAGGATCGTGCCCTTGCTACTATACTGGTAGATCGTCGCAATTGAACGGCCGTCGCCGTCCCTTGGCCGGCGTGAGGCGCTTTTTTCGCCGCCCCCCGGGGCGGCGGCCCGGACTCAATCATGAACACCTCAGACAACGGCACGTCCAACCCGTACGTTCCCGGCGCTCCCGGCTCGGTCGACGTCATCGGCTCGGCCCGCAGCACCCTGGCAGTGGAGATCGAGGCGCTCCAAGCGCTGTCGCAGCGCCTGGACCGCACTTTCGAGCGGGCGGTGGACATGATCCTCGGCTGCCGCGGGCGCGTAGTCGTGAGCGGCATCGGCAAATCCGGCCACATCGCGCGCAAGGTCGCCGCGACCCTGGCCTCCACCGGCACCCCCGCCTTTTTCGTGCACGCGGCCGAAGCAGTCCATGGGGACCTCGGCATGATCACGGCCAATGACGTGCTCATCGCCATTTCGTATTCCGGGACGACCGCCGAGCTGCTCACCATCGTCCCGGTGGTCAAGCGGCTGGGCTCGAGCCTGATCGCCATCACCGGCAATCCCGACTCCGAGCTCGCGCAACTGGCCGACCTGCACCTGGATGCCAGCGTCCCGCAGGAGGCCTGCCCCATGAACCTTGCCCCCACGGCCAGCACCACCACGGCGCTGGCGCTGGGCGACGCCCTGGCGGTCGCCTGCCTCGAGGCGCGCGGCTTCGGGCCGGAGGATTTCGCCCGCTCGCACCCGGGCGGCGCGCTCGGGCGGCGCCTGCTGACCCACGTGCGGGACGTCATGCGCACCGGGCGCGACGTGCCGACCGTTCAAGTCACCGCATCCGTCACCGATGCCCTGGAAGAGATCACCCGCAAGAGCATGGGCATGACCGCGGTCCTCGACGGCGAACGGCTGGTGGGCATTTTTACCGACGGCGATTTGCGTCGCCTGATAGAACGAGAAGGCGACATCCGCCACTTGACGGTGGTCGCCGGCATGACCCGCAACCCCCTATACATCGGTCCGGATGCGCTGGCCACCGAGGCGGCTGCGCTGATGGATGAAAACCGCAAGAACCAGTTGCTGGTGCTCGACGCGTCCGGCAAGCTGGTCGGCGCCCTCCACACTCACGACCTGATGGCTGCAAAGGTGCTCTGACGTTCCCATGGCGATTCCCCTCACTCCCCACCCGGCAGAAGCCCTCATCCTGGCACGCGTGCCACAGGACGTGCGCGAGCGCGCTGCGCGCCTGCGCATGATGATTTTCGACGTCGACGGCGTGCTGACCGACGGCCGGCTCTATTACGGCGAGCACGGAGAAACCGTCAAGCGCTTTCACGCACTGGACGGATTCGGGCTGCGCATGCTGCACGAAAGCGGCGTGGAAGTCGCGTTCATGACGGGCCGCGAGTCTCCCACGGTGGCCCGGCGCGCGGCCGAACTCGGCATTTCGGAGGTGCAGCAGGGCATCCGGGACAAGAACGCCGCCGTGACCGCCCTCGCCCAGCGCCACAACCTCGAGTTGGATGAAATCGGCTTCATGGGCGACGACATCATCGACCTGGCGGCCATGCACCGCGTCGGGTTTGCCGCCAGCGTGTCCGAAGCGCCGGTCTACATCACGCAGGCGGCGCACTGGGTCGCCTCCCGCCCCGCCGGTGGCGGCGCGGCCCGCGAGTGCTGTGACTTGATCCTCGCCGCCCAGGGCCGCCTGGGCGGATACATCACGAGCCGCGCGCGCACCACGCTGATGGCCTCGGGATCGCCGCAATGAAAGACCGCATCGCCTCGGGCGTCTCCATCGCATTGCTGGCCGCCCTGGTGGCAGGCACCTGGTGGGCGGCCGACTATGCGCGCCGCGCCGTGGCGGAGGACCCGCCGCGACGCCTGACGCACGAAATCGATTCCTACGTCGAGGAATTCGTCATGGTGCGCAGCGACGAAAACGGCATGCCGACGACGCGGATGGAAGGCGACCGCCTGGTGCACTATCCGGACGACGACTCTTCCGAAGTCACGCAATTCCGCGCCGTCAGCCAGCGGCCCGAGCGGCCCACGATGACCGCAACCTCGCACCACGCACGCATGGACCAAGACGGCGCGCGCGTGGTCATGCGCGGCGACGTACACCTGCGCCGGCTGCCCGGGCACGGACGCTCGGAACTCGACATACGCAGCGAAGAGATCACGCTTTTGCCCGACGACGACGTTGCCTTCACGGACCTACCCGCCACGATCGTGAACGGGACCACACGCATACAGGGCCGGGGCATGCGCTACGACAACGTCTCGCGCGAACTGAAGGTGGACAACCAGACGCGGGTACAGATACAGCCCAACAGCGCGCGGCCGCCCGCCCCGACCAGGCGGCCGCCATCCAAGGGATAAGCCTACCGTGCCAAACTATCGACTCTCCCGGATCGTCTTTCATGCCGCGATCGCGCTGGCCGTTGCCTGGGCCGGGCAGGCAGTCGCGGCGCGCGCAGACAGTTCACAGCCGACGACGGTCGACGCCGACTCGCTGCGCTATGACGACTTGAAACAGACCTCCATCTTCACCGGCAACGTCGTGCTGACAAAGGGATCGCTGATCCTGCGTGCCGACCGGCTGGAATTGCGCGAAGACCCCGAGGGCTACCAATACGGCGTGGCCACGGCCAATCCCGGCAAGCTGGTCTATGTCCGCCAACGGCGCGAAGGCAAGGACGAATACATCGAAGGCGAAGGCGAACGCGTCGAATACGACGGCCGCAACGAACTGATCCACTTCATCTCCAAGGCCGTGGCAAGGCGCCTCGAATGCGAGCAGATGGTCGACGAGGTGCGCGGCCAGCGCATCACTTACAACCAGCGCACCGAAACCTACACCGCGACCGGTGGCCCCCAGGCGCCCACGCCCAACCGCCGCGTGCGCACCGTCATCCAGCCGCGTGGCCAGGCAGCCGACGGCACGCCGGCCGCGGGTTGCCCCGCAACGCCGGCCAAGGGGTCCCGTTGAACATGGCGCAACGCACCGAAACCGGAAACGCGGCCCCGACCCGGCGCCCCGAGGAGTCCGAAAGCAGCCAGGGACGGCTGCGCGCCGAAGGGCTGCGCAAGTCCTATCAAAACCGCACCGTCGTCAAGAACGTATCGCTGCACGTGGACGGCGGCGAAGTCGTGGGATTGCTGGGCCCCAACGGCGCCGGCAAGACCACGTGCTTCTACATGATCGTCGGGCTCGTACCGGCTGACGCGGGCAGCATCGACATCGACGGTGTGCCCGCCACCAGCCTGCCCATCCACAAGCGCGCACGGCTGGGGTTGTCCTACCTCCCCCAGGACGCGTCCGTGTTCCGCCGGCTCAACGTCGAGCAAAACATCCGCGCCGTGCTCGAGCTGCAGCACAACCCCGACGGCTCAGTGCTGACTGCGCGCCAGGTGGACGAGCACCTGGAATCCCTGCTCGACGAATTGCAGATCGGACACATCCGCAGCAACGCGGCGATATCGCTGTCGGGCGGAGAGCGGCGGCGCGTGGAAATCGCCCGCGCGCTCGCCACCAACCCCCGGTTCATTCTGCTGGACGAACCATTCGCCGGCGTGGACCCCATTGCCGTCATCGAAATCCAGCGCATCGTGCGTTTCCTCAAGAGCCGCGGCATAGGCGTGCTCATTACCGACCACAATGTGCGCGAGACGCTGGGCATCTGCGATCGGGCCTACATCATCAGCGACGGCACGGTGCTCGCCAGCGGACATCCTGAAGAAATCGTTGGCGACCCGGCCGTGCGCCGGGTCTATCTGGGAGAACATTTCCGCATGTAGCGGTGCCCATGCTCAAGACCGGTCTTCAACTCCGCACTTCCCAACACCTGGCGCTGACGCCGGCGCTGCAACAGTCGATCAAGCTGCTGCAGCTGTCGACGCTCGAACTCGAACATGAGATCGAGCAGATCTTGCAGGAGAACCCGCTGCTCGAACGGGAAGACGAACCCGTCGCCGGCGCATTGCGCGTCGACGCGGACGGCAGCATGCATGCCATCGCGCCCAGCACGTCGGCCGCCGACGCCGAAAGAGAAAACGGCGGCGACGATGGCGCCGTCTCGTCGGATGATGCGCACGAACTGCACGACGCCCCCTCCCTGCACGAGATGCCGCGCGCGGGAGGAGAACATGACGACGACACCGCGCCCCAGCTGGCCGCTCCCTCCGCCTCGCTGCGCGAATTCTTGCTCGGGCAATTGGCCCTGACGCAGGCGACGCGACGCGACGCCGCGCTGGTGACGGCATTGATCGACGAGTTGGACGACAACGGTTATCTCGAAACGCCGCTGGAGGAGCTGGCCAGCCTGTTCCCGCCCGAGCTGGAAATCGACATGGACGAATTGCGCTCGGCGCTGCGGCTGCTGCAATCGTTCGAGCCCGCAGGCGTCGGTGCGCGCAATATCGCCGAATGCCTGTCGCTGCAATTGCGCGACCCAGACCTCAATTGCCTGCCCGAGGCGCGCGACCCCGACGTGCTGGCATTGGCACGCAGCATCGCCGCCGAACATTTGTCCCTGCTCGGTGCGCGAGACTATGCCAAGCTGCGCAAGGCGCTCGGATGCACCGACGACCAGCTGCGGGCCGCGCAAAGCCTGATCCGCAAGCTCGATCCGAGGCCGGGCGCGCGCTACTCCACGCCTGCCGCAGACTACGTCGTTCCCGACGTCATCGTGCGCAAGATCGGCAATCAGTGGCGCGCCACGCTCAACAGCGAAGCCGTGCCTAAACTGCGCATCAATCAGATGTACGCGCAGATCCTCAAGTCCGAACGCAGTTCCGCACATCCCGGGCTGTCGTCGCAACTGCAAGAGGCGCGCTGGCTGATCCGCAACGTCCAGCAGCGCTTCGACACCATCTTGCGCGTCGCCCAAGCCATCATCGACCGCCAACAAGGTTTCCTCAACCATGGCGAGGTGGCCATGCGCCCCCTTGTATTGCGCGAAATAGCAGATACACTAGGGTTGCATGAGTCGACGATCTCGCGCGTGACCACGCAGAAATACATGCTCACGCCGCTGGGAACGTTCGAGCTCAAGTACTTCTTCGGCAGCCACGTTGCCACGGAAACCGGCGGCGCGGCGTCGTCCACGGCGATTCGCGCGCTGATCAAGCAACTCATCGGAGCGGAGGACCCAAAACAGCCACTATCCGACAGTCAACTTGCTCAGATGCTCGGAGAACAGGGAATCGTCGTTGCGCGGCGCACGGTGGCCAAATACCGCGAAGCCCTCAAGATTCCCCCCGTTTCTTTGCGCAAAAGCATCTGAAGCGGCTCTCGCAAAACGCGGTGCTGACTATTCATCACGGAGACTAGGGTTAGACCGTACTTGAAAGCCTCGAACTCAGGCGCACTTTCAGGTTAACCGCTGAATTGCATGTGCCCGCCACTTCGATTGCGTGGCAATCCGCCGGACATCCGGCCGCGACGCAAGCAAAGTGGCACGCGCGTGCCACGATGCGCCGGTGCCCGCGGACACCGGCGCCGGCCCGGGAGCATTCCCGGTACATCGCATCAAGGAGGGCTTTACATGAACCTGAGCATCAGCGGACATCACCTCGTCGTGACTCCGGCCATCCGAGAGTATGTTCTGAACAAGCTCACGCGGGTGTTGAGGCATTTCGACAATGTCATCGACATCCAGGTGCTGCTTTCCGTGGAAAAATTGCGCCATACCGCAGAAATCACCTTGCACATGCGGGGCAAGGACGTTCACTGCGAGGCCCAGGAAGAAAACCTCTACGCCGCCATCGACACGCTGGTGGATAAAGTCGACCGGCAAGTCATCAAATACAAGGACAAGTTCCTACGCCCACGGCCCGAAGAAGCGCCCAAGAGGCAACTCGCCGCTGATCTGTAATCGAATGGAGTAGCCCCGGCGGCCGCTAGGCCGCCTTTCCAGACGCGCGGCCCCCGGGCCGCCCCGGGGGTGGGCCTCCCCCCGCCCCCTGGCTATAATCGACCCAATCTTGGAAAGATGTCGCCCGGCTTCCCCCCTGCGGACGGATCCCAACGAAGCCGGCGCATATGTTATGAACCTGATCTCGCGGATACTCCCCCCTTCCAACGTGCTGCTTGACCTGGAAGTCACCAGCAAGAAGCGCGTGTTCGAACAAATCGGCCTGTTGTTCGAGAACAATCACGGCATTGCCCGCTCGGTCGTGTTCGACAGCCTGTTTGCTCGCGAACGGCTCGGATCCACCGGCCTCGGCCAGGGCGTCGCCGTTCCCCACGGGCGGATCAAGGGCCTGACCGACGCCGTCGCGGCGTTCGTGCGGCTCTCGCAGCCCATCAACTTCGATGCGCCGGACGGCAAGCCCGTGAGCCTGCTGGTCGTCCTGCTCTGCCCCGAACAGGCTACGCAAGTCCATCTGGAGATCCTATCCGAACTGGCGCAGATGCTTTCCAATCGCGCGCTGCGCGAGGCCCTGGCCACCGAACCTTCGGCCAGTGCGATCCACTCGCTGCTGACGCATTGGGAGCCGGCCCAGTTCAACGCCGAGGCCTGATCCCGACCGCCCGGTCGGGCGCCTCTTTTCGTGTGCCCCGATGCTTACTATCGAAAACCTGGTCGACGACACGACCGACAAGATTTCCTTGAGTTGGCTGGCAGGGCGCGCCAACGCAACGCGGTCGCTGCCCGACACCTGCCTGGCGGCGGCTGACCTGGTCGGCCACCTCAACCTCATCCATCCGACCCGCATCCAGGTTTTCGGGCACGAGGAACACGCTTTCTACGGACGGCTGGAATCCCGCCGCCGCGCACATCACCTGGATGAACTGCTCACCAGCGGCGTCCCCGCCATCATCATCGCGGATGGCCTGCCTGCCCCGGCCGACCTGCTCGAGCATTGCGAGCGTCGCGGCGTCCCCCTGCTCGCCTCCCCCCGTCCGGCAGCGCAGGTCATCGACCTACTGCGCATCTACCTCGCCAAGAAACTTGCCCCAGTCACGACCGTGCACGGGGTATTCCTGGACGTGCTCGGCATGGGGGTGCTGATCTCCGGGGAATCCGGATTGGGCAAGAGCGAGCTGGCGCTGGAACTGATCTCGCGCGGACACGGCCTGGTGGCCGACGACGCCGTGGAATTCTCCCGCATCGCCCCGAACATCATCGAGGGCCGCTGCCCGCCGCTGCTGCAAAACCTGCTCGAGGTGCGCGGCCTCGGCCTGCTCGACATCCGGGCGATCTTCGGCGAAACCTCCGTACGGCGCAAGATGAAGCTCAAGCTCATCGTCCACTTGGTGCGCACCACGTCGCCGGAGGCCCACTTCGAGCGCCTGCCGCTGCAGGCCCTGACGCAGGACGTACTGGGGCTGCCCATACGCAAGGTGGTACTGCCGGTGGCGGCGGGCCGCAACCTTGCGGTATTGGTCGAAGCGGCAGTGCGCAATGCCATCCTGCAACTGCGGGGCATAGACACCCTGACCGAGTTCATGGAACGGCAGATGGAAGCCATCCAAAAGGGAGCCGAATAGGGAAACGGCCCCCTTCCGGCGCTTCATCCGCGCCGCAGTGGTATCGTTCTCTACGCGTCCCTCTCACCGACAAGCAGACCAGACTGTGCTACGCGTCGTCTTCATCACAGGCATCTCCGGCTCCGGCAAGTCGGTTGCCCTTCGTACGCTGGAAGACGCGGGTTACAACTGCGTCGACAACCTTCCCGTTCGCTTCCTGCACGATTTCATCGCTTCGGCCCACGACGATGGCCTACAGCGCGTAGGCGTATCCATCGACGCGCGCTCGACCGGGGCCATCGCCAACCTGCCCGACACCATCACGTCGCTGCGGGCGCTGGGTGCCGAGATTCGGGTCGTGTTCCTCGACGCCGATACGGGCACGCTGGTCCAGCGCTATTCCGAATCCCGGCGCCGCCACCCGCTCACCGACCGGCTCTTCCGAGAAGGCATCGCCCCATCGATCGAAGCCTGCATCGCGCACGAACGCGAATTGCTGGGTCCGCTGCGGGAACTCGGGCATGTCATCGACACCACCGGGCTGACGCCCTCGCAATTGCGTTCATGGATACGCAATGTCGTCCAGGCCGACACCGTCCCGCCGGTCCTCACCTTCGAATCCTTCGCGTTCAAAGAAGGCGTGCCGCTGGATGCCGACCTGGTCTTCGACGTGCGCTGCCTGCCCAACCCGCACTACGACCCGGTACTGCGGCCGCTGACGGGGCGCGACGCGCCGGTGGCGAGCTTCTTGGCCGCGATTCCCAACGTTGGCCGCATGATCGACGACATCGCCGGCTTCATCCGCACCTGGCTGCCGGAGTACATGCACGACACACGCAGCTACCTGACCGTGGCCATCGGCTGCACGGGCGGCAAGCACCGGTCCGTTTACGTGGTGGAACAGCTGGCTGCCATGTTCGCCGGCCAGGGTCAGGTACTGGTGCGCCACCGTGCGCAAAAACAATTCGACCTTTATGATCCTGGCGGCGGCCCCGCCGATCCGGGGCCACCTCCCAGATCGACCACGCCTTCAGCAGGACCTTGACGATGATTCGACCCGACCGGACCCCGAGCCTTGGCCACCCAGCAGCATCCAGCCGCCAACCTCGCGGGAGTTCCAGTCTGTTATGGATCGCGCTTTGCGTCACCGTCGCACTCGCCGGATGCAGCAGTGCCCCCACCAAGGCCCCTTCGGGCTCGGCCTCCCGCGGAGGGGGTTATTACAAAGACGACGGCCCGCCCGATAGCCCGCCCGCCAACCTGGACCAAGTCCCGGACCCGCTTCCGGCGGTCGAACCGCTGGCCAGTGGCCCGAACCGTCCTTATGTCATCTTCGGCAAGCGCTACGTGCCCGCGACATCCCTGCAGCCATACAAGGTACGCGGCATCGCCTCGTGGTACGGACGCAAGTTCCACGGCGCACGCACGTCGAATGGCGAAATCTATGACATGTATGCGATGACGGCGGCGCACACGACGCTGCCCATCCCAAGCTACGCCCGCGTCACGCGGGTCGCGACCGGCAAGTCCGTGATCGTGCGGATCAACGACAGGGGGCCGTTCCACGACAACCGCATCATCGATCTTTCCTACACGGCTGCGTACAAGCTGGGCCTGCTCGAAGCGGGTAGCGGTGAAGTGGAAGTCGAGCTCCTGCTGCCGGATGAAATCGCGCGCATCCGCGCGGAGCGCAGCCATGGCACGATGTTGGCCGCGGCACCCGACGCCGCGGCATCGAGCAGCGGGGGCGCGGTCCAGGCCATGCCGGTCGCGGCCCCGGCGCCGATCACCCAGGTGCAGGAACTGCCGCCGGCCCCGGCACCTTCGGCACTCGACCCGGCCACGGCGACCGTCTCCTCCCCGGCGCAATCGGGCGTTTTCCTGCAGCTCGGCGCCTTCAGCGGTCCCAGCAATGCCCAAGCCCTATTGGCCCGCCTCAAGGCGCAACTTCCGGACTGGACCGAGCCGCTACGCATCGTCAATGCCGACAACCTGCACCGCGTCCACATCGGCCCCTATCCTTCGCGTGAAAGTGCGCAGGCGGCGGCGCAGCGGCTACAGGCCCGCCTCGACATCGTGCCTCTCATCGTGACGCGCTGACCGCTCGCGGCGCGGGCCGGCGCGCCCGCGCGGCCAAGGCCAGGACAATCCTGCCCCGGTGAGGGGCTATCCGACGAGGCGCAAGCGCGGCATGCTTGCGCCAGAGCCTTCATCGCGCCCCCCATGCCTGCCGGAGAATCCGCCCTAAACGTCTTTCCCCTTGAGCTGCAACGCCCGCGCATACAGAGCGTCGCGCGGCGCGCCGGTGATGCGCGCTGCGACCTTGGCACTGTCGCGCACGCTCAGGACCTCCAGCAACGCCTCCAGCACCTCATCCGTCCGTGCGTCGAACTGCGCGGCGTCCGACGGCGGCGCCTCCCGCACGATCAGGACGAACTCGCCCTGTGCCCGCTGCGGATGGGCCGCGAGCCAGGCCGGCGCCTCGCCGAGCGGCAAGGTGGCGATTTCCTCGAATCGTTTGGTCAGTTCGCGCGCCAGGGTCACCTCGCGCCCCGGTCCGCAAACCGCCAGCAAGTCCCCCAGCGTCGCGGCCAGGCGATGGGGCGCCTCATACATGGCAACCGGCGCCGGCAATGCGCACCACTGTGCCAGCCACCGCTGCCGCGCTGCCGATTTGGGCGGCGGAAATCCCGCGAAAACGAAAGCCGGGTTCTCGTCCGAGGTCGCGCCGCTGGCCATCAAGGCGGCAATGACCGCGCTCGCGCCGGGCACGGGTACTACCCGGTACCCCGCCGCCGCAACCTCGCGCACGATGCGCGCTCCCGGATCGCTCACGCCCGGCGCACCGGCATCGGAAACCAGCGCGACGCGCTCCCCGGCAGACAGGCGGCCGAGTATGGCCTGCGCTGCCTGGGCTTCGTTGTGACGATGCGCCGACATGAGCGGCGTGTCGATGCCCCAGGCCTCCAGCAGCGCGCGCGACGTGCGGGTATCCTCGGCCGCCACCACGTCGGCCCTACGCAAGCAAATTTGGGCCCTCAGGCTCAGGTCGCCGAGGTTGCCAATGGGCGTGGCCACCACATAGAGGGCGGATGCTGGCCAATCCTGCGCCTCTACCTTTTCGGCGAGCCTGGCCCAGGCGCCGGCGTGGGGCCTGCTTGGGTCGAATTCATGTTCCATGCCCCGAGCATAACGCGAGGACAGGCATGACGTCCGAGCGCACGCCACGCCCGGACGGCGAGGCCATGCCCCCCATCGACTCGGCCTTTGCCCGGGCACACGCGGCGCAACGACAGGCGCTGCGCCGCCGACGAGGCAAACGGCACGGCGGCCGACGCGGCCAAGACGAGGCACCTCGCCGGTCGCCCTCTCAACAGGCGGGCGACCGCGCCGAACGGCGCGCCCTGGACTACCTGACGGCGGCGGGCCTGCAACCGGTCGCGCGCAACTTCACGTGCCGGGCGGGAGAAATCGACCTGATCATGTGGCATGGCCCGGTACTGGTCTTCGTCGAGGTCCGGGCGCGCGCCGTCGACCGCTACGGCGACGCAGCCGCCACCGTGGGTCCCGCCAAACGACTGCGCCTGGAGCGCGCGGCACGTTGCTTCCTCCATACCCGTTGGAGGGGGCCGCTGCCGCCCTGCCGCTTCGACGTGCTTGCCTTCGACGCCGAACGGCCGCCTCGGTGGATCCGGCACGCCTTCGAGGCAGGGCATCCTGCCGGGGGATGAATCCGACGACTCGGGACAGGCCCACGAGCGGGGACGTGCCTCTCCACGGCCGAGGGGAACCAAACGCGGCCCGGCTGCTCGAACCCGGGTCGCCGGCAACGGCGGCCCGTTGCGGCCGGTTACAGTGGTCACACTTGCCGGCCTGCCGTGCACACCGGCCGCTTCCCCGCATGAGATAATTCCTTCATGGACCTGATCGCCCGCATTTCTGCCCATTTCCGCGACGCCGTCGCCCTGTTCGAACACTGCCAGGACACCCTGTCCGCCCCCACCGCCGCCGCCGTGGACGCACTGGTGTTCTGCCTGACCAACAACGGCAAGATCCTGGCTTGCGGCAATGGAGGCTCCGCTGCCGACGCCCAGCACTTCGCCGCCGAATTGGTCGGCCGCTTCGAACGCGACCGCCTGCCTTTGGCCGCCATCGCCCTCAACACCGACAGCTCCATCCTCACCGCTGTCGGCAACGATTTCGGCTACGACCGCGTGTTTTCCCAACAAGTCAATGCGCTCGGCCAACCCGGCGACGTGCTCGTGGCCATTTCCACCAGCGGCAACTCGGCCAACGTCATCGAAGCCATCGAAGCGGCCCATTCGCGCGAAATGCGCGTCATCGCCCTGACCGGCAAGGGGGGCGGGAGGATCGGCCAGATGCTCACCGAAGACGACGTACACCTTTGCGTGCCGCACGACCGCACGTTGCGCATACAAGAAGTCCACATCCTGCTGCTGCACGCCATGTGCGACGGCATCGACGCTCAACTGCTGGGAGATCTCTGATGTTTCGCAAACCGGCCATTTCGCTCCGCCCGCTGATGCTGGCGGCCATGGTGGCAACTTCCGCATGGGCCGTGTCGGCCTGCGCACCCGTGGTATTGGGAAGCGCCTACGTCGGCACCATGGCCGCGACCGACCGCCGCACCGTCGGCATCCAGGTCGAAGACAAGAACATCGAGCTCAAGGCCGCCAATCGCCTCTCGGGCCGCTACGGCGAGAAGGGCCATATCAACGTCAACTCCTATAACCGCAAGGTGCTGCTGACCGGCGAAGTCCCGGACGAGGCTGCCAAACGCGACGCCGAAGAGCAAGTGCGGGGCGTGGAGAACGTGCGCGCCATCGTGAACGAGCTGCAGATTGGCATGCCGACCTCCCTGGCCACCCGCTCGAACGATCTCTTCATCGAAGGCAAGATCAAGGCCTCGCTGGTCGACGCCAAAGACCTGTTCGCCAATTCCTTCCGCATCGTCGTAGAGAACGGCGTCGCCTACCTGATGGGACGCGTGACCGAGCGGGAAGGCAAGCGCGGCGCCGAGATTGCCGCCGGCGTGAGCGGCGTGAAGAAGGTCGTCAAGGTGTTCGACTACATCACGGAAGAGGAACTGCAAAACCTCGCCAAGGTGAAGGCCGAAGAGGAAGACGGAGCGGGCGGGCGCTAAGCGCGAACCGCCGCAGGGCGCCGCGCACGCCGCACCTATAATGATGTTGGATGGGGCGGCCGCGACGCTTTGCCGGCCGCGCAGCCGCCCTGCGTGGAGGACAGACGGATATGCCTACTTCAGCCCGTATCAACACAGCCGCGCGCCAACGCGGTGCCGCCAAGCTCGCCGCAATCTTCGCGGCCGTGCTGCTGGCTGCAGCCGGCGCCTGGCTGGCGCTGGCGCCGGCCGCCAAGATGCCCGACACCACGTTCACTTCCATCGAGGGCGAGAAGATCCCGGCTGAAAGCCTGCGCGGCAAGGTCGTGCTCGTCAACTTCTGGGCGACCAGTTGCACGACCTGCGTCAAGGAAATGCCAATGATGGTCGAAACGTACAAGAAGTACGCACCCCGGGGCTATGAGATGATCGCCGTGGCCATGAGCTACGACCCGCCGAACTACGTGCTCAATTTTGCGCAAAGCCGCCAACTGCCGTTCAAGGTTGCGCTCGACCCCATGGGGGAAATCGCCCGCAGCTTCGACGACGTCAAGCTCACGCCCACCTCCTTCCTGATCGACAAACAAGGCCGCATCATCAAGCGATACCTGGGCGAACCCGACGTGGCCGAGTTCCACGCCGAGATCGAAAAGGCGCTGGCCGGTTGAACAATCGCACCATGGCCGCATCTTCCCGAATCATCGTCATCGACCACGCCTCCTGGGACGCCGCGCCCGGGATGGACGCCGCCCCCTCGCCGGCAGCGGAGCTGGAAGAAGGCAAGGTGCTGTATTTTCCGCGACTGCGCTTCGAGCTGACGGATGCGGAAACCGCCTTGCTCGACCCCAGCCTGGTCGATCCCAAGCGCAAGAACATCAGCCTCAACGCCGTCACCGGCAAGCTGACCGGCGTCGCCGTGGAGGACGAGCGGCGCGACGCCATAGGCGCGCTGGTCCGGCGCTACTACGAAACCACGCGTCGCTTCCTGGATCGTCTCTTGCCTCACTACGCCGCCCACCTGCACGCGCCGACCACCAGCTTGCGGCTGCACCGCATCGGCACGTGGAAGATGTCCTGGCGCAAGGACGACTCGCGGCTGCACGTCGACGCGTTCCCTTCGCGCCCCGTGGGCCAGCAGCGCATCCTGCGCGTCTTCAACAACATCAATCCGCATGGCGATGCGCGCCGCTGGCGCGTGGGCGAGTCCTTCGAGACGTTGTCCGCGCGCTACCTGCCGCAGATCCCGCCCTATCGTCCCGGCGTGGCCTGGCTACTGCACAAGCTGCACGTCACCAAGAGCCGGCGCAGCGCCTACGATCACATCATGCTGCAGCTGCACGACCGCATGAAGGCCGACGCCGACTACCAGCGCAACGGTCCGCAAGAAAGCATTGATTTCCCTCCCGGCAGTACCTGGATCTGCTTTTCCGACCAAACGCCGCATGCGGCGATGACAGGCCAGTTCATGCTGGAACAAACCTATTTGCTGCCGGTCTCGGCCATGGAGAACCCAGAGCGCTCGCCGCAGCGCGTGCTGGAAAGGCAGCTGGCCTCAGCCTGACCGATCCGCTTCGGGCAAGCGCGCGTCGCGATGCGTGCGACCGCGCACCGGCGCGGCCGGAGCGCGTCTGCATTCGACCCGCACCCGCACGCAAGTCTTGCCCGGCCACGCCGGGCGCAATCGTCCAGACGGCATCGGTGCGCGCCACGCAGGCGGTGCGAATACCCCGGAAAGTGTCTCTATGGGGCCCGGCCTATGTGCACCCCGCCCCCGTCGGCATGTGACAGCCCCTCTCGCGACATGCGCCCGCCCCCCCTGGGCCGATGCGCGGCAATGGCGACCAGACATTGCCGCGGGCGCAGCTTGATGCGCCCCTCCCGATGCCAATGCGTGCTTCGTTCATGTATGCGTGCCGCCATTTCCAAGAACGATGACCAAACAGAAATCAACGCTCCTGATTTTTCATTTTTCATGACCAACCCGGAAAACTACACTTCCCCCAAACAGCATTCCAAAGGAGCGAGACGATGCGTGCCATACGGACCGTTTTCCTGGCCATCACTCTTTCTTCCGCATTCGCGTGCGCGCACGCCACGACAGACTATCCCGCCAAGGCGGTGCGCGTCCTCGTGGGCTCGCCTCCCGGCGCACCCTCGGACCTAGTGGCCCGCATCCTCGCCGATGAATTGGGCCGCCGCCTCAAGCAGGCCTTCGTGGTGGAAAACCGGCCCGGCGCCAATAATGGCCTCGCGGCGCAGCTGGCGGCCAAATCGCCGCCCGACGGATATACCTTGCTCGTGACGCCCGACACGGTGGTGACGGTCAATCCGCTCGTATACACGAAGATGGATTTCGACCCCCGTACCGATCTCGCGCCTGTCGCCTTGGTGGCGAACTTCAACCAGATGATGGTGTGCAACGCCGCGCTCGGGATCACGTCGATGAAGCAACTGATGGACCGCGCACGCTCGTCCTCCATGACGTACGCCTCGGGCGGGCCGGGTTCGCCCGGCCACCTGGCTGCCGAACTCGTGCTCCGCGGCGCCGGCGTCTCGATGACCCACATCCCCTTCAAGGGACCGAGCCCCGCCACGACCGCCGTCATGGGAGGCCAGGTCGACTGCGGATTCCTCGCTACGCCCACCGTCCTGCCTCACATCCAATCCGGCCGGCTGTCAGCCCTGGCCGTCTCTTCCGCGCGCCCTTCTCCCATGGCGCCCTCCATCCCTACCTTGCCGCAGGCCGGACTGCCCGGCATCGACGCGTCCTTCAATCAATACCTGATGGCGCCCAGCGCTACCCCCGCAGCGCTTCTCCAAACCCTTCAACGGACGGTGTCCGAGATATTGAACGAGGAATCCGTGCGCCAAAAATTGACTTCGCTCGATCTCACGCCCGTGGGCTCGACGGGAACGGAAGCCGAAGCAACGCTCCGGCGCGACGCGCAAAAATGGGCTGACGTCGTCAAGCGCATCGACATCAAGCTGGAATAGGCCTGCGGGCGATGCGAGGGCGCCCCACAATTCAAGGCTGAGGGCCCCAGGCCCGGCGCGCAGGCTTTCCTTTGCAATTCGGCGTATGCTAGTGAACCTCGTGACTTTTTGCCTCGTTCAGCAGTATGGCTAGCCTGTCCCGCGATGAACAAATCGAGGCACTGCGCCGGGACGGCCTGGTGGTAGTGCGCAATTTCCTCGATGCCTCGCGTTGCGCCGCGTTGCTGCAGATTGCGCGCGCCCAGCTCAATGCGCACATCGAGCCCATCGAATACGAAGCGGACCTGGGCTATCCCGGCGCGCCGCCGTCGCGCGACGCCGAAGGCGGAAAAACCGTGCGGCGGCTCCTCGATGCATGGTCGCGCGACGAAGCCTTCCGGCAGTACGCCACGTCTGCCCCCATCCGCGAATGGATGGCAGCGTACTTCGGCGAACCGGCCAAGCTTTCGCTGGCACACCACAACTGCATCATGACCAAGCATCCGCGGTTCGGCACATTGACCGGATGGCACCGCGATTTCCGCTATTGGGCGTTCGAGCGGGACGACATGGTTTCGGTCTGGCTGGCGCTGGGTGACGAATTCGACCGCAACGGCGCCTTGCACTTCGTGCCCGGCTCGCATCTCGAACGCATCGACGCCTCGCGGTTCGATGAGAAAAAATTCTTCCGCGACGACCTTCCCGTCAACCGGCCGGTGATCGAACGCGCCATCGTGCCGGAATTGCATGCCGGCGACGCAGTGTTTTTCCACTGCAATACCCTGCACGCGGCGGATCGCAACAGCACGGACGAAGTGAAATTCTCGGTCGTCTTCACTTATCACGCCGCGAGCAACCGCCCGCTGCCGGGCACGCGGTCGGCCGCCAAGGGCAGCGTGCACCTGGAAAACGCCTGACGCCCAGGCCTACGCGCGAAACGCCTCCGCATCCTTCGTCGCGAGCCCGGCAGCCAGCGCCTTGGCCTGCACGAGGAAGGGCGACCGATCGTCTTTGCGGCAACTGACAATGACCGGGGAGGTAAAACCTGCCGTCGCCAGGGGCAGATAGACGATATCGTCGCGCTGCAACCGCTGCACGGAAGCGGGCACGACCGTCACGCCCAATCCTGCCGCCACGAGGCCTATCGCCGTCTGCAGCTCATTGGCCTCCTGGATGACTTGCAACGCCCAGCCTGCGGCCCTGAACAAGCCCAGCACGTGATCAGCATAGCTCGGGCGCGGCCGGGCGGGATACAGGATGAACGGCTGGCCCGCCAGCTCCGCCGCGCCCACGGCCCCGTGCGCCGGGCGCGCCGCCAATGCATGGGATTTCCCCACCACTGCGACCAACGGTTCGGCCATCAGCACTTCGCGTTCGACATCCGGGTCATCGAACAGGATGCGGCCGAAACCGATGTCGATGCGCCCGGACTTGAGCGCTTCCATCTGCTGCAGCGTCGTCATCTCCGACAACCCGACGTCCACGTGCGGATCGGCGCTGCGCAGGCGTCGTATCAGCTCGGGCACGAAGCCGTATAGCGTGGAAGGCACGAAGCCGATGCCAAACCAGCGTCGCCCCTGCTGGCCGATGCGGCGCGTCGCATCGACGACCTCCTGCAGCCGCGTGGTCAACTGGAGCGAATGCTCGAGCAGGAAGCGCCCGGCCTCGGTCAGGCGCAGGGAGCGGCCGGTGCGCTCGAACAAAAGCACGCCGAGCTCTTCTTCCAAGGCCCGGATCTGGCGGCTGAGCGGCGGCTGCGCCATGTGCAGCTTTTCGGCGGCGCGGGTGACGTTCATTTCCTGCGCCACGGCCTGGAAATAACGAAGTTGCCTGAGATCCATCGATACCTTTTAGGTATGGAAAACGACAAATATAGTCTTGGACGGGTGAAAAATCGAGATTCATACTGAATTCCAGCACTTTCTATGACTGGAATAGTATGGTTTTGCCGTATATCGAGTCGATCGAAGCCATTTTGGTCGACCTTCCCACGATCCGCGCCCATCAACTGGCGATGACGGTCATGAACGTCCAGACCCTCGTGATCGTGCGGCTACGCTGCTCGGACGGCATCGAAGGATTGGGCGAAGCCACGACCATAGGTGGCCTGAGCTACGGCGAGGAAAGCCCCGAAGGCATCAAGGTGGCCATCGACACGTATTTGGCCCCGGCCCTCCTGGGCCAAAACGCCGCCAACGTGCTGGCTGCCGTACAGCGCATGGAGAAGGCCGCGCGGGGCAACACCTTTGCCAAGTCGGCGCTGGAAACCGCATTGCTCGACGCCCAGGGCAAGCGCCTGGGCGTCCCCGTCTCCACCTTGCTGGGCGGCGCCGTGCGCGACACCGTGCCCGTGCTGTGGACACTGGCCAGCGGCGACACGCGCCGCGACATCGAAGAGGCCGAAGCGCTGCTCGACGCGCGCCGCCACGATACGTTCAAGCTGAAGATAGGCCGCCGCTCCGTGGCCGAAGACGTAGCCCACGTCTGCGCCATCAAGCGCGCGCTCGGCAAGCGCGCTCGCGTCACGGTAGACGTCAACCAGGCGTGGAGCGAGTCCCAGGCAGCGGTAGGCATCGCGCAGCTGGAAGAGGCCGGGGTAGACCTCGTCGAACAGCCGGTACCGCGCGCGCACCGCACCGGCATGGCGCGGCTGGCGGCTCGCTTCGTCATCCCCATCATGGCCGACGAGGCGGTGCAGGGCCCCGAGGATGCGATGGCCATTGCGCGCGAAGGCGCCGCGGACGTGCTGGCGATCAAGATCGCCAAGTCAGGCGGCCTCTATGGTGCGCTGCGCACCGCGGCGGTCGGCGACGCCGCCGGCATCGCGCTATACGGCGGCACCATGCTCGAGGGCAGCATCGGCAGCGTTGCCGCCGCCCATGCCTTTGCCACGCTACCGCGCCTGGAATGGGGCACGGAATTGTTCGGGCCCCTGCTGCTGGTGGACGACGTGGTCCGCGAGCGCCCCGCCTACGCAGATTTTTCGATGCGGCTGCCCACCGGCCCCGGGCTCGGACTGGCGATCGACGAAGACAAGCTCAACCGCTATCGCCGCGACCGCTGAGCCGGACGACGCAAGGACGGGCCGGGTATCCCGGCCCTTGGGGGGACGCCGCCGGCTAGGCGCCGGCCGTCCCGGGCAAGAATCGTGACAAGGAGACTTTCATGCTGTTTCTCGTGCGCATGGACGTACGCATCCCGCATTCGGTTCCACCTGAACAAGCCGATGCGCTCAAGGCCGCGGAAAAGGCCTATTCCCAGGACCTGCAGCGGCAGGGCAAATGGCAGCAGATCTATCGCGTGGTGGGCGAATACGCCAACTACAGCATCTTTGACGTGACGGACAACGACGAGCTGCACGCGCTGCTGTCCGCATTACCCCTGTACCCGTACATGGACATCCACGTGACGCCGTTGGCGCGGCATCCCTCCGCGATCCGCTGAGCGCCCCCTCCGGGTCGGGCAGCGCAAGCCGCCACGGCGACGGCTGGTCCGACCCGCCCCATACTGCATACTGGAGACACAAGATGAAAAACCGCTTTTCCCTGACCGCCCTGGCCGTCGCCGCGGGCCTGCTCGCTGCACCGCTCACTGCTGCTGCGCAAAACGGCTATCCCAGCCGCCCGATCCGCTGGATCGTCCCCTTCCCGCCCGGGGGCGCGATGGACAACATCGCCCGTACGCTGGGTGAAACCATGGGCCAGATGCTCGGCCAACCCTTCGTGATCGAGAACCGCCCCGGCGCCGGGGGCAACATCGGCGCAACCGCCGTGGCCCGCGCCAAGCCGGACGGCTATACGATCATGATCGTCGCCAACGGCATGGCTGTGAACCCCGCGCTCTATCCCGACATGGCGTACGATCCCGTCAAGGACTTCGCGCCGATTTCGCTGCTCGCCGTCGTTCCCAACGTGCTCGTCGCCAATCCGCAGCGCATCCCGGCCAAGACGGTGGCCGAGGTAATCGCACTCGCCAAGGCCAATCCCGGCAAGTACACCTTTGCCTCGGCCGGCGTCGGCACGTCCATCCACTTGGCCGGCGAACTGTTCGTCAAGATGGCGAACGTGCAGATGCTGCACGTGCCGTACAAGGGCAGCGGTCCGGCCATCGCCGACCTGCTGGGCGGACAAGTCGACTACATGTTCGACAGCGTGACCTCCGCCAAGCCGCACATCGAAGCGGGCAAGCTGACCGCCATCGCCGTCACGACCAAGAAGCGCTCTGCTGCACTGCCCAATCTACCCACGGTGGCCGAAGCCGGGCTGCCCGGCTATGAGCTAACTCCGTGGTTTGCCGCCTTTGCGCCCGCCGGCACGCCGCAAGCGGTCATCGACAAGCTGAACCAAGCCATGCGCCAGGCGCTGCAGGCGCCCAAGGTGCAGGCCACGCTGGCTTCCATCGGCGCGGAACCGATAGGCGGCTCGCCGGCGGAACTGCGCGACTACCTGGCCTCCGAGATCAAGGCGGGGCGTGAACTGATTGAATCGCGGGGCATCAAAATGGACTGAGTAAGGTCTATCCAGGACGAAACCAAGCAGGGGCTACCCGTATAGCCAATCGTCGTATCATCCATTAGTGTTTCGCCCCGTACCGGCTCCGCCCCGCGAAGCTGGTCCCCCGGCGCAGCGCCGTGCCCGGATACTCCATGCATCCAGGTGCGGCGCTGCGCCGAAGGGAGACGCTCACACTAATACGATTGGTTCAGGCGTATCCCATGCCGGGCGCCTGGCCGAATCTTTCAGCATTCCATTTCATCAACGAACTGCCATGCATAAGATTCGCGTCCTGATCTTGTCGCTGTTGCTCGCATTGCCGACCCTCGTGGCGGCCGACCAGTCGGGCATCTACCTGGTCACCGACTACCCTTCCCTGACGTTGCAGGCCGGCGCCACGACCACGCTGCCGCTGAGCCTGCGCAACCAAAAAGAGCCGCCGGAGCGCGTTGCACTACGGGTGGAAGACGTGCCGCAAGGCTGGAAAGTCTCGCTGCTCGGCGGCGGCAAGCCGGTGGCCGCTGCAATGCCGGCCACCGACGCCAGCGTGCCGCTGCAATTGCGGTTCGAACTGCCGCCCACGGCCGAGGCGCGCCGGTATCGCATACGCGTCGTGGCCGATGCGCCGAACCGGCGCATCGAACTTCCCATTGACGTGACGCTGGCCGACGAATTGCCGGCCCAGCTCGGCATCGAAACCAAGCTGCCCGCGCTGCGCGGCGGCCCGCGCACGACCTTCGATTACCAGTTCACGGTGCGCAACGACAGCGGACGCGATCTGGTGGTGAGCCTGACTGCCGAAACGCCGCAGTACTTCGAACCCACCTTCACCGAAAACTACGGGTCGCAACAGCTGACCTCCGTGCCCATCAAGGCGGGCGAATCGAAAGACCTCAAGCTCAGCGTCAAGCCGCCCTCGTCCGTCAAGGCCGGCAGCTATCCCATCGTCGTGCATGCCAGCGCCGAAAACGCATCAGCCAGCGCCAAGCTCACCATGGACGTCGTGGGCCAACCCGAACTGCGCATCACTGGCCGCGACGGCATCATGAGTGCGACCGCCCGCGCCGGCAAGACCGAAACCATGCCCATCATCGTGCGCAACGATGGCTCCGCGCCGGCGCAAGGCATCGAGCTGTCGGCCAGCGCGCCGTCGGGCTGGAAGGTCGAATTCGAACCCAAGACCCTTCCTGAAATCGAAGCGGGCAAGGAGGTCGAGGCCCAGGCCCACATCACGCCGTCCGATCGATCGCTCGTCGGCGACTACATGACCACCATCCGCGCGTCGGGCGGCGGGGAAAGCGCGTCGGGCGAGTTCCGCATCACGGTGCAGACCTCGGGCCTGTGGGGTATCGTCGGAGTCATCATCATCGCCATCGCCGTGCTGGTGCTGGTGGGTGCTGTCGCGAGGTTCGGGCGGCGATGAGCACGCAAGTCATCCAGGCGCAAGGCCTGACCAAACGCTATAAAGGCCGTACCGCGGTCGACGGCGTTTCGTTCACGGTAGGACAGGGCGAGGTCTTCGGCCTGCTCGGTCCCAACGGCGCCGGCAAGACGACCACCATTCTCATGCTGCTGGGCTTGACCGAAGCGAGCTCCGGCACGGTGTCGGTCCTGGGCCGCGATCCGCGCCGCTCGCCGCTCGCGGTCAAGCGCGAGGTCGGCTACATGCCCGACGCCGTCGGGTTCTACGACTACCTCTCGGCACGGGAAAACCTCGCCTACACGGCCAAGCTCATGGAAATCGACGCCGGCGAACGCAACGCCCGCATCGATGCGGCGCTCGCGCGCGTCGGGCTTTCCAGCGAGGCAGACCGGCGCGTGGCCGGCTTCTCGCGCGGCATGCGGCAACGCCTGGGGCTGGCGGAGATCGTGCTCAAGGGTGCCCGCATCGCCATCCTGGACGAGCCGACCTCCGGCCTCGACCCGCAGGCCGCCGAAGACTTCCTGGGGCTCATCGACAGCCTGCGGCGGGACGGCGTCACGGTGCTGCTGTCGTCCCACATGCTGGACCACATGCAGCGCATCTGCGACCGCGTGGCGCTTTTCCACCAGGGCCGCATCGCCCTCATGGGCACCGTGCCGGAGCTGGCGCGCCAGGTGCTGGGCGGCCAGAGCGCCGTAGTGGTCGAGGCGCGGGGCAAGGACATCGCCGCAGTGCTGCGCGGCATTCCGGGCATCGCCTCGGTCGAACCCCAGGGCGAACAACGCTGGCGGCTGCGGGCCGAACGGGACGTGCGGCCGGATATCGCCCGCGCGCTCGTCAACGCGAACGCCGAGCTGCTCCGGCTGGACGACGAGCCAATCAGCCTCGACATGATCTACAACCGCTTCTTCCAGTCCATGACTCAAGGGGGACGACGTCATGCAGCGTGAAGGATCACCCGTACAGGGCATGGGCGTGGTCCTGCTGAAAGAGCTGGCCGACCATCTGCGCAGCGGCCGCATGCGCGTGCTGGAATGGCTGATCATCCTGACGGCCGCCGCTGCGCTCTACGGCGTGTTCCAGCAGATCCGCAACACTACCGCCAGCGATCCCTTCGTGTTCCTGCGCCTGTTCACGGCCGCGCGCGAACCCATGCCGTCGTTCTCGGCGCTGCTGGGGTTCCTGGTGCCGCTGGTGGCGATCGGGCTGGGATTCGATGCGATCAACGGCGAATACTCGCGGCGCACGATGAGCCGGCTGCTGTCGCAGCCCATCTACCGCGATGCCTTGCTGATGGGCAAATTCCTGGCAGGCCTGACAACCCTGGCCGTTTCGCTGCTGGCCTTGTGGCTATTGGTGGTCGGCGCCGGGTTGTTCCTGCTTGGCGTGCCGCCCAGCGGCGAAGAAATCGCCCGCTCGCTGCTGTTCCTGCTGCTCACGCTCGCCTATGCAGGCGTATGGCTGTCCGTGGCGATGCTGTGCTCCATCCTGTTCCAGTCGGCGGCAACGTCTGCCCTGGTCAGCCTCGGGCTATGGCTGTTCTTCTCGCTGCTGTGGCCCATGCTGGCCGGCGCGATCGCGCAGGTCATCGCACCGCCCGATCCATTGGCGCTGATGCTGGGGCAACCCGGGATCGAAACGCTCCAGTGGCAACAGGCGCTCGAGCGGATCTCGCCGTCCCAGTTGTTCGGAGAAGGCGTGCTGGCCCTGCTGGTGCCGTCGACCCGCACGCTGGGGCCGGTCTTCCTGAGCCAATTGCAGGGCGCGGTGATCGGTTCGCCCTTGCCGCTCTCGCAAAGCCTGGCCATCATCTGGCCCCAGATGATAGGGCTGATCGCCGCCGTGATCCTGTTGTTCACGCTGGCCTACATGCTCTTCCAGCGGCGGGAGGTGCGGGCCTAAGCGGCACCAAGCGCGCCGAAGCGGCAAACCAGCACCGATCGCCGCTCCGGCAGCGCCGGCATGAACCAAAAAAAGGCTTGCCCCACGCCCCGGCCCGGATACAACGTCCGGGCTGCGCGCGTTGGGCAAGCCTCTTTTCTTGCGGAACCGAAAAGACGACGGCGCGTCGCGCTTTACGCCACGCCGGCCGCGTGCGCCTGCTGGTCTGCGTGATACGACGAACGCACCATTGCGCCGACCGCGGCATGGGTAAAGCCCATCGCATAGGCTTCGCGCTCGAACATCGCGAAAGTGTCGGGATGCACGTAGCGCAGCACGGGGAGATGGTGCTCGGACGGTTGCAGGTATTGGCCGATCGTGATCATGTCTACGTTGTGCGCGCGCATGTCGCGCATCACCTGCAGGATTTCCTCGTCAGTCTCGCCCAAGCCCAGCATCAGGCCGGACTTGGTCGGCACCTCGGGATGGCGGGCCTTGAACTCGGCCAGCAGCTTGAGCGAGTGCTCGTAGTTGGAACCCGGGCGGGCCTGCTTGTACAAGCGCGGCACCGTCTCCAGGTTGTGGTTCATCACATCCGGCGGACACGCATCGAGGATCTCGAGCGCCCGGTCCAGGCGTCCGCGGAAATCGGGCACCAAGATCTCGATGCGGGTGGCGGGCGAGAGTTCGCGCGTCTTGGCGATGCACTCCACGAAATGGGCCGCGCCGCCGTCGCGTAGGTCGTCGCGGTCCACCGACGTGATGACCACGTAGTTCAGCTTCAGCGCGGCAATGGTGCGCGCCAAGTTGAGCGGCTCGTCTGGGTCCAGCGGGTCGGGCCGGCCATGGCCTACGTCACAGAAGGGGCAGCGGCGCGTGCACTTGTCGCCCATGATCATGAACGTAGCCGTTCCCTTGCCGAAGCACTCCCCGATATTCGGGCACGAGGCTTCCTCGCACACCGTATGGAGGTTGTGCTCGCGCAGGATGCGCTTGATGTCGTAGAAGCGGGAACCGGGAGACGCCGCCTTCACGCGTATCCACTCAGGTTTCTTCAGCCTTTCCGCTTGCACGACCTTGATCGGGATGCGGGAAACCTTGGAGGCGGATTTCTGCTTCTGCAGCGGATCGTAGGCCGGCGCCGCCCCGTTGGTTTCGGATTGGCTGCTCAAGGCGGACGTATCGGGCACGGAGCTCATCGACAAGATTCCTGTTCGGCGTGGCCGGGGTAGAACCGGGGGCCGGATTAGTAAAGACCCTTATTCTACCGCCGCCGGCGCCGGGCTCGGCAAAACCCCTGACTGCGGCAGGGCCACCAGCGCGCGTTCCAGGCGCCGCGCCAGCCGCTCGCCGGCTTCTTCCAGAGAAATCGCGCACCCGCAGGAGGCTAGGTCCACGGTGCGCAGCCCGGCATAACCGCAAGGGTTGATCCACGAGAACGGGGCCAAGTCCATGGCCACGTTCAACGCGACGCCATGGTAGGTACATCCGCGATGGACCTTGATGCCCAACGCCGAGATCTTGGCCAGTTCGGATGCCCCCGCCGCGGGGGCCGACGCGCGCGGCCAATTCACGTAGACGCCCGGTGCGCCCGGCTTGCGCTGCGCATCGGGCAGCCCCAATTCGGCCAGCAGATCGATCACGGCCTGCTCCACCCGGTTCACGTATTCCTTGACGAAATACCCGGCGCGCTTCAGGTCGAGCAGCACATAGGCCACCACCTGCCCGGGCCCGTGATAGGTGACCTGCCCGCCGCGGTCGCTCTTGACGACCGGCACGTCATGAGGCGCCAACACATGCTCGGGCTTACCCGCCTGCCCTAGCGTAAACACGGGAGGATGCTCGACCAGCCAGATCTCGTCCGCCGTATCGGCATCGCGCGCGGCGGTGAAAGATTTCATCGCCTCCCATGTCTCGTGATAGTCGGCAGGACGCTGCAGCCAACGGATGTGCATGGACAGCTCTCTCGGGCGGGTCGGCTACAGGACGAATTTCACCATGGGGTGCGAGGTGAGCTCGCGATACAGCGCGTCGAGCTGCTCGCGGGAAGTCGCCCGCACGATGAAAGTCAGCCCCAAGTAATTGCCACCAGAGCTGGCCCGCATTTCCACCGTGGCCGGATCGAAATCCGGATCATGGCGCATCACGACTTCGGTGAGCACCTGGGCGAAATCAGGGCGATGCGCCCCCATCACCTTGATCGGGAAGTCTGACGGATACTCGATCAGCGAAGCCCGGGCCTCGGGCGCTTGGGGAAGGTCTGCCATGTGAATGTCAAAGCGCTGCGATCGCCTCATCGTATCCCTGGCGCAACCGGGCATAGACGGGGCCGGGACGGCCCGCGCCCACGGGCTGGCCGTCGAGCGACACGATGGGCAGGATTTCCTTGGTCGCCGACGAAAGCATCAATTCGTCGGCCGCTTGGACCTCCGCCTTCGAGACCGGCCGCATCTCGAGCGGGATCCCCTTGGCCGAGGCCATTTCCTCGATGAATCCGTAGCGGATGCCTTCGAGGATGAGATGGTTCTTCTGTGGCGCCAGCAGGCGCCCGTCCTTGACCACCCAGATGTTGCTGGACGAGCCTTCGGACAGGAAACCGTCGCGGAACATCACGACCTCCGTCGCGTCGCGATCGACGGCATACTGCCGAGCCAATACGTTGCCCAACAGCGAGGTGGACTTGATGTGGCAATGCAGCCAGCGCTCGTCGGGCATGGTCACGGCTTTCACGCCGCTCTCGCGCAGCTCGGCCGACGGTCTTGCGAACGGGCTCGTCATGCCGAACACCGTGGGCGAGATGTTGCGGGGAAATGCGTGATCGCGCTTGGCGACGCCGCGCGTCACTTGCAGGTAGACGAACTGATCCTGGGCGTCCAAGGTCTCGACCAGCCTCGCGACCAGCGCCTGCCATTGCTCAGCCGTGTGCGGATTCGGGATGCGGATCGCATCCAGGCTGCGGGCGAGCCGCGCCAAATGCTGCGCCATCCGGAACGGCTTGCGGCCGTAGACCGGCACGACCTCGTAGATGCCGTCGCCGAAGATGAAGCCCCGGTCCAGCACCGATATCTTGGCTTGCGACAGCGGCGTGAACTCACCGTTGAGATAGACCAGTGGGTCGCCCTCTATGCCTGGAATCATGTCTATTCCCTAAAGAAGGAGAGAAATACGCCCTTTCCCTGCGCCGCATGTTTCGCGCGCTCCGCAAAAAAAGGGCGCGGACCGAGGGCCGACCGCGCCTGGGGCGCCCCCGATGGCGGCGCAGCGAACATGCCGCGCCGCGGTTTCCACCCTTCGGGGCGCACCCCCAGCGCATGCGCGAGCCTTAGTTGAACCAAAGCCTCACGGCGTCGAATGCGCGGCCGAAGATGCCAGCCACGTCCACCGGTTCGAGCACGGTCAACGGCACCTCGCGCACGGGTTTGTCGTTCAGGGTAAGTTTAAGCGTACCCACTTGCTGTCCCGCCTGCAACGGCGCCACCAGCGGATCGGTACGCTCGACGGTGGACTTGACGTTCCCGGCCTGGCCGCGCGGCACCGTGACCCAGATGGCCGAGCGCGACCCCAGCTTGGCCTTGCTCGCATTGCCCTTCCAGACCTTGGGCTCCACCACGGCCTGGTTGGCCTCGTAGACGCGCACCGTGTCGAAGTTCTGGAACCCCCAGTTCAACAGTTTCAGGCTCTCCTGGGTACGCGCGTTCTCGCTCGCCGCCCCCACCAGGACCGTGAGCACGCGGCGGTCGCCCCGCATGGCAGACGCGATCAGGCAGTAGCCGGCCGCCTCGGTGTGGCCCGTCTTCATGCCATCCACGGACGGATCGACCCACAACAGCCGGTTGCGATTGGGCTGGGTGATCTTGTTGTAGGTGAACTCGCGTTCCTTGTAATACCCGTAGAAGTCGGGATGATCTTGGATCAGGCGCTTGGCCAGCAGGGCGAGGTCGCGCACCGTGGTCACGTGCTGCGGATCGGGCAGGCCGGTGGAGTTCGTAAAGTGCGTATTCTTCAGCCCAAGCCGCGCCGCTTCCTGGTTCATCAACGCGACGAAGGCGTCCTCGCTCCCCGCGACGGCCTCGGCCAACGCCACCGTGGCGTCATTGCCCGACTGCGTGATCATGCCGCGGATCAGCTCCTCGACGGTGACGGGCTTGCGCGGCTCGATGAACATGCGCGAACCGCCCGTGCGCCAGGCCTTGTGCGACACCGCGACGCTTTGGCCGAGCGACAGGCGTTTTTCCTTGAGTGCGTTGAACACCAGATACGCCGTCATGACCTTGGTCAGCGAAGCCGGTTCGACGCGATCGTCCGCGCGATCCTCGGCCAAGACCTGGTCGCTGGTCACGTCGATCGCGACCCAGGCGCGGGCCGCTATGGCGGGCGCCGGCACGGAAGACAACAGGCCGACGGTCGACACCGAAGACGCGGCGGAAGAGGTAGTCACCGGCGGCGCGGCTGCGGCCAAGGCCGTGGCGGGCATGGTTGCCTGGAATGCGACGAGGCAAGCCGACGCCACTGCGGCCAAAGCAAACCGACGTCCCGGAGCGAACGAGAAAAAGCGCAGTTTCATGTGGGAGACGATCGTGCAAGAGGGGCGCCGCCCGGGCCGGCCAACGCTGCCCGACGCGCGCCCCGCGGTGCGGGGTGGAAACTGCAATTATAGGCACCCCGAGCGGCTGGCTACCCCCGGGACATGGCGGAGCTGATGCAACGGAATGCTACAGCCCGCCGGCGGCCCCGTCATGCCAGCACGCGGCCCAGGTAGTTCAGCACCAGGCGCTTGACCACCACGAGGTTGCCGTGGAAGAAATGGCCAGCCCCGGGAATGACGGTGACCGGCAGGCTTTGCGGGCGCGCCCAGTCCATGACGGACGATAGCGGCACCGTGTCGTCCTGCTCGCCATGGATGACCAGCGAATCTTCGGGAACCTCGGCCACGGAAAAACGACTGGCCGCGGTGCCGAGCAATACCACGCCTGCCACCGGCAGCCCCCGGGGGCTCGCCGGCCCGCAACCGGCATACACCTGGCTGGCGACCGCGCTGCCGAACGAGAACCCGCCCAACACGAAATGGCCGCGGGCCAGCGACGGATGCCGCGCGCGAAACTGATCCACCACGGCCAACATGTCCGACGCTTCACCGGTGCCGTGGTCGAACTCGCCTGCGGATCCGCCCACGCCGCGGAAATTCGGCCGCAGCGCAGCCAGCCCCTGCTGCACGCAGGCCCGCGCCACCGTCGTGACCACCTTGTTGTCGCGGGTGCCGCCGAACAGCGGATGCGGATGCAGGATCAGGGCCCATCCCCGTGCTGCGTCGAGGCCCCCCTCGGGAATGTCCAGCGCGCAATCGACGGGCCCCGCGCCACCCTCTAGCACGAGATGTTCGGTTGCAATCGCCATGGCGCTCAGATCCTCAGTCGTTCGACGGGCTCACCGCGCACCAGGTGCGAATCGATGATTTCATCGATATCTTCTTGGTCCACGTAGGTGTACCAGACACCCTCCGGATAAACCACCAATACCGGCCCCTCTTCGCATCGGTCCAGGCAGCCTGCCTTGTTGATGCGGATCTCGCCCTTGCCGGCCAATCCAAGCGCCTTGATGCGCTTCTTGGCATAGTCCTGCATGGCCTGGGCGCCTTGCCGAGCGCAACAGGGACGAGGCGCATCGGGTCCGCGCTCGTTCAGGCAAAAAAAGACGTGGTGCTTGTAATAGGACTCCATACCAACTCGCAAGGGCGAAAAAAGCGTTACCGGGACGCCGAACCAACGCGTCGCCGGGCCAGGAAGAACAAGGCGGCCACCACCCAGATCACGGACAGGCTCTGCGTGAGCGACTCCAGATGCAGCCAACCCGTGCGCGCCACCGCGGCCGTCATTTCGAAATAGAGGTCGGACGGGAGCAAGTTGACGATGGCCAGCTGCACGCACAAGGCCGTCATGCCGAGCACGCGCTGCCAGGAAGGTTGCAAATAAGCGCCGCCGGTGGCCAGGGCCAGGCCCCCGACCACGCCGACGACGGCGCCGATCGTGATCCAAGCCCCGCCCGCCTGCGCGGGCACGGCCAGGGGCTGCAGGACGGCCTTGACCAGCAGCGCGCAACACACCAGCGCAGCCGGAAGCATACCGCGCCCCGGCACTGGCCGAGCCACGTGCAGCAACAACATGGAAACGGCCACCACGGCGGCCCCGGTGCACAGCTGTTCGGCCATGATGCGCTGCCCAGGCGAGGGCGTCCACACCTCGCCGAGCAGCTGCGACGGCAGCGCGGCCCAATCGCCGACCAACCGCCATAACTCGCCGGTACCGAACAGCATGGGCTGGCGCGGAATCTGCATGAATACCCAGAGCGCGGCCAGGATCAGGGCCGAACCGGCCTCGGGTGCAAACCATCGATGGCGCCAGCGCACGAGTGCCCCGTCGCCGATCAGGCTCGGCGCCGTCGCGGCACCGGCCAAGGCACCCAGCAGCCCACCACCGGCGTTGGCAGCCAGGTCGACGTTGGACGCGATGCGGTTGGGCAGGTAGGTCTGCAGCGCCTCCAGGGAGCCCGACAGCAGCGTGCAGAACACGACCGCCGCCAGCACGGCGGCCACCCTGCGGCAAGCGGGATAGAGCGCCCAGACGAACAGCGCGCCCACGGGCAAATAGGCCGCGACGTTGGCGACGATTTCGGATCCAACCCAATATTCGGGCCACGGCGCCCGCAGGTACGCGAAAGCCGGCAAGCCGACATCGACCCAGCCCGTGAACGGATAGAGGCTGGCGTACACCACCAGCAGCACGACGATGATCAAGGCCAGCCGCGCCATCGGGGCACGGTGCCGGACGACCTGCCCGGGCGTAGCGGACGAGTCGTCGGCACTCATGGGCGGCGGAAGAAAAACGTGAGCGACATGCGTTAAGTTTATGCGGTTTGGGAAACCTCGCTGCGATCCCCCGGGCTCTGTGCCTACAATTGCCGATTTGCACGCCGCTCGCTCGGCCGCCCTGGACGGATTTCCATGCCCACACACCACCCCGCCCCGCCCCCCGACGCTATCGCCCCACCGGCCGAATTCGCCGCCGGCCTGCGCGCGGCGCTGCCGGGCTGGGACGTAACGTGGCTGGCGTCGACGCCGTCCACCAACGCCGAACTGCAGCAGTACCTGAAGAACGGCGGCACCGGGCCGGCATTGCTCGGCAGCCACTACCAAACCTCGGGCCGGGGCCGCGCCGGCCGCGCCTGGCAAGCCCGCGCCGGCGAGGCGCTGCTGTTTTCCTGCGGTTGGCAGGCAGACATTGCTCCGGCACGCCTGCCGCCGCTTTCGCTGGTCGCCGGCATCGCCGCATGCGAGGCCCTGGGCCAGCTGCTGGGTCCGTATCCGGACGGGGTGCTGTCGCTCAAATGGCCCAATGACCTGCAGTGGAATGGCGCCAAGCTAGCGGGCATCCTGGTCGAAAGCGTCGCCACGCCGGCTCCAGGATGCACCGGCGTGGTATTGGGGATGGGGCTCAATCTACGCGGGGCTGCCGGCTTGTCGCGCACGCTCGGCCGGGAGATCGCCGACTGGACGCTTACCGGCA